>JANNWV010000162.1:0-16345 GCA_031408815.1 Gammaproteobacteria bacterium
GCACGCCTATCTGGATTTCCAGATCCACGACCATGGCCTCGCCGCGAACAACCTGGCCTACGACACGCCGCACCACGCGACGCTGGAATTGTTCGATGCGAAGGGCTCGCTGCTTGCCGTCGCCAGATCGGTCGAGCCGTATGGCTACCTGAGCGCCAAGCATCCGACGCTGGGTGACTGCTCGTCATTCCAGGGTGCAGGCGGCGGCGCGTATTCGGCCTGTTATTCCGACTACTCCCAGTGGTCTTCGGGCTGGGCGGCCCGCACACGAACTGCCACGTTCAAGGTCGGCGATTGCGTGCTGACCAAGGTGCCCGTCACGATGATGCGCTCCAAGACCGGCTGGGCGTCGTGGTGGGTACCGCTGCCCCACGCCGGCGGCACGCCCTTCGAGTACATCAAGTTGCAGGTGGACGTGGACAGTCGCGCCTGCTCGATTGTTGCGCCAACAGGAGTGTGATTCGATGATCCCTAGAATTCTCTCGATGGCGGCGGTCGCCGTGGTCACTTTCGCGCCTGCGTCGGCCCTGGCGACGCGGCAGGAAGGACAGCTCGGCCCAACGAAGTACTACCAGGACGGCAAGCGCATCCCGCCGCCCGCCAACCTGCCTCCCGTGTATCCGCCGAAGGAATTGCGCCGGCGGATCGGCGGAACAACGGTGGTTTCGTTCACCCTAGGTGCTGACGGAAATATCAATGGCGCCCAGGTCAAGACGTCCAGCGGCAACAAGAACCTGGACAAGGCGGCGGTCGAGTCTGTCCTCAAATGGAAGACGATCCCGTTGGACAAGAATGGCGCACCGTTCACTGGCGCCGGCGAAACGGAAATTACCTTTACACCCTAGGCTGACACCAGCCCTGCCCTTGGAGTGCCCTTCCTTGAGGCAAGCCCTGTTTGCAATCCTGGAGTTTTCCGACGGCATCGCTCCGCAGTAGCATTGAATCAATCACGCTTGGCAAATTGCAGGAATAAGGCCATGTACACGAAGACTCTCTACGCAGGCTGGGGCGACATGGACTTCAACTCGCACATGCAGAACACCGCTTACCTCGACAAGACGGCCAACGTCCGGCAGATGTTCCTGAAGGAACACGGCTTCCCGATGGAAGAGTTCGTGCGCTTGCGCATCGGACCCGTGGTAAAGAAGGACGAGGTCGAATACTTCAGCGAGGTCGGACTGCAGCAGCACATCGAGGTGACCTATGCGCTTGCGGGCCATTCGCCGGATGGCAGCCGGTTCCTGCTTCGGCACGAAATCTTCCGGCCGGATGGAAAGCTCGCCGCGCGCGTCACCAGCACCGGAGGCTGGCTCGATCTGGATGCGCGCAAGCTGATCGCACCGCCGCCGGCCTTGTTGGCGGCGATGAATTCACTGGAAAAGACCGACGACTACGTGGAATTGCCCACCAGTATCAAGCCGCGCGCGTGAACATCGACCAGGCCCGGCGTTTCGCGATGTCGCTGCCGGGTACGGTCGAAGCGCCACACCACAAATACTCGTCGTTCCGCGTCGGCGGCAAGATCTACGCCACCGTGCCGCCGGATGGCTTGCACTTGCATGTGTTCGTGGACGAGGTCGAACGCGAACACGCGCTCGCCCTGGCGCCAGAGGCGTGCCAGAAGTTGTTCTGGGGCGAAGCCGCCGTCGGCCTTCGGATCGTTCTGGCAAACGCGAAACCTGCTTCGATACAAAGACTGTTGCACTGTGCCTGGACGCGCAAGGCGCCGAAGAAAGCCGTAGCCTCCCATCCCAACCCCCTGCAGTAGGCAAACCATGTACAGCGCCGCCTTTATTTTCGAACCCGGCCAATACGACGACGAGTTCCATAGACTTAACGACATCATCGATGCCGTCGCGAAATCGCTGCCTGGCTTCCTGGGCGTGGATTCGTGGCAGTCCACCAGCGGCTCGCTTCGCAACGTCACTTATTTCTGGTCCGACCTGGAAACCTTGAAGACCTTTTCGTCGCATCCCGCGCACCAGGAAGCGAAGCGCCAGTACGCGCGCTGGTACCAGGGTTATCACATCGTGGTGTCGCAGGTGCTTCGCTCGTATGGCGACGGCGCCATCACGCACATCACGCCGAACGAGCGCCGCAACCAGGACTGATGCCATGCCGACCAACTATTACCTGATCGCCGGCGGCGCGCTCAGCGCCCTAGCCGCGCTTGCGCATATCGGCTGCATCGTTTTCGGCGCGTCGTGGTACCGCTTCTTCGGTGCCGGCGAGAAGATGGTGCAGTTGGTCGAGGCAGGCTCGTCGCGACCCACCCGCGTCACCTTGCTGGTGGCGGCCGTGTTGCTGGGATGGTCCGCTTACGCGCTGTCGGGCGCCGGCGTGATTCCACGCCTGCCCTTCTTGCGACTCATCCTGGGCGCGATCACTGCCGTGTACCTGCTTCGCGGGTTGCTGTTTTTCCTGCTGATCCCGCATTTTCCGGGCAACAGCATGTCCTTCTGGCTGTGGAGTGCCGCGATTTGCCTGGGCATCGGACTGCTGCATCTGGCTGGCCTGGTGCAGGTCTGGGACTCGCTCGCAGGATCGCGGGTACTGCAATAGATGCTCAGCATGCTCGCCACCGCAATCGTCGTTGTTTCAGGCCTCTACCTGTTCGGTCTAGGGGCGCTTTCGCTGATACGACCGGCCCGGGCGTCACGCTTCCTGCTGGGATTCGCCACATCCGCACGCACGCACTACTTCGAACTCCTGTTGCGCCTGCTGGCAGGTTTCGCGTTCGTCGTGGAAGCGCCGAGGCTGGTATTTGGTGCGCCATTGGCCGTGTTCGGATGGCTGCTCGTGGGAACCACGGCCTGTCTGTTCCTGGTTCCATGGCAATGGCATCAGCGATTCGCAGAAGTGGCCGTGCCCCACGCCGTTCGATACCTTGGGTTGGTTGCAATAGTTTCCCTGATTCTTGGTACGTGCATCCTGGCCGCAGTCACTATTCGCTGAGCCGGCTTTTGCTAGAATTTCGCGATCACTTGTTCCGGAGTCCGCCATGAAAGTCCGTGCCGCCGTCGCCTATCAGTCCGGCGCTCCGCTGGTCATCGAAAACGTGGACCTGGAAGGCCCGAAGGCCGGTGAAGTGCTGGTCGAGATCAAGGCCACGGGCGTCTGCCATACCGACGCCTACACGCTGTCCGGCGCGGACCCTGAAGGTTTGTTCCCGACCATCCTCGGCCATGAAGGCGCCGGGGTCGTGATCGAAGTCGGCGCTGGCGTGAAATCGCTGAAGCCGGGCGACCATGTCATTCCGCTGTACACGCCCGAATGCCGCGAGTGCGAGTACTGCCTCAATCCCAAGACGAACCTGTGCCAGGCCATTCGCAGCACGCAGGGCCAGGGCCTGATGCCGGATGGCAGCAGCCGTTTTTCCATCAACGGAAAGAAGCTGCACCACTACATGGGCACGTCCACCTTTGCCCAGTACACCGTCGTGCCTGAAATTGCGCTGGCTAAGATTCGCGAAGACGCACCGTTCGACAAGGTTTGCTACATCGGCTGCGGCGTCACCACAGGCATTGGCGCGGTGATCTACACGGCGAAAGTAGAACCCGGTTCGAAGGTGGTGGTGTTCGGACTGGGCGGCATCGGCTTGAATGTCGTGCAGGGCGCGCGCCTGGCCGGCGCGGACATGATCGTGGGCGTCGACTTGAATCCCGGCCGCCGCGCGATGGCGGAAAAATTCGGAATGACCCATTTTGTAAATCCGTCGGAAGTGGACGGCGACCTCGTGCCTTATCTGGTCAACTTGACCCGGGGCGGCGCGGACTACAGCTTCGAGTGCATCGGCAATACCCAGGTGATGCGCCAGGCACTGGAGTGCTGCCACAAGGGCTGGGGCACCAGCGTGATCATCGGCGTGGCCGAGGCCGGGGCCGAGATTTCAACGCGCCCGTTCCAGCTGGTGACCGGCCGCAACTGGCGCGGAAGCGCCTTTGGCGGCGCCCGCGGCCGTACCGACGTGCCCAAGATCGTGGACTGGTACATGGACGGCAAGATCGACATCGACTCGCTGATCACCCACACGATGCCGCTGGACAGGATCAACGAGGCCTTCGACCTGATGCACCGGGGCGAGTCAATCCGCAGTGTGGTTGTCTATTAGAACGATGGGACTTGCTAATATTTGAAGCAGGTCACAACCTGAGCAGGGTTTGCATTGGATAGTACGGATGCACTACCCGACCCCTTAACCCGCGCGAAGGCTACGTCCATGTCTGCCCCCCGAACCTGGATGTTTGCCTTGGGCCTGGTGGCGTTGGCCACGCTGGCGGCGAACTACGAAAGAGTCATCGAGGCCACCGAGGGGGCTCGCCCGCCTGCCACGTCCACCTCGCCCAGCCAGGTGACGGCCAACAGGAGCAACCCGGGCAAGCCGGTCAAGCCCGGCATCACGATCGGCGAAGCGTCGCGCTTCCTCAACCAGGCCACGTTCGGCCCGACCGAAGTCGAGGCGATGGCGTTGACCTCGAGCAGCTACAGCAACTGGATCAACAACCAGTTCACGCTGCCGCGCGCCTCGCACTACTCGCACGTGCTCGCCCTGAAGTCGCAGGGCGTGAACATCGACGACTTCACCAACCAGCACGCCGTGGAATCGTTCTGGAAGCAGGCAATCACCGGGCCGGACCAGCTGCGGCAGCGGGTTACCTGGGGGCTCAGCCAGATCTTCGTGGTGGGCGACGTCAATACCATCCGCAACGCGTCCTACTACGACCTGCTGGCTGCCAACGCCTTCGGCAACTACCGCACGCTACTGGAAGAAGTGACGCTGTCACCGACGATGGGCTATTGGCTGTCGCACATCGGCAACAAGAAGGAAGACCTGGCGACCGGACGCTTGCCGGATGAAAACTACGCACGCGAGGTGATGCAGCTTTTCAGCATCGGGCTGTGGAAGCTCAACGCCGATGGCACGCGCATGCTGGACGGACTGGGCAAGCCCATCCCCACCTACGGCCAGGAAGACATCCGCGGCATGGCGAAGGTGCTGACCGGTTGGACTTACGCCAACTGCAACCCCGCCACGGAATCCTGGTATTGCTTCGACTCGGCGCGATCGGGCTATTACCGCAACTACACAGATATCACAGCACAGATGCTGCCCTTGGAGGCCTACCACTCCACCGCGCAGAAGGCCATCGTCAACGGCGTGGTGATTCCGTCCGGCGGCACCGCGCGCAACGACCTGAAAATAGCGCTCGATACTTTGTTCAACCATCCCAATACCGGTCCCTTCATCGGCCGGCAATTGATCCAGCGCCTGGTGAAGTCCAATCCGTCGCCGCAATACGTGGGTCGCGTGGCAGCGGCCTTCGCCAACAACGGCAGCGGCGTGCGCGGCGACATGCAGGCGGTGATCCGCGCGGTGTTGCTCGACACCGAGGCGCGCGACGTGACCCAGACGCAGACGCAAACCGCAGGACGCCTGCGCGAGCCGGTGCAGATGCTGGCCCAGTATTTCCGCGTGTTCACCACGCCGCCCAGCGATGGCCGCTTCGATTTCAATGTCTGGTGGATGGAGTCGGTGTTCCAGCAGCGCCCGCTCAGCTCGCCCAGCGTATTCAATTTCTACAGCCCGAATTTCCTGCCGCCCGGCGAGATGTCCCAGAACGTGGTGTACGGCCCCGAGTTCCAGATCCTGCATGAAGGCACGGTCGTGGACAGCTACAACTTCATCGAATACTTCGTGATGACGGAAGTGGACGGCGCTACCGGCTATCGGCACAACTACGCCGCGCTGGAGTCGCTGGCCGGCAACCCCGGCGCGCTGGTGGACAAGCTGAGCCTGCTGCTGACCGGCAGCCGCCTGTCGGCGGCATCGCGCACCATCATCGTGGATGCGGTGGGCCGGGTGTCGGTGAATAGCCCAAAAGACCGGGTGAAGATGGCCATCATGCTTTTTGAAATCGCGCCCGACTACAAGGTGCAGAAATGAACTTGCCCGGCAACAAGGACATCCAGCGCCTGCTGGACGAAGAGAAATCGCTGCGCTCGCGTCGCCAGTTCCTGATGTCTGCCGCGGGCGTGGCCGGCATGGGCGCGCTGGGCAGCTTCGGCTTCAGCCTCAATTCGCTTGCAGCGGCGGCCACGATGTCAGCCACGGCGCTGCCCACCGACTACAAGGCGCTGGTGTGTTTCTTCATGTTTGGCGGCAACGACAACGGCAACACGCTGATTCCGTCGGACCAGACCGGTTACAACTCTTACGTGATGGGGCGCGAGGGCTCGCTGACGCGACCGCTCGGCATCACCCGCCTGCGCGAAGAATTGCTGCCGCTGGTAACGCCGTCGATCACCGACGGTCGACAGGTCGGCTTGCCGCCGGAGATGTCGCGGCTGAAGGCGCTGTACGACCAGGGCAAGGTCGCGATCCTGCCCAACGTGGGCGTGCTCGCGCATCCGACCACGCGCACGCAATACCAGTCCAAGACCATCGAACTGCCGCCACAACTGTTTTCGCATTCCGACCAGCAGCGCTTCTGGCAACTGGGCGTGCCCAACTACACGACACTGACCGGTTGGGCCGGGCGCATGGGCGACCTGCTGGCCGCGGCGAACACATCGACAGCGGTTTCGATGTGCGTTTCACTGAATGGCAACAATGCCTGGCAGGTCGGCAACTCCGTGCTGCCTTACCCGATCAATTCCGATACGGGCGCGAACGAGTTCTGGTCGTCCTGGAACACAACCCGTCGCAACGCGATGAATTCGCTGAACGCCGATCCGCGCACGGGCAACATGCTCGAGCGCCAGGCCTCGCGCGTGTACAACCGCGCCGTTACCGCGCAAGACCTGATGCGCACCTCGCTGGCCGCGGGACAGAGTTTCACCGACCTGTTCACCGGCGTGCCGGCCGACCTCGACCCGGGACTGGTCGAGGACTACATGGATGTGCAGCAGAGATTCGAGATGGTGGCGCGCATGGTCGATTCGCGCGACCGCCTGGGCCACAAGCGACAGATCTTCTTCGTTGGCCTGGGCGGCTTCGACGACCACGACAGCCTGGCCGACCACAGCGACCGCCTGCGCATCGTCGCCGACCACATGGCGGCCTTCTACGCGGCCACCGTGCGCATGGGCATCCAGGACAAGGTCGTTACCTTCACCGCATCGGACTTCGGCCGCACGCTCAAGAGCAACGGCAGCGGCTCCGACCACGGCTGGGGCTCGCATCATTTCGCGATGGGCGGCTCGGTGCTGGGCGGCGACCTGTACGGCAGCTTCCCGTCGCTGGACATCGCCGGTCCGAATTCCGTGGAAGCGCAGGGCCAGTTGCTACCCTCGACATCGGTGGACGAATACGCTGCGACGCTGGCCAAGTGGTACGGCGTTTCCAGCAGTGACATTCCGCTGGTGATTCCCAACGTCGGCCGCTTTGCGCGGCCGGACCTGGGCTTCCTGCCGCCGGTCTAGCGCCGGCGGCGGGGATTCAAATCAGGCGCGCGTTCAATCAAGAATTCCACCACAGCAGGAAGCTGTGCCACAGGCGCTTGAAGATGTTGGCCTGCTCGCTGGCCTGCAATGCCACCAGCGGGCGTTCGGCGATGAGCTTGCCGTCCAGCGTTACGCGCAGCTTGCCGATGACCTGGCCTTTCGTAATCGGGGCAATAAGCGTCTTGGCCACGTCCATGGTCGGCTTGAGTTGCGAATAGCGACCGCGTTCAACTGAAATCACCAGCGGCGCGGTGATGCCCAGGTCGATCTGGTTGACGGTGCCCTTCCAGACTTTGTGCGTAGCGATTTTTGCATTCGCGGCATAGAGCTGGTGCGATTCGAAGAAGCGGAAGCCCCACTCAAGCAAGTTGAGGTTGCCGTTCTCGCGCAGGCGGAAGCCCTCGCCCTGCGACTTGGCGTCAATGCCCATCACCACGGAAACGAAACGCTGGTCGCCACGCTTGGCCGAGGCCAGGAGGCAGTAACCCGCGGTGGACGTGTGCCCGGTCTTGATGCCGTCCACGCCGCTGCCTTCGCGCCACAGCAGGCCGTTGCGGTTGTGCTGGGTGATGGTGCCGACCGTGTATTCCTTGATGCTGTTGTAGGCGTAGGTTTCCGGGAAGTCGCGGATCATCGCGCGGCCCAGCAAGGCCAGGTCACGCGCGGTGGTGTAGTGGTTTTCCGCCGGCAGGCCGTGCGCGTTGACGAAGTTGCTGTTGGTCATGCCGATGCGCTTGGCATAGAGGTTCATCAGCGAGGCGAAGGCTTCGGCGCTGCCGGCCACGTGCTCGGCGATGGCGATGGCGGCGTCGTTGCCCGACTGCACGGACAGGCCTTTTTCGATGTCGCTCAATTTCACGCGGCTGTTGAGCTCGAACCCGCTGTAGCTGCCATCAGTGCCGGCGCCACCCTCGCGCCAGGCGCGTTCGCTGATGGTGACGAGGTCGTCGGGCTTGATCTTGCCGTTCTTCGATTCCGCCGCGGCGACATAGGACGTCATCACCTTGGTGATGCTGGCCGGTTCCATGCGTGCATCGATATTTTCGCCCGCCAGGATCTGCCCGGTGTCGAAATCCATCAGCAACCAGGCCTTGGCGCCGGTCGGCACGGGCGGCGGCGGTACCGGCATGGCGGTGGCGGTGGGCGCGTCGGGTTGCGGCGTGGGGGTCGGGGTCTGTGCGGCGGCAACGGTAACAAGTGCCGCGCTCAGCGCAGCCAGCATCAATCGGGGAAAGCGCATCGAGGGGAAACTCCGGAAGCTGGGGCCTGGGGTCGGCCTGGAAAGTGCAGCCAATTCTACGGACTTATTGGCTGAAAACACGCGGATTGAGAACACCCAGCCCACGCAGGCGGGCCAGGACGCCGTCCATGTCATCCGCGCCGACGGGACCGATTCGCACCCGCCAGACGTCGCGGCCGTCCACTTCGGCGTGGTCCACGTCTACCTCGCCCACACCACCGTCCTGAAGACGGTCGGCCAGCCGGCGCGCGTTGGATTTTTCGCCGAAGCTGCCGGCCTGAATGATTGCCCTATCACCGGCGCGCAGCCGACTTCCCGCCCCGACCGCAGCCGCCTCCGGGCGAGCTTCAACTGCCGCTTCGCGATTTCGCGGACCACTGTCGCCCGGCCCCACCGCTTCAAGCTCCACCCTCGCCGTTCCCGTGCGGTCGACGCCCAGCTTTACGGCCGCTGCATAACTCAAGTCCATCACCCGGCCGGCGTGGAAAGGGCCGCGGTCATTCACGCGAACGACCAGGCTGCGCCCGTTGTCGAGATTGGTGACGCGCACATAGCTCGGCAACGGCAGCGTCTTGTGTGCGGCGGTGAAGGCGCAGATGTCGTACAGCTCGCCGCTGGAGGTGGCGCGTCCGTTGAACTTCGTGCCGTACCACGAGGCCAGGCCGCGTTCGCGGAAACCCTTGGCACTGTCGAGTACGTGGTAACTCTTGCCGAGCACCTTGTACGGCGACCGGTTGCCCTGGCGCGCCCGCGGTTCATCGCGAGGTATGGGTTCGACCAAGCCGCTGATGTCTATCGCCGAGCTCGGGCCGCCGTCGGCCACGCCCGGCGCATACAGGCCGCCTGCGGTGTAATCGCTGTCGCGATGTTCGCGGGTCGGCGCACAGGGATTGATCACCCTGGCGGGCTCGGCGCCGTCGCGACGCGGCGATTCCACGCGCGCGCTGAAGGCAGCCTCGCGCGAGCCGGCGTTCGAGTTCGTGGAACGCGGTGGCGAATGACTGCAGGCGGCGAGGAGCACGACGATCAGCATCGTCGGTATGGCAGGCAACCTCAAGGCGAAGCACCCTGCCCGGCTGCAATTTCCTGCGACAACTGGTACACCGCCATCGCATACATCGGGGATCGGTTGTAGCGGGTGATCACGTAGAAGTTGTGGTACCCGATCCACTGCTCGGTGCCTTCGGCGCCTTCCAGCGTCAGCAGCGTGACCGGCAGCTTCGGCGCGAAGGTATCCACCGGACGGTAGCCGCGCGCAGCCAGGTCGGCCAAGGTGAACTTCGCGGTGAAATCATCGGGCTTGAACGCCGCAGCGCCGGCATCGGCGGTGGCCGGCAGGAAGACCGGCTCGCCAACATGCCAGCCATAACCGATGAAATAATTGGCGATCGATGCGAACGCATCGCGGGTCGAGCCAAGCAGGTCGCGGCGGCCGTCGCCATCACCGTCCTTGGCGTAATTGCGATAGCTGGACGGCATGAACTGGCCCCAGCCCATGGCGCCGGCGTAGCTGCCTTTCAGCGTGGCGAGGTCGATCTTTTCCTCGCGCGCCAGGGCGAACAGGTGACCCAGTTCGCTGCGGAAAAATTCCTCGCGGCGCGGATAGTAGAAGGCCAGCGTGTACAGCGCATCGAGCACCCGAAAGCTACCGGTGATGCGGCCGTAACTGGTTTCCACGCCGATGATCGCGACGATGATTTCGCCGGGCACGCCGGTGTCCTTCGACACTTTCTCGATCTCGCTGCGGTGTTCGGCGTAAAACGTGCGGCCTTGCGAAATCCGGGTTTCGGTCAGGAAGATCGGCCGATAGTCCTTCCACGGCTTGCCTTCGGCCGGACGCGTGATCGCGTTGATGATGCTTTGCTGGTAGCGCGCCTGCGAGAGCCAGTCGCGGATCTGTTCGGCGGGCATGCCGCTGGATTTCGCGGTTTCAGCGATGAAGGCATCGATCTTTTCGGCAGACGGCGGCACGGCCGGCGCTTCGGCTGTGCCGGCAACCGGCGTCATTACGGGCGCGGCTGGGGCGACAGGCGCTGCGGGTGCCGGAGCGGATGCCGCGACCGGTGCGGGCGCGGGCTTCACGGGTTGCGCGCAACCGGCGAGTACGACCAGCAGCGCAACAGCGCTGCAACGAAGATAAGAATTCATGGATGGCGGCATGGAGAAAATACTTGTCAGGCTTCGTGACAATGTATCACGCAGCGCCGGTGCGTCTGTTCAGGCCGCCGGGTCGATTCGCAGTCCCGATGTCGGGTCGAAAAAGTGCAACTGCTCGCGCGCAAATGCCAGCGGCAGGCGATCGCCGGGGCTGAGCGCATGCAACTTGGGCGGGACGCGCGAGACCAGCGCGGCGCCACCGAAGCGCAGGTACAGGAACACTTCATTGCCAACCGGCTCGACCACTTCCACCTCGGGTGAAAACGCCGCAGCCTGCATGTTTTCGGCGGGCACCAGGTGTTCCGGGCGAATGCCCACGGCAATTTCCCGGCCCATCCATTCAGGTGCGATATTTGCATCGCCGAGCGGCAGCCGCGCGCCCTGGCCGATGTCCAGCACCAGCCCCGGGTCGCGGCGCAGGGTGCCATGCAGGATGTTCATGCCCGGGCTGCCCAGGAAACCGGCGACGAACAGGTTGGCGGGCCGTGCGTAGAGATTCATCGGCGTGTCGATCTGCTGGATCACGCCATCCTTCAGCACCACGATGCGCTGGCCGAGCGTCATCGCCTCGATCTGGTCGTGAGTGACATAAACCATGGTGGCGCCAAGGCGCCGGTGCAGGCGCGAGATTTCCACACGCATGGCGGTGCGCAATTTGGCGTCGAGGTTGGACAGCGGCTCGTCCAGCAGGAACACCTGCGGCTTGCGCACCAGGGCGCGGCCCAGGGCCACACGCTGGCGCTGGCCGCCGGACAAGTTGGCGGGCTTGCGATCGAGATAAGGCCCGAGCTCGAGCATCGCGGCCGCTTCGGCGACCCGTTCAGCGATGACATGCCCGGCTTCGCCGCGCAGCTTCAGGCCGAAGCTGAGATTTTCGGCGACAGTCATGTGCGGATACAGCGCGTAGTTCTGGAAGACCATCGCGATGTCGCGGTCCTTCGGGGAAACTTCGTTCACCACCCGGCCGCCGATGGACAGCGTGCCGCTGCTGATCGCCTCCAGCCCCGCAATCATCCGCAGCAGGGTGGACTTGCCGCAGCCCGAGGGCCCGACCAGCACCAGCAGTTCGCCGTCGGCCACCTCGAAACTGGCATCGGCGACGGCCACCTGGCCGTTCGGATAAACCTTGCGAATGTGATCCAGTTCAACGGCGGCCATCTTTGCTCCCGGGTGCAACGTCGATGGCCTATGCAACCGACGGAATAGTGGGATATTCTGCCCATGTAAACGCTTACATACTATCTTGGCGACGCTGCCATGGGGGATTTGATTTGAGCCAGCCACCCGTTTTTCCCGATGGCTTCCTGTGGGGCGCCGCCACCGCCGCCCACCAGATCGAAGGCTCGCCGATGGCCGATGGCGCCGGGCCGAGCATCTGGACGCGCTTCGCGCATACGCCCGGCATGACCCACAACGGCGACACCGGCGACCTCGCCTGCGACCACTATCGTCGTTTCAAGGACGATGTGCGACTGATGCGCGAACTGGGCCTGAAGGCTTATCGCTTCAGCATCAGCTGGTCGCGCATCCTGCCGGACGGCAAGGGCCGCGTTAATCCCGCGGGCGTCGATTTCTATTCGCAGCTGGTTGATGAATTGCTCGCCAACGACATCACGCCGCTGGCGACCCTTTTCCATTGGGATCTTCCGGCCGCGCTGGATGACCGCGGCGGCTGGCTGAATCCCGATATCGCCGACTGGTTCGCCGACTACGGCCGCGTGATGTTCCGCGCGCTGGATGGCCGTGTGAAGCGCTGGGTCACCTTGAACGAGCCCTGGGTCGTGACCGACGGCGGTTACCTGCATGGCGCGCTCGCGCCCGGCCATCGCAGCCGTTACGAGGCACCGATCGCCTCGCACCACCTGATGCGTGCACACGGCGCTGCCGTGCAGGCGTATCGCAGCGAGGGCAAGCACGAGATCGGGCTTGTTGTGAATCTCGAACCCAAGTACCCGGCCTCGGAATCGGCTGAAGACGCCGCTGCAGTGAAGCGCGCGCACGCCTACATGAATCGCCAGTACCTCGATCCGGTATTCAAGAAATCGTATCCAGCCGAACTGCGCGACGTGTTCGGCGACGCCTGGCCGGAATGGCCGGCGGAAGATTTCGAACTCATTTCATCGCCGATCGATTTCCTCGGCATCAACTACTACACGCGCAGCGTGACCGAGGCCACCAACAGTTATCCGTTGCGCGCCGGCGCGGTGCGCCAGCCGCTGGGTACCTATACCGAAACCGGTTGGGAAGTGTTCGAACAAGGCCTGACCGATACGCTGACCTGGGTGAAGAACCACTACGGCGACATCCCGCTGTACATCACTGAAAACGGCGCGGCCTTCTTCGATCCGCCGGTGGCTGATGGCGACCGCGTGCGCGATCCGCTGCGCATGGACTACCTGCAACGGCACATCGGTGCAGTGAAGAAAGCGATGGACGCCGGCTGCGACATTCGCGGCTACATGGTCTGGTCGCTGCTGGACAACCTGGAATGGTCGTTGGGCTATTCCAAGCGCTTCGGCATCGTGCACGTGAATTACGGCACGCAAGCCCGCACGCCCAAGGATAGTGCGCGCTGGTATTCGAAGGTGATTGCCAGCAATGGTGCGTCGCTGGCAGATCCGCTGCCTTACTGATGGTTGATGGCTTGGTCGCCAGTGTGGATTTGAAATGACACCTCGGCGATGGCTGGCAGTATTGTTGGCATTATTCGTGCTGGCGCTTGTGCTGATGAGCCAGCGCTCCGGTCCGTCGGGCGCAATCGGCACGCAAGCTCGCTCGCCCGCTATGACGGAGTCCGCCGCAACGACACTTTCCGACATTGCGCGGTCGCGCGGCGACGCGGCGACTGCCGTGCAATCTTCGGGGGACAATGCGGCGACAATATCGCGCCTGTTTCGCTTCCGGATGCTTTGCGCGCGTGTAGTTGCGAGCAGTGTCTACCTCGAACAGCTTTCGAAGGATCCGAATTCGTGGATCAACAACGAAGCGACCGCGAAGCTTATGGACCCGCAGTCGCTGGAAAGGTCGCGCGTTGTGCTGGCCGAATGGGAAGCCAATCGAGAAAGCTGCAAGCAACTCGGCGAAGCGGCCAGCGATGGCAGTATTTATGACATCGCCTTGCGCGCGGCCAACGCTGGGGATGGCGATGCCGCCACCTGTTACATCATGACGCAATGGCCGCTGCCCATGGACAAGAGCTACAAGGGGCCGCAGATTTCACACATGTTGTCGGGCGTGCAGCCAGGATTCCTGTCGGATTACCGCACCAATGCGCGCCGACTGCTGGACGAAGGAATGCGACGAGGTGACTGGCGCATGGCCACGTTGCTGGACGAGGCCATCAACGAGCGACATGGGCGACCGATCGGCGGGCTTCGAAGCTTCGATCCGCCGGACGAGGAATATGTAAACCTCAAACTGATGCTGCTGGGTACCCGCGGCCAGAAAGTGCAGGAAGTGTCGCGCCAGGTCGAATTGGCGCTGCAACAAGTCCCCGCCAATCGGGTCGCGGCCGCCAACGCGCGGGCCCAGCGAATGTATGACAAATATTTCGCCGACAAGGGGCCCTACGAGTGGGGCTTTGGCGGTTGTCGATAGTCAGCAATGGTGCGTCGCTGGCGGATCCCCTGCCATACTGAGGCGTCACCTTACGGGATAGGCCAAACCAATCCCCATGAACAACGGCGAATCACGACCCGGTAGCGAAGAGGACTGGGGCTCGCATCGGCACGTGCATACGCTGCTGCTGATGGCCGTCACCGTGGCCGGGCTGTATCTGTCCTATCGCCTTGCCGCACCCTTCGTTCCCGCCATGGCCGGCGCGCTCGCACTGGCAGTCTTGTTTGCGCCCCTGCACGGGTGGCTGGAACGACGCCTGGGCGGTGGCAACCTGGCGGCAGGTGTCTGCGTAGTCGTCGTGGCCCTGATCGTCGCGGTGCCGGTGATCCTCATCGCCAGTCGCTTGATCGATGAACTGGGCCGGGGCGCGCAGGCCGTCCAGGCCCTGGTGGAATCCGGCAGCTGGCGTGCGGCGTTCGATCGACATGCACTGCTTGCACCGATCGGCCAATGGCTGGACAAGCAAGTTGACCTGCGCGCTGTCGTGACCCCCGCCGCCGCCTGGTTGACCAGCACCGGCGCGTCCCTGCTGCAAGGTTCCGTCGTCCAGGCGATCGGCGCCGTGCTGGTTTTCTACATGCTGTTCTACATGTTGCGCGACCGCGCCGTCGCGATGCGATCGCTGCGCTCGCTCTCGCCACTGGCAACTGCCGACATGAGCCGGTTGTTTACCGAAGTCATCGATACCGTGCACGCCACCGTTTATGGAACCCTGGTCATGGCCGCGATCCAGGGCACGCTGGGCGGACTGATGTTCTGGTGGCTCGGATTGCCGGAACCCCTGCTGTGGGGCATCGTAATGGGCATGCTCGCCGTGGTGCCGGTGCTGGGCGCCTTCATCGTCTGGGTGCCGGCCGCCATCTTCCTGGCACTGGAAGGAAGTATCGGCAGCGCGCTGCTGCTTACCGTCTGGGGCGCGCTGGTCGTTGGCGGCATCGACAACCTGCTCTATCCGATGCTGGTCGGCAATCGGCTGAAGATGCACACACTGGTCGCCTTCGTTTCCATCGTCGGCGGACTCATCGTGTTCGGTCCGTCAGGATTGATCCTGGGGCCGGTGGTGTTCACCGTGACCCGCCTGCTCCTGCAGATCTGGAACCGGCCGCCGGAGGAAATCCCGCTGATCCAGTTGCCGTCCGACAGCGAACCGGGCCCGAAGCAGCTTTAGACCGGCCGCTCCCGGTGTCGGGAGCCAGCCGCAAGTCCGCCGGCAACCTGCATATCCGAAGCTCGGGCAATCCCCCCGCACGCGCGAGGACGATGCCACCGGCCGGAACGCGAAGGCCCGAACCCACGACCACGCGAAGCACACCGTCCTTTCGCACCAGGCTGTATTCGAGCGAACCGTGGCTGGTGCGCAGTCCGCTAACCGACACGCCCTCGCCATCCAGCCACGCGTCCGGAATGCCGGCGCCGATCACCAGTGACTGGTCCGATTCGCGGTCGTAGGCAAACATGTCGAGCACCGAGCGCACGTAGTCCGAGGCCACCCAGGCGTGCGGCAGGTCGCCCAGAAAGAAGGGCTTGCGCGGTTCGCGCGCGACCACTTCGGCCCACTGGTTCCAGCCTTCGGGCTGGCGGTCCTTGATAAAGAAATCGAGTAGCTCGTGTGCGCGGTCGCGCCAGCCCAGGCGGACGAAGGTGCCGACGGTACGCAATTCGTAGGGCGTGTAGTACTGCCATTCGCGTTTGCCGTCGCGGCGTTCGACGAATTCTTTCCAGTACCGCTCAAAGGTATTGCTCAGGAGCGGCTCGGGCAACCTGCCCTGCTCGCCGCCGGGCGCCAGGGCGATGGTGGTTGACGTGGCATCGAAGTCGCCGAGTTCTGCGGCGCCCGGGATGAAGTTGATGCCGTGCTGTCGGGTCGCGACATCAATGGACTTGTAG
>JANNWV010000163.1:0-4963 GCA_031408815.1 Gammaproteobacteria bacterium
GCCATGTCGCGGTTGTCGGGATGGATGATGTCGGTGACATCGGTCGCGGTGCCGCCCGTGGAAAGATTCGCGGTCGATCGCAGGTACACGACCTCATCGGCCTTCGGCACCGAATCGCGGTCGTAGCCGACCCGGCCGAGCATCATTCCAGCCTGGGCATCGAGCTCGATGCGGGTCAGCACTTTTTCGTGGCCGACGCCACGGCGCGGATCCTGGTTCACCACTTCAACCAGTTGCGCCACCGTGTGCAAGCCATCGCCGACCACGTGGCCGGGCGTACGTCGGGTGGCTGCAACCAGTTCGCCATTCACTACCAACAGGCGATGGTCGTCGCCGGTGACAAAGGTTTCAACGATCACCGAGCGCGAATGTTCGCGGGCAGTGCGGAAACCGGCGACGACTTCATCGTCATTGGTCAGGCGGATCGAAATACCGCGGCCGTGGTTGCCGTTGTAGGGCTTGGTCACCACCGGATAGCCGATGCGGCGCGCGGAGCGCTTGGCCTGGTCTTCAGTCTGCACCAGTTCCTGGCGCGGCACGGGCAGGCCCAACGAACCGAGGATCTTGTTGGTTTCTTCCTTGTCACTGGCGAGCTCCACCGCGATATGCGAGGTCTTGCCGGTAATCGTCGCCTGGATGCGTTGCTGGTACTTGCCGTAACCCAACTGCACCAGCGACTGCGAGTTCAGGCGCAGCCACGGAATGTTTCGTTCTTCAGCCGCGTGCACCAGCGATGCGGTCGACGGCCCGAGCGCGCGGCGCTGAGCGTAGCGGATGAATTCGTCACGCGCGGTCGGCCAGTTCCAGTCGGTGGGCAGGATGCCGTGGGTCTGCAGCGACGCAGGCAACAGCGAGGTCAACAGGCGCATCGCCAATTCGCCTGCCTCGATGCCTTCTTCGCGCTGCGCGTACTCGTACACCACGGTATAGACGCCGGGCTTGCCCGCGCCACGGGTCTTGCCAAAGGTGACCTGTTCACCGGCCACGTTCTGCAATTCAATGGCGACGTGCTCGAGCACGTGGCCAAGCCAGGTGCCTTCGTCTTCGCGCAGGCGGCGCACGAAACCACCCGGCTCGCCATAGGAGCAACCATGTTCGGCCAAGCCTGGCAGCGCCTGCAACAGGGCGTCGATGAAGGCAACGCCGAGCTTGGCCGACGG
Organism: Gammaproteobacteria bacterium; assembly: GCA_031408815.1. GTDB lineage: Bacteria > Pseudomonadota > Gammaproteobacteria > Xanthomonadales > Xanthomonadaceae > Arenimonas. Next base: position 1,161 of record JANNWV010000163.1, read on the forward strand.
CCAGTTCTCGAGCTCACCCAGGTCCAACTCCAGGCGGATGACCGGAAAATGGGCGTAAAGCGAGGGGCCTACGTAAACGGAACGATCCAGTATGCGCATCTTTGCTTCCCTCGCTTGCTGCGGTTTGCGCCACGGGTGGCGCGATCGGTCAATCAGATTTTGGGTCGCGCCAGTTTGCCCGCGCTGGCGTCCCGCGTATGCAGGTCGAAATTCGTCCCGGCCACCAGCAGGTGCAGCTTGATTCCGAGCATACACACCGGCTGGCCTTCGGCGATCAGGTCCATGGATGAAAATTCGATGCCGCTGGCGTCAATCAGCGTAATACCGCCAGTGCCTTCAACCTCGATGACATTGTCGGGGCCGATGAAAGCGGCCGTGTCCTCGTCCAGCCCGATGCCAACCGCGAACGGGTTGTAGGCCATGGCCGTCAGCAGGCGGCCGATGCGGTCGCGCTGGCGGAAGTGCTGGTCGATGATGACCCGGTTGGTCAGGCCCAGGCCCGGCGCGAGTCGCACGCTGCCGGCGATAGGCGATGCGCCTTCTTCACCGAAGGCGATCATGTGTTCGCTGATGAAACTCGCGCCCGCACTGGTGCCGGCCACGTGCACGCCTTCGGCGTTGCGGGTGCGCACCAGCTTTGCCACCGGTGTGCCGCCCAGGATGGTGGACAAGCTGAGCTGGTTGCCGCCGGTGAAGAAGATGCCGGTCGCCTCGCCGATGCGGCGCAGGCTTTCCGGGTTGTCGCATTCCGCGCGCGAATCGAAGTCGACGCTGGACACGCGGCCGGCACCAAGGCCGGAAAAAATCTTTTCGTAGCGCGCGCCGGTGTCAGCCAGTCGGCTGGCCGTCGGCAACACCACGATGTCGGCATCGCGGCCACCACAAAGCTCGACGAAGCGCTGCAGGATCTGCGGATTGTTTTCCTTTTCCTCGCCACCACCGATTGGCACGATCCAGCCGCGGGTGGAACCTTCAGGCACCTGGCTTGGGCACATCAGCAACGGCCCCGGGGCGTTGTCCGCGAAGCGCGTCTACGCGCCCGCATGCAAGCTTCACTCATCATACGACTCACGATAAACAATGGATTAGTATCCCACACCGGCCGGGGCGCCCGAGACCTGCGGGCGCGGGAATCAAGCCGGCGTGGCGCTATCGAGGGGCATCGGCTGCAGTGCCGGATCGAGCACGACCCGCTCGTCGAAGACGAAACAGCCGCCTTCATAGCCTTCCCCGCCCACTTGCTCGAAATAGGCGAGGATGCCGCCCTCGAGTTGGAGGACGTCGCCGTATCCGGCCTCGGCCATCCAGGCTGCGGCCTTTTCGCAGCGGATGCCGCCGGTGCAGAAGCTGACGACGGCCTTGTCCTTCAGCGCTTCGCGGTGCGAGTCCAAGGCGTCTGGAAGCTGCGTGAAGCGGTCAATCGGCAATTTAATTGCCTGCTTGAAACTGCCGAAGGCCACTTCCTGCTGGTTGCGCGTGTCGAGCAGGACCAGCTCCCGCCCAGCGTCGTCGTGCCCCTGGCGCAGCCAGTCGCGAAGCATCATGGGCGACACCATGGGCGCCCGCGATGCCTCGGCGCTGCGGGTGCGCCCGCCGAAGCTGATGATCTCCCGCTTTACCTTGACCCGCAGCCGCCGGAACGGCCGCGAGTCGCTGTGGCTGAATTTCGGCGTCATCCCCTGGAACCGCGGGTCGCGCCCGAGGTCTTCCATCAGGCCGTGCACCGCTTCGGGTTGACCGGCCAGGAACAGGTTGATGCCTTCCGCAGCGACCAGCACCGAACCCTTCAGTTCGCGCGCCTCGGCCAGCTCGCGCAGCCACTCGGCCACCGCGACCGGGTCGGCGATGGCGACGAAGCGATACGCGGCGACATTGAGGATCGGCGACATGCGGGGCCCGGCGAGCCTGGCTTCAGGCCGGACCGATGTAATCCCGCTTGCCGATCTCCACGCCGTTGTGGCGCAGGATCGCGTACGCCATGGACAGGTGGAAATTGAGATTGGGGATCGCGAAGCCGACCAGATAGGCAAAGCCCTTGAATTCCAGAGTCTGCGAACCCGCCTGGATGCTGATGTCGCGGTCTTCCGAGCCGGCCAGCGCCGCTTCGGGAATGCTGTCGATGAAAGCCTGGACCTTGGCGATGCGCGCCTTCAATTCAGGGATGCTGGTTTCGCTGTCTTCGTACTTCGGATTGTCGATGCCGGCCAGGCGCGCCATCGGGCCCTTGCCGAAATCACAGGCGATCTGCACCTGGCGGATCAGCGGGAACATGTCCGGGGCCAGGCGCGAACCGAGCAACACCGCCGGATCGATCTTGCGGGCCTCAGCCGAGGCCAGGGCCTTGTCCAGGATGGCGTCGAGGTTGCGCATGGCACGGGTGGCGGTGGTGCGGGCAAGGGCGAACATCGTGATTTGCATGGCAAGCTCCATCGGGACAAGGCGCCAATGATACGCACCGGGGCGTTTCTTGCGATAATTGGCCATTGGCCCCGTAGCTCAGCTGGATAGAGCGGCTTCCTCCTAAGAAGCAGGTCGTGCGTTCGAATCGCGCCGGGGTCGCCACTCGCCAATCCGGAGCTCCCATGACCCACCCCGTCCTTACCGCCCTCGGCCTGTCCGACAACGAATCCGGCACCTATCTGGGCCGCGGCGAGTGGTCTGCCACGCGCGATGCCGGCGTGATCGAGCCGATCAACCCGAGCACCGGTGACATCCTCGCCCGCGTGCAAGCGTCCAGCGAAGCCGATTACGAGATCATCCTCGAGCGCGCGCAGGCGGCGTTCAAGGTCTGGCGCAGCACGCCGGCGCCGAAGCGCGGTGAAGCCATCCGCCTGTGCGCCGATGCGCTGCGCAAGCACAAGGACGCGCTGGGCTCGCTGGTCGCGCTGGAGATGGGCAAGATCAAGCCCGAGGGCGACGGCGAAGTGCAGGAAATGATCGACATCGGCGACTTCGCGGTCGGCCTGTCGCGCCAGCTGTACGGCCTGACCATGCACTCCGAGCGTCCGGGCCACCGCATGTACGAGCAGTACCAGCCACTCGGCGTCGTTGGCATCATCAGCGCCTTCAACTTCCCGGTCGCGGTCTGGGCATGGAATGCTTTCCTCGCCGGTGTCTGCGGCGACATCTGCATCTGGAAGCCGTCGCCCAAGACCCCGTTGTCGGCCATTGCTTCGCTGCGCATCTGCAACGAGGCGCTGAAGGCTGGTGGATTCCCCGACATCTTCTTCCTGTTCAACGACGCCGGCACCGAGCTTGCGGAAAAGTTCGTCGACGACAAGCGCATCCCGCTGATCAGCTTCACCGGTTCGACTGCCGTCGGCCGTCGCGTCGGCGAGCGCGTCGCCCATCGCATGGGCCGCAGCCTGCTGGAACTAGGCGGCAACAACGCCATCATCCTGGACGCAACTGCCGAACTGAAACTCGCCATCCCCGGCATCGTGTTCGGCGCCGTCGGCACCGCCGGCCAGCGCTGCACCACCACGCGCCGCCTGATCGTGCATTCCTCCATCTACGACAACGTGCTGGCCACCTTGATCAAGGCGTACAAGCAGGTCGAAGGCAAGATCGGCGATCCGCTGGATCCCAGCAACTTGAAGGGCCCGCTGAACAGCCCGCACGCCGTGCAGCAATTCCTGTCTTCCGTCGAGAAGGCCAAGGCCAGCGGCGGCACTGTCGAAACCGGCGGCACCGCGATTGCTGGCCCGGGCAACTTCGTGTTGCCCGCGATTGTCACCGGCTTGAAGAACACGGACGAAGTGGTGCAGCACGAGACCTTCGCGCCCATCCTGTACGTAATGAAG
>JANNWV010000164.1:0-5925 GCA_031408815.1 Gammaproteobacteria bacterium
GTTCTTCACCGACGATGATCAGATGGTCACCTTCAAGGACATCGGCCATACCGGTGAATTGGAGAAATGGGCCAAGGCCGCCGGCGCGGAAATTGGCAAGCTCGAACTGGCTTCGCAATTTCGCTGCAATGGATCGGACGGTTACCTCGCGTGGCTGGATGATGTTCTGGGCATCCGCGAAACGGCCAACGCCGACTTCGCCTCCGTCGACTTCGACTTCGACTTCCATGTCATCGATTCCCCCGCGCAGATGCACGCCCGTATCACCGAGCTCAATAAGGCGAACAACAAGGCGCGCGTCGTAGCGGGCTATTGCTGGGACTGGGTGAGTCGAAGATTCCCCGAGAAGCCCGACGTTGTCATTGGTGACGACTACGCCAAGCAATGGAACCTCGGCAGCGACGGCAGCCTATGGGTAATGGCGCCGAACTCGGTGGACGAAGTCGGCTGCATCCATACCTGCCAGGGCCTGGAGGTCGACTACATCGGCGTAATCATCGGCCCGGACTTGGTCGCCCGCGGCGGCAAGCTGATCACGCAGCCAGAAAAGCGCTCGAAGATGGACAAGTCGCTGTCGGGCTACAAGTCGCTACTCAAGACCGATCCGGATGAAGCGCGGGGGCGGGCGGATCGGATAATTCGCAATACCTATCGGACTTTGCTTACGCGGGGGTTGAAGGGCTGCTTTGTGTTTTGCACGGATGCGGAGACGCAGGACTACTTTAGGCTGCGGTCGCTGCGTCGGTAGTTGGCGCGCGCTGAGACCTTCCGACCCTCGAGCGCGTCTCGTATATCTTTGAGACTTCTATTAGGCTTCCACGACAACAGCGGGCGTGGTTAAAATGTGGTTGAGGCGTGGTTAATGCTTGCCCCGATAATGGGGTTAAGCTACGCTTCCCGATCCAAGGGAGTGGTTATGAGCAATCCGGGTTTATTTGCCACGGTGGCGCCGGACGACCTGTTGGCCTTTGGCCGCGGTGCCGACTTCAACCCCAAGCGGGTGGCGGATTGGATGGACCTCACGAAGAATGAGGTATCCAAGATCGCGTTGGTCGCAAAGGCGTCGGTTCGATACGACGAAGCTGCCCCCAAGGCAGTAGTCGAGCGGCTGGAAGAGATCGCCAACATCGCGAACATGGTTGCCGGGATCTTTGACGGAGACCTCGCAAAGGCTTCTCTCTGGTTTCGAACCAAAAACCCGATGCTGGGCGACGTCTCACCCAGGGACATGGTTCGTCTCGGTCGATACGACCGTCTGCGGAAATTCATCATCACGGCAATCGTTGATCGCACGCCGCAGCGAAGCGCTGCATAACAGCACATGGCGAAGCGGAAGATTCAGAAGCCGCCCGCCCATCCGTCCAAGCCAGAGGCGCCATCGCTAACTGTCCACGTCCTCGACCAATTTACAGAGCGGGACCTCGAGACCTGGCGCTCCGTTTCCGCTGATCTCGATGAACTGCACGCGACGCTTTACTACAAACTCCAGCCCCAGCGAATGCGACGAAAGCAGGAGATCGTCGATGCACTCACGACCCGCAACCCGATACCGTTCGAATTTAGTGATTGGGTCAGGATTGTTGACTACCGATATGCGAATACCCCCTTATCGGTCGTTGGCAGCCTGCGCGGAGTCGGTGGTCGATTCAATATCGGCCCCGACACTGATCAGAGCATCACCCTTCCATTTCCGGCGCTGTATATCGGCGAGTCGTTTGAGACTGCATTTCGAGAGCGCTTTCAGTTAAGCGCGCAGTCGGACACTGCAGCAACAGGTCTGTCGCCCGAGGACATGGCGCTCTGCGTCAGTGGAACTTGGGTTCGCGTACGGGGAAGAGTCGAACGATGTGTTGATGTTTCCGACCCGCAAAACCTGATCGCCATCTGCAAGGTGTTGGCCAAGATCAAACTACCAGACTCGGCTCGGCGACTGATGCGGAACTTGAAGCTCGGCCCCCGGCAAGTATTCATGATCACCAGCGCTGCCCAATTGGGCAGCGCGCTTCAAGATCAGAATTGGCGCGCGAGGCCCACGCAGTTCGGCATTCCCTCCATCAGCCAACAATTCGCCGAGCTCGCAAGAAGTGCGGGCTACGAAGGAATCATCTATCGATCGACCAAAAACCCGATTGGCAAATGCTTGGCGCTCTTCACCGACAGTCTAGGCAGCGATCGAACCTTCGTGGAGCTCGTCGATTCCAGCCCAGACACCGTTGCACATCGACGGCTGGACTTGAGTTCGGCGGATGAACTGATGAAGCCCTGAGGACTTCCCTCCCTTAAGCGTGTATTGCTGTGACATACTGCGTTGGCATACAAATCTGCATTTTATGGGTAGTACTTCAGTTTGCGTGTATATACACGCAGTAACCAATGAGGTGATCGACATGGCAACTTCCAAAAAGACGACGGGGCAACAGCCTTGGGAAGTGCTCGATGCAGACATGACGGACGACAACGTTAGTTGCGTCTCCCAGGAAGAAGAGAAGGCAGTCGACGAAGCGTTGGGCCTGCAGATGATTTCGATCCGCCTGGAGCGCTCGTTGATTGCAAACCTCAAAGAAGTTGCGGAGCACCACAAGATCGGCTATCAGCCCTTGATTCGGGATTTGCTCAATCGGTTTGCAAAGTCCGAAATGCGCAACATCCTGCAGGAGCGACTGGCGTCGATCCAACGCGACATTGGCTCGCAGGCTCCGCTGGAAGCGGTTGATGAGTTCCTTGAGCGTGAGCACAAGCGCGCCTGACTCCGACGCCCGACCCAACGCGCGCATCCAGTAGCATGTGCCAATGAACCTACGCGCCTGTTGCCTTCTCGCCGCCGCCCTCGCGGCCCCCGCGCATGCCGCTTCCGGCCCCACGGGCAGCTGCATCCGTGTCGATCCCGTGTACGCACGCATGGCGGCCGCCACCGGTGGCCAGTTCATGCGCGTGCGACCCGACGAGATGGCGAAGATGCAGCCTTTCATGACCGCGCAGTTGCTGGGCGACATGGCGACGGTCGAACGGCGGCGCATCGACTTGGGTCGCGAGGGCAAGACGAGCGTGGACATCCCGGTCGACGCCACCGCCAGCGGCCTGCTGGTTAGCGTGTCGAAGGCCGGCGATTGCGCGCCGTCCTCGCAGCAACTGCGGCTGGTCCGGCCCAATGGCCTGCCACTGGCCGCCACCGGCGTCGGCGTGCAGATCGCCGAGCACGCCATGGGCAAGATGTTCCTGGTGGACGCGCCCGAGCCGGGGATGTGGACGCTGGAGGCGGCGGGCTCCGGGCCGATGGAACTGGTCGCGCAGGCGCGCAGCGAGCTCGAGTTCCACCGCTTCGAATTCGTGCGCCCCAGCGGCGACATCCACGGCGGCTTCAGCAAGATCCCGGGCTCACCCGTGGTGGGCGCGAAGGTGCTGGGCGCCGCGACGCTGTTCGGCGCCATCGGAAGCGTACGCTTCCGCCTTGTCGACGACGCGGGCCGCACGCTCGGCAGGCCCACGCTCGCGACGAACTATCCGATGGCGGACCCCGACGACTACATGGGCAACGTCGCGCTGCCGTCCGTGCCGTTCCGCGTCGAGGCCAGCGGCGTGGATGCGAAAGGCCTGGCGTTCAAGCGAATCTATTCGATGCAGTTCGAGGCGCGGCCGGTGGCGGTGGACGCGAATGGTTTCAGCGTGGCCGAGGGCAGGCCCGGATTGTCGAAGGTGGTCACGTTTGTCGTGCGCAACCTCGGCCAGGGCGGGAACTTCCGCTTCCTGGCGACCAACGCCGGCGGCTGGGCGCGTGCCCCGCAACCCACGTCGGCAACGCTAGGGCGCAACCAGTCCGTCGAAGTGCGGGTGCTGCTGGAGGTGCCGACCGACGCGCAAGCCGGCGATGACCACGACATCGTGTTCACCGCCACGCGCGAGGACGCCAGCAGCGTCTTTAACAGCGCCGTCGTGCAGGTCATCGTGTTGCGGCCAGACGAGCCGGAAGCGCTGCGCTGATCGGTCGACGATTCGAGCTGGCGAAGGCCGCAAGGACGAGGCATCAGATTTTCTGACAGCGAGTTAGATCTAACAGTAGCCAAAACCATGAAGACGGAAAAATTGGAACGCCTCCAGGCCAATGGCTGGAAAGTCGGAAGCCCGGAGAGCTTCCTGCAGCTGAGCGAAGAAGAGCGTCAGCTTGTCGACCTCAAGATTTCACTCAGTGGCGCAGTCAGGAAATCGCGCGTCAAACGCAAACTCTCGCAAATCGAGCTCGCCCAGCGCATGAAATCCAGCCAGTCACGGATAGCCAAGATCGAAGCCGGCGACCCCTCGGTGTCGCTCGACCTGATCGTGCGTGCACTCATCGCGAGCGGCGCGACGACGCGCGATATTCAGATGGCGTTTGCTGGGCGCTTCGCCGTACGCGCCGGATAATTAGCACTGTAATGCTATATATAGTGTTGCAATATTAGCACTATAGGCATATATTTATCATCACAAAGTAGCACTGGGATGCTAAGAATCATTGCAACGGAGCGCGTCATGCCTCAAACAAACGCCGGAAAATCAAGCTCGGACCGCGCACTGGCCAGGCTGCGCCTGGACGCACGCGTGCTGCCGTTGCGTGAAAACCCAAGCGCGACGGCGGTTCCGCGAGGCGGTTGGCTGCGCGTCATTCGTCAGGCGCTGGGCATGCCGCGGAGCGACCTGGCAGCCAGGCTCGGGATCACCAGCAGCACGGTCGAGCGGATCGAGGCCTCTGAGCAGCGCGAAACCATCCAGCTGGACACGCTGCGGCGCGCGGCGTCGGCGCTCGATTGCGAACTGGTCTACGCCCTGGTGCCCCGGCAGCCGCTGGAACAAGCAGTCGAACAGCGGCGGCAGCAGCTCGTCCGCGCGCTCAATGCGAAGGTGCACACGCACATGGCACTCGAGGGGCAGGACACGGCTGGCGTCGCCATGGATACGTGGCGCCGAGATCGCGCCGCCGGTTCCATCACCGATCGCCAGCTGTGGAAGACCAGGAAGTGAGGGAGGACATCGTCCTGGAAATTACCGCGCCACAAGACGATGGGCAAACGCCGTTGGACCTGGACGAGGCGCGCGGGCTACTGCAGGACTGGGTCGCCACCCGGGCGGACTTGAACGTCGCCGAGGAAGAGAACATTGCCGACGGAATGGTTTGGGGAAGTCGCGCTATTCGCCGCCAGTCCGTGCTTACCCCGGACTTCCTGCGACTGTTGCACAAGCAGATGCTTGGCCGCGTGTGGGCTTGGGCCGGCCAGTACCGCGACTCGGAACGAAACATAGGCATTGCGCCGCATGCCATTTCCACCGAGATCAAGAAACTTCTGGATGACGCAACAGCTTGGGATGAGTTCGAGTCGTACCCACTCGATGAGCGCGCCGCCCGGCTACATCATCGCCTGACCTTTATTCACCCGTTCCCCAACGGCAACGGTCGTTGCTGCAGAGTATTTGCCGACCTGTACCTCGAGCAGCGAGGCGGTAGCCCATTTTCCTGGGGAGCACGGTTGCCGCCCAGTGCGCAACGACGCGCATACCTGACGGCGATTCGCGCGGCCGACGCGCTCGACTACGGCCCGCTGATGGAATTCGCCCGACGGTAGAGCGGGCGTGCCAATGATTCGAAGCCCACGGTTGCGTTGACCAGGTCGCGAAGTATCAGTCGCGCTGGGCGCGCTCTACCATCGCGCATCACCCGCGCAGCAGGATGATGGGCAGCGCCACCAGACCCAGCAGGAAGAGGATGGCCAGCAATGTCAGCACGACGCGGCCGGGCTCGGCGCGCAGCGCCGTCCAGAACGTCTCCGCGGTGCCGTCACGGACCGCCTCGGCGTATTCGGCCCGCGCACGGGTGCCGCGCTGCTCCTGGTAGGCAGCCATCAGGCGATTGGCCTCCACGATGGCGCGATCCTCGGTGACGAAGATGCCGCCCGC
>JANNWV010000165.1:0-3175 GCA_031408815.1 Gammaproteobacteria bacterium
CCAGTTTGCCGAGTGCTAGAGACCCAAGCGCCGCGGCGAGGACGAGTGCCAAGTTTGCCGCATTGAGAAAAAATCGATCCTCTGCTTCTAGCACCTTTGTTGCGAATCGGTACTCTTCGAGAGCGATGTCACGTTCGCTGAAATCATAGGTGGGGAAGTGTTGCTTCCAGCCGGGTGTATCAACTTCTGGCTTCATTGAGGCCCCGGGAGAAATCGGCACTGTTCAGGTCAGCAAGGTGACCCAGCGGGCAAGGCACGTCAATACAGATTGACCGTAACCGTGCTTCGGCGCGTCACTTTGTTCGTTCAGGGGTCCCGCTGGGAGCCTACGTCTTCTGTACAAGCCCCGGTCTCGGACTATACTCCGGCCATGAAAACCAACCGCATCGCCGCCCTGTTCCTGGCCCTGTTCGCCCTGACCCTGCTTGCCGCCTGCGGCAACAAGGGCGACCTGGTCCGGCCGACCGAAACAACGGAAAAGCCCGCCACCCCCTGAGGCCCGGCATGGCAATCCGATTCTCCAAGATGCACGGGGCCGGCAATGACTTCGTGCTGATCGACCTGCGCCATGGCGAGGCCGCGCCCGGTGCCGCGCTGGCGCGTGCGATGGGAAATCCGCACACGGGCATTGGCTTCGACCAGTTGCTCAGCATTGAAAACAGCGGTCGCGCCGATTGCGTGGCGCGCTACCGGATCTGGAACAGCGACGGCAGCCCGGCGCAGCAATGCGGCAACGGGGCGCGTTGCGTGGCGGCGTGGCTGATCCGCGACGGCGCCGCATCGCCGCCGCGATTCAAGCTCGACAGCCCGGCCGGCGTGATCAATGTCGATTGCCTGCCGCACGGCCGCTTCGAACTCGACATGGGTCGTCCGGAATTCGAGCCGGCGAAGATTCCGCTGGCAATCAATGCAGCGGCAGACAGCTACGCGGCCGAAGTCGCCGGTGAATTGATTTCCTTCGGCGCCGCTTCGATGGGCAATCCGCACGCGCTGCTTGAGGTCGAGGATGTCGACTTCGCGCCGGTGGAGAAATTCGGTCCGGCACTGCAGTCTTCCGGCCTGTTTCCCGAAGGCGTCAACGTCGGATTTGCGCAGGTGATCAGTCGCGAAGAAATCCGCTTGCGCGTGTACGAACGCGGCGCCGGCGAAACCCTCGCCTGTGGCAGCGGCGCCTGCGCGGCCGTCGCCATCCTCGCGGCGCAAGGCAAGCTTGATCAACAAGTCGCGGTGCACCTGCCCGGTGGCCGCCTGGATATTCGCTGGCCCGGCGCGGATGCGCCGATCCGCATGGCGGGGCCTGCGGCATTCGTGTTCGAAGGAGAGTGGCTGGCATGAACGAAGAAAAGAAAGAGCGCCTCAGCGCCCACGAAGTCGCCGTCTGGCTGCGCCGCCATCCGCGCTTCCTCGGCCAGTATCCGGACCTGACCCTGTCGTTGGTGGTGCCGCGCGAAGACGGCCCGGCCGCATCCTTGGCCAGCTACCAGTTGGAAGTGTTGCGCGACAAGAATCGCGAACTGACGCGTCGCCTGAATGAGTTGTATGCGAACGCGCTCGACAACGAACGACTGACCATCCGCACCCATCAGCTGGCGCTGGCATTGATGCGTGCCAACAGCGCCGCCGACACCGTGCGCGCAATGGTCGCCTGCCTGGGTGAAGACTTCCAGGGCGATGCGGTGCACGTAGTGTTGTTCAATGCCGTCGAAGGCCTGACGCCGGACTGGCTGCAAATCCTTTCGGCGCGCGATAAGCGCCTGGTGCCGTTCCGCGATTGCCTGGCCAGCAGCGAGCCGATCTGTGGCCGGCTCAATCCCGACAAGATGCCGCTGTTGTTTGGCGAAGACACCTCCAACGCGCAATCGGTCGCGCTGATCCCGATGCCGAATGTTGGCTTGATCGCCGTGGGCAGCAGTGACGGCAATCGGTTCTTCCCGGGCATGGGCACCTTGTTCCTGCGGCTGATGGGCGAGACTTTCATTGCCGCGATCGCGCGCTTCGGGAAAGCCTGAGCCGACGATGCGCGACGCCGCCACCGCGTTGCTGGATGCCCGGGTCGAATCCTACCTGGGCCACCTGTCGGTGGAACGGCGGCTGTCGGCGAACACGATCGAAAACTACCGGCGCGACCTGCAGGCACTGACTGCGTGGATGGCCGGGGCGGGGTTGGCAGGATTCAAGGACCTGATTGGCGAACACCTGCGCAGTTTCGTCGCGGCCGAACATCGCCGCGGCCTGTCGCCGAAAAGCCTGCAACGTCGCCTGTCTGCGCTACGCAGTTTCTTCCGCTACTTGCTGCGTAATGGCGAGTTGCCCGGCAATCCTGCACAAGGCCTGCGCGCGCCAAAAGCAGCGCGGAAATTACCGCAGGTGCTCGACGCCGACGAGATGACGCGCCTGGTGGAAGTGCCGACCGACGGTCCGCTCGGCCTGCGCGACCGCGCGATGCTGGAATTGTTCTATTCCTCGGGCCTGCGCCTGTCGGAATTGTGCGCCTTGCGCTGGGATGAGCTGGACTTGGTCGAGCGCCTAGTCAGCGTTACCGGCAAGGGCAACAAGGGGCGCATTGTTCCCGTCGGCAGTCACGCCGTAACGGCGTTGACGGAATGGAAATCAGCCTCGGCCCCCAAGCCCGACATGCCAGTATTTCCCGGCCGCGGCGGCGCGCCGATCAGCTCGCGCGCGGTGCAATTGCGCATCCGGCAACTCGCGCAGCAGCAGGGCATCTGGAAGCGCGTGCATCCGCATCTGTTGCGCCACAGTTTCGCCAGCCACGTGCTGGAATCGTCCGGCGACCTGCGCGGCGTGCAGGAACTGCTTGGCCACGCCGACATCGCCACCACGCAGATCTACACCCATCTCGATTTCCAGCACCTGGCCAAGGTGTACGACTCGGCCCATCCCCGCGCGCGGCGCAAGTCCTAGCCGCCAGCAATTTCTGGAATTCCATGTCCTCTTCGCCAAAACCCATCGACATCGTCCTGCATCGCGCCTCGCACGCCCTGGAAGTCGCCTTCGACGACGGCAACCGCTTCCGCCTGCCCTGCGAATACCTGCGCGTGGAATCGCCGTCTGCCGAAGTCCAGGGCCATGGTCCGGGACAAAAAATCCTCGTTCCCGGCAAGCGCAACGTCAACATCACCGCCATCGAGCCGATGGGCAATTACGCGGTGCTGCT
>JANNWV010000166.1:0-26742 GCA_031408815.1 Gammaproteobacteria bacterium
CGGCGCGCTGGAGATGACCATGCCCACCGTGCAGCCGCGAGAACTGTGGGAAGAAACCGGACGCTGGGAAAAATTCGGCGGCCAGTTGCTGAAGATCAAGGACCGCAAGGAAGCCGAATACGCCTACGGCCCGACCGCCGAGGAAGTCATCACCGACTTCGCGCGCCAGGAATTGCGCAGCTACAAGCAGCTGCCTCTGAATTTCTACCAGATCCAGACCAAGTTCCGCGACGAGATCCGGCCGCGCTTCGGCGTGATGCGCGCGCGCGAATTCCTGATGAAGGACGCCTACAGTTTCCACCTCGACGAAGCGTCGATGGCACAAACCTACCAGGCGATGTACGACGCGTATACGCGTATTTTTGAACGCCTCGGCCTGAAGTTCCGCGCCGTTTCGGCTGACACCGGCGCGATCGGCGGAAGCGCCTCGCACGAATTCCACGTGCTCGCCGATTCGGGCGAAGACGCCATCGCGTTTTCCGACGGATCGCAATATGCCGCCAACGTCGAGATGGCCGAAGCCATCGCGCCCGCCGCGCCGCGCGCCGCGCCTGCGGAAGAAATGCGCAAGGTGGAAACGCCGTGGCAGCGCACCTGCGAGGACGTGGCCAAGCTGCTGGGCATCGACTTGTCGCGCACGGTGAAGTCCGTGGCGATCATGGGCGAACAAGGTTTCGTGCTCGCGCTCGTGCGCGGCGACCACATGGTCAACGAGATCAAGCTGGCCAAGCTGCATGGCCTGGCCGACTACCGCCTGGCGACCGAAGCGGAAATCCTCGACCACCTCGGCAGCGAGCCGGGTTTCCTCGGCCCGATCAATCCGAAAAAGGAAATCCACGTGGTCGCCGACCGCAGTGTTGCGGCGATGTCAGATTTCGTGGTCGGCGCGAACGAAAAGGGCTTCCACCTGGCAGGCGTCAACTGGGTGCGTGACTTGCCCGAAGCCGCATTGGTCGCCGACATCCGCAATGTGCTCGCCGGCGATCCGTCGCCCGACGGCCAGGGCACGCTGACCATTGGCCGCGGCATCGAAGTCGGCCATGTCTTCCAGCTCGGCCAGAAATATGCCGAGGCGATGGGCGCCACCGTGCTCGATGCCGAAGGCAAGGCGCAGGTCATGCACATGGGTTGTTACGGCGTCGGCGTCAGCCGCATCGTCGCCGCGGCAATCGAACAGAATTTCGATGCCAACGGCATCATCTGGCCGACGCCGATGGCGCCCTGGCAGATCGTCGTCTGCGTGATTAGCGCCAAGGGCGACACCGTCGTGCCTGCCGCTGCGGTGGAGTTGTATGAACAATTGCTCGCGCGCGGCGTCGAGGCCTGCCTGGATGATCGCGGACTGCGCCCGGGCGGCATGTTCGCCGACATGGAACTGATCGGCATCCCGCATCGCGTGGTGGTTTCCGAACGCGGCCTGGCGGCCGGCAGCTTCGAGTACCGCGGCCGTCGCGACAGCGAGAGCCGGCAGCTCAGCCGCGACGAGGTGTTCGCGTTATTCAGCTGAGCTTCGCGCACTGGCGACGACGATCGCCGCCGGGGCGTCGTGCATACGCCCGCGCATAGTCTTGTGCAATCAAGACATTAGCACCGACGCCCTGCACTGCAGTCGCGTCGGGTGCGTGGTTTCGGAAACAATGCACCCCTAAGCGCCCGACCGGGCGTCGCCAGGATTGGTTGCCATGCTCGAGTCCTTCACCCGCGACCAGTTGCTGTCCTGTGCCAGGGGCGAGATGTTCGGCACCGAGAACGGCAAGCTGCCGCTGCCCAACATGCTGATGATGGATCGCGTCACCCACATCAGCGACGAAGGCGGCGCGCACGGCAAGGGTCGCATCGAGGCCGAACTCGATATCACGCCCGACCTGTGGTTCTTCCAGTGCCATTTCGTCGGCGATCCGGTCATGCCCGGCTGCCTGGGACTGGACGCGATGTGGCAGCTGGTCGGTTTCTTCCTGGTCTGGAAGCGCAACCCGGGCCGCGGCCGCGCGTTGGGCGTCGGGGAAGTCAAGTTTGCCGGGCAGGTCCTGCCCACCGCCAAACTCGTGCGTTACGAAATCGACATCAAGCGCATCGTCGAAAGAAAACTCGTCCTGGCGATCGCCGATGCGAAAATGTTCGTTGACGGGCGCGAAATCTACTCGGCCACCGACTTGCGCGTTGGCCTGTTCACTTCCACCGATTCACTCTGAATCCCTGAGCCTGAGGTTGTCATGAAACGCGTCGTCATCACCGGCATGGGCCTGGTTTCCTGTCTTGGCAATGATCGCAGCAGCGTCGCGCAATCCTTGCGCGAATCGCGATCCGGCATTCGCGCCATTCCCGAATACGCCGAACTGGGCTTCCGCAGCCAGGTCGGCGGCATGCCCGACATCGACCTGGATGCGTTGATCGATCGCAAGCAGCGCCGGTTCATGGGCGACGCCTCGGCGTTCGCCCACGTCAGCATGGCGGACGCGATCAAGGATGCCGGCCTGTCGGCGGATGCAATTGCGAATCCGCGCATTGGCGTGATCGCCGGCTCCGGCGGCGGCTCCTGCGCCAACCAGGTCGAGGCAGCCGATTTGTTGCGCACCAAGGGTGTGCGCCGCGTCGGCCCGTACATGGTCACGCGCACGATGTGCTCGACGGTGTCCGCCAACCTGGCGACCGCCTTCCACATCCGCGGCCTCAACTATTCCATCTCGTCGGCCTGCGCCACGTCCGCCCATTGCATCGGCGCGGCGATGGAACAGATCCAGTTGGGCAAGCAGGACATTGTGTTTGCCGGCGGCGGCGAAGAGTTGCACTGGGCGCAGACGATGCTGTTCGATGCCATGGGCGCCCTGTCGTCCAAGTACAACGACACGCCTGCGCTTGCCTCGCGCGCCTACGATGCCGACCGCGATGGCTTCGTCATCTCGGGTGGCGGCGGCATGGTGGTGGTCGAATCGCTTGAACACGCCCAGGCCCGCGGCGCGCGCATCCTCGCCGAGATCGTCGGCTATGGCGCAACGTCCGATGGCGCCGACATGGTCGCCCCGTCTGGCGAAGGTGCGGCGCGCTGCATGCGCCAGGCGCTGGCCACCGTGGATGGCAAGATTGACTACCTCAACACCCACGGCACCTCCACGCCGGTCGGGGATGTGGCCGAACTGGGCGCGATGCGGGACGTGTTCGGCAGTGACGTGCCGGCATTCTCTTCCACCAAATCCTTGTCAGGACATTCGTTGGGCGCGGCGGGCGTGCAGGAAGCGATCTACTGCCTGCTGATGATGGAGCACGGCTTCATCGCCGGCTCGGCGAATATCGGCAACCTCGATCCGGCTGCCGAAGGCATGCCCATTGTTCGCCAATCTCGCGATGCGCAGCTCGATACGGTGATGTCGAACAGCTTCGGATTCGGCGGCACCAACGCCAGCCTCGTGTTGCGTCGCTGGTCCTGACCGGTTTCGTCGGCTACCCGCGCGCCATCTGGCGCGTGCTTGGCTCTAGTGGCGAACCAAGCGCGTCGCTTCTTCCACCAGCCGACCGTCCGGATACAAGATGGCCATGCTGTGCTTGTTGGGGTCCATCAGCCCGGCGATGAGTTGGCCCGGCGCAATCCGACGGACGAACTGGATCAGCCAGCCGACTTGCTCCAGCAGGGCCAGCTTCTCTTTTTGTTCGGCACTCAGGCCACGCCTGAGCGACCTTGCCTCTGCCGGCGGCGAATTGCGCCGTTCAACCAGTTTGCCGTCCATCCGGATCTCCTTTCGCACTCACATTCAATAGAACGAAAAACGGTCGCAAGGATCGGACAGCGCCGACAAAAAAAGCCGCCCGAAGGCGGCTTTTTCAATCCAGGCCGTCTCGCTTCAGAGATTTCGGCGGGGCGACACCAACAGATTGCCAAACAATATTCCGGCCACCAGCGCGATCAAGGCCGTGATCACCGCAAACGCCGTATCCAGGCTCAGCATCACATCGCGCTCGAACACGAAGTTCAGGCTGCGGAAACCCAGGCTGCCCGGCACCAGCAGGATGATGCCGGGCACCCGGATCAGAGCGCCGGGCCGGTTGAACTTGTGCCCGTAAATGTTCGCCACGGCCGTCACCACCATACCGGCCAGGAACACACCGCCGGGCAAGGTGTTCTCGACCATGCCGGGTACCAGGTTTGCCAGGCGCGTCACCGCGTAGCCAAGCCAGACCGAGGCCATCACCAGCAACACGTCGCGGCGCGCGGCCTTGAACAACACCGCGAATGCAAATGAACCCGCGAGCAGGGTGAGCCAGGGCATCCAGGACGGGAGCGCCTCGCCGGCGTTGGGCATCGGCTGCCAGGCGAGCAGGTTCACTACCTGTGCTGCGGCGACCGCGCCAAAGGTCAGCTTCAGCAACACCGTCAGCGCACCGGCGAATCGCGCCGTGCCCGACACCAGTTGCCGGCTGGTCAGTTCCGATACCGCGGTGGTCAGCATCAGGCCGGGCATCAGCACGATCAGGGCCGCGATGATCACTCCCTGCAATGACAGGGGCGCAATGAACGTCGCCACCGCCGTTGCCATCAGCGTCACCAGGAAGGCCGACACGGCTTCATTGGCGTCGCCCCAGCGCGGGTGGTCGCGGCTGAATTCGGTCAGCACGCCGATCAGCGTGCCGAGGATGGCGGCAGTGGCAAGGTCCGCCCATCCGGTATTGCGCATCAGGCCCGTTACCGAAGCCGATGCGAGGCCGAAACTGAAAATCGTCCAAGGCCGCGCGAAGCGGCCGGGCGGGCGGTCCAGCGCGCGCATCGCAATCAGGCCGTCGGCGATATCCATGCGGCCGGCCAGCACATCTTCGGCAATGCCGTCGGACGCCGCGAGGCGGCCGAGGTTTTCTTCGCCGGGTTCCAGGCGGATCAGGCGCGTCATTGAATACGCGGGGCCACGTTCCGGATCCGGGAAGCTCAGGATCATGCCGGTCGGATTCGACCAGACCTCGGCCTCGATATGCAGCCGGCGCGCGACCTGGGTAACGGCGCCCTCCAGTCGTTGCGCCGAGGTGCCGTACATGTGCAGGCGCCGCGCCAGTTCGACCAGGAAGTCCACGCGCACTAGGTAGGGAGCGCCGGAATCGGATTGGTCCAGGAAATTGGCATCTGACATCTGCAAAAGGATGGCATGAAATGGTCCTGCAACGGACAATGGCGGCGATGACCCATCCCCTGTCCCCTACCCCCAGGCCGTGAGCACCGGCTTCGGCGAACTGTGCTCGATCCTCAGCGCCTTGTGCTGGGCGATCGGCCTGATGTTCTATCGGCAGTTGGGCGCCACCCTGCCCCCGCTGCAGCTCAATTTCCTGAAGAACCTTCTGGTGCTGGGCATGTTGCTGCCCGCCATCCCCTTGCTGCATGGCCTGGACATACCGCAATTCACCGCGTGGCAAGCGTTTGCCGCCGTCGCCAGCGGCATCATCGGCATCGGCATCGCGGACACCCTTTACTTTCGCGCACTCAACGAACTCGGCGCCGGACGCATGGGCGTGCTGGGCAATTTCTACAGCCCGTTCGTCATTGTGCTCAGCTTCTTCTTCCTCGATGAAAGCCTGACCGCATTGCAACTGGTCGGATTCGCGCTGGTCAGCGTCGGCGTGTGGATCGCGGCGTGGCCGCGGGCGGGCTCCGAGCCGCGGCCAACACACGCGGTCCGCGGCTTCATGTACGCGATGCTGGCGATTGTGCTGATGGCGGTCTCCATCATCCTGGTCAAGCGCGTGCTCGAGCAGCAACCCTTGTTGTGGGTCACCGGTCTGCGCATGGTCGGCGCCATCGCCGGCATGGCCGCCATCGCCTGGCTGCGCGGCGAAACCGCGCAACTGGCGCCGCCAACGGTCGGCATGCCCTGGCGCAAACTGGCCTTCGCCGCCTTCATCGGCCAGTTCCTGGCGATGGTGCTCTGGCTGGCCGGCTACAAGTACACGCTGGCCTCGGTGGCCGCCATCCTCAACGAGACCGCCTCCATTTTCATCCTCCTGCTGGCGGCCGTCTGGCTGAAGGAAAAATTAACCCGGCGTGCAATTATCGGGGTGGGGCTGACCCTGACCGGAGTTTCCGTCATGCTGATGGCCAGATGAGTACCGCGCCTGCCATAGAACCGAGCCGCAGCGACCCGGAAATCCTCCGCGCCACCGGCGACTGGACCCTGCACAACGCCCAGGCCTTGCTGGCTTTCATCGCCAATGCGCCGGACAGGGCCAAGGACATCGATGGCCGCGACATCGGCAAGCTCGACTCCACCGGGGCGATGCTGTTGTCGCGTTACGCGATGCGGGTTGGGCTGGGTCTGTCCACGGTCGAGGTGCAGCCCAAGTACCAGTCCATGGTCAATTCGGTGCGTGAAATCTGCGAAACGCCGGCCCGCAGCAAAACCAAGGACCTGGGTTTCAGGCGCATGCTCGAGCGCCTGGGCTATTCGGTCGAGGATTATTCGAAGGAAATCCTGGCGCTGATCGGCTTCGGCGGCCTGACCCTGCAGACCATGGTGCGCACCCTGCTGCGTCCCGCCAGGATCCGCATCACCTCCACCGTGCACCACATGGAACAAGTCGGCCTCGATGCCGTGCCGCTGGTGCTGCTGCTCAGCTTCATGGTCGGCGCCGTCATTGCCTTCCTGGGCGCGACTGTGTTGCGCGATTTCGGCGCTGAAATCTTCGTGGTCGAGCTGGTCGGCATCGCCTTCCTGCGCGAATTCGGCGTGCTGCTTACCGCCATCCTGCTGGCGGGCCGCACGGCCAGTGCGTTCACCGCGCAGATCGGCGCGATGCAGAGTGGCGAGGAGATCGATGCCATCCGAACGCTCGGCCTCAATCCGATCGAGCTTCTCGTCTTGCCGCGCCTGTTCGCGTTGCTGATGATGCTGCCGCTGCTGACCTTCCTGGCGATGATGGCCGGCCTGCTCGGCGGCATGGCCGTGTGTGCGGCGAGCCTGGACCTGTCGCCCGAGCTGTTCTTCACCCGCCTGCATGAAAACATCAGCGTCCGCCATTTCTGGGTGGGCTTGTCGAAGGCGCCGATTTTCGCGGTGGTCATCGCGTTGATCGGCTGCCTGGAAGGCTTCCAGACCGAGGGCACCGCGCAATCGGTCGGCGAGCGCACTACCTCCAGCGTGGTCCAGACCATTTCGCTGGTCATCCTGCTCGATGCCGCGGCCGCGCTGTTCTTCATGGAGATGGACTGGTGAGCGCCGTCGCGCCCGCAGCACAGGCCGCGACGCCGGAGCTGGCGGTGCGCGTGCGCGGTTTGTCCAATTCCTTCGGCAACCAGATCGTCCACGAAAACCTGGACCTCGACGTGCACACCGGCGAGATCATCGGCGTGGTCGGTGGCTCCGGTACCGGCAAGTCGGTGCTGATGCGGGCAATCCTCGGCCTGCGTCGTCCCCAAGCGGGACAGATTGAAGTACTGGGCGTGGACGCGCTGTCGGAAAACACGACCAAGCGCCTCGAGATCGAGCGCAACAGCGGCGTGCTCTACCAGAACGGTGCCTTGTTCTCGTCGCTGACGGTCGCCGAAAACGTGATGGTGCCGCTGAAGGAGCACCACGACCTGCCGGCCGACCTCATCCACGATCTCGCGATCCTCAAGATTCGCCTGTCCGGCCTGCCTGACAATGCGGCCGACAAATTTCCCTCGCAGTTGTCGGGCGGCATGCGCAAGCGCGCGGCCCTGGCGCGGGCGTTGGCGCTGGACCCGGCGCTGTTGTTCCTGGACGAACCCACCGCCGGCCTCGACCCGATCAGCGCCGCGGCGTTCGACCAGTTGATCCTTTCGTTGCAACGGGCCCTGGGCCTGACCGTGTTCCTGATCACCCACGACCTCGATACGCTTTACACCATCTGCAACCGCGTGGCGGTACTCGCCGACGGCAAGGTGCTGGTGAATGCGCCACTGGATGAAGTTGAAAAGTACGACCACCCGTGGGTACAGGAATATTTCCACGGCCCCCGGGGTCGCGCCGCGCAAGTGGCCAAGGAGAGAAGATAAATGGAAACCCGAGCCAATCACGTCCTGATCGGACTGTTCACGATTGCCGTTACCCTGATGGCGGTTTTCTTCGCGTTGTGGGCGGCCAACTACACGTCCAACCGCAACTGGGACGAATACGACGTCTTCTTCAAGGAAGCCGTTACCGGCCTTGGCACCGGCGGCATCGTGCAATACAACGGCATCAATGTGGGTGAGGTGCGCAGGTTGACGCTCGATCCCAAGGACCCGCGTCGCGTCATCGCGCGTATCCGCCTGCAGGCCGACACCCCGGTAAAAATCGACACCAAGGCCAAGCTCGCCTTCATCGGCCTGACCGGCGTCGCACAAATCCAGTTGTCCGGCGGCCTGCCGGAAAGTCCGCGCCTGCTGCCCACGCCCGACCGCAAGGTGCCAATCATCGCCACGCAACCTTCGGCGCTGCAGAACATCGCCGAGGCCGCCAACGATATCGTCGAGCGCCTGCGCACCATCCTCAGCGACCAGAACATCGAACGGATCTCCGGCACGCTCGACGACATCCACCAGATCAGCAGCACCGTCGCCGGCCAGAAGGACGACGTGGCGGCGCTGATCAAGAACCTGCGCGAGACCAGCGTGCAGCTCAACAAAACCCTGGTAAAGGCGCAGGGCAGCCTGGACACCATCGACAAGAGCGTCGTGCAGAACCTGCCGCAGCTGATGGATAAACTCGACCGCACACTGTCCTCGCTCGAGTCGGCCAGCAAGAACGCCAACGGCGTGATCGCCGACAACCGCGAATCCATCGCCAACTTCAGCCAGAACGGGCTTGGCCAGGTCGGACCGACCCTGGTCGAGCTGCGCATACTAATTCGCGAGCTGCGCCGCGTCACGTCGCGCCTGGACCGCAACCCCAGCGGCTATGTCACTGGCCGCAACCGTCCCGAGGAGTTCGAGCCGAAATGATCACGATCAAGGCAGTCCCCGCCAAACTCGCGCTCCCGCTGCTATTCGCTTCAGCGTTGGTCGCTACCAGCTGTGGCATTCTTCCGAAACGCGAACCGGTAACCATTTATCAGCCGGTACGCGCAATCAGCGTGCCAAGTCCAGAATGGCCGCGTGCTGGTTGGTCGCTGTTGGTGCCCCGCCCCGTCGCCGGCACGCAGATCGACTCGGAACGCATCAACGTGCAGCCCGCGCCAGGCACCATGCAGGTATACAAGTCCGCGGCCTGGACCGATGCGGCGCCAGACCTGTTGCAGATGGCGCTGCTCAGGGGCTTCGAGGATTCGCAGAAGATCCTGTCGGTGTCGCGATCCGGTGGCGGCGTTCGTGGCCAGTACCAGCTGTTGACCGAACTGCGAAGCTTCCAGGCAGTGTACTCGCAGCCCGGCCAGCCGGAAGCGGTTGTCGAGATTTATGCGCGGCTCGTGCACACCGCCGACGGACGCGTCATCGCCGCGCGCAGTTTCCGCCAGGCCGAACCCGCGGCGGGCGAAGAAGTGGGCGTCGTCGTCGAGGCCTTTTCCCGCGCACTGGATCGTTCGACGGCCGAGATCGTCGGCTGGACCTTGCGCAGCGGCAACGAAGTGCCGACCGATTCAGGCAAGCCCTGATCCCGGTCTTGCGGCTTCGATGCGCCGGAAGGTCAGGTTGATGCGATCCGACACGGTGCGGGCCGTGCGCGGCAAGGCGTGGCGATAGTTGGACTGGGTGTCGCCGCGCATCACCAGCAGGCTGCCGTGGGCCAGATCGAGGCGGAGTTTCCTGCCGGGTTCGCGCCGGTGCTTGAAGGCGAAGCGGCGCGTCGCGCCGAGGCTGATCGAAGCGATCACCGGGCACGGGCCCAGCTCGCGCTCGTCGTCGCTGTGCCAGCCCATCGCATCGCGACCGTCGCGATAGCGGTTGGCCAGCACTGAGTTGAAGTCCACGCCCAGCAAGGCCTGCAATTCCCGCCTTAGCTGCAGCAGCGAGGGATGCCAGGGCCGGGGTTCGAAACGGATTCCTGAATAGACGTAGCTCGCTTCGGGGTCGCCAATCCAGCTGCTCAGCCTCGGCGAGTCCACCAACCGGCCGAACATCCGGATCCGGTGCACTTCCCAATCCAGGCCTTCACGCAGCTCCGCCAGCAAGGCATCCGCGCGGCTCGCCGGCAACCAGGCCGGATCCATCAGCAGCGAAGCATCGGCAAGGGGCAGGTCGAGCAACATGCGCGGCAGTCTCCCTGATTTGCCGCACCGACGGCAAACCGCGACAATTGGACATCCCCACGAGGCAAACCTGATGACGACGCGCGATGTCATGGAATACGACGTGCTGGCCGTTGGCGCCGGGCCTGCCGGGCTGGCTTTCGCCATCCGACTCAAGCAACTGAAGCCGGAGCTCAGCGTCTGCGTCATCGAAAAATCCTCCACCATCGGCGCGCACATCCTGTCCGGCGCGGTGATCGAGCCCGGTCCGCTGGACGAGCTGCTGCCTGGGTGGCGTGATGCGCCGCCGCCGATCTGCGTTCCCGCCACGGAAGATGAGTTCTGGATCCTCAGCAAGAACGGCGGCTTCAAGCTGCCGGTGGTGCCGCCGCAGATGTCCAACCACGGCAACTTCATCGTCTCGCTGGGCGCGATGTGCGCCTGGCTGGCGCCGCAAGCCGAAGCGCTGGGCGTTGAAATCTATCCGGGCTTCGCTGCCGCGGAAATCCTGTTCGACGATGACGGCGCCGTGGCGGGCGTAAGCATCGGCGACATGGGCGTGGCGCGCGATGGGTCGCACAAAGCCGGCTATGCGCAGGGCATCGACATCAAGGCGCGCATCACCGTGCTGGGCGAAGGTGCGCGCGGCCACCTCACCAAGCGACTGGTCGACAAGTACAAGCTCGATGCAAGAAGCGACCCGCAGAATTATTCGATCGGCATCAAGGAACTCTGGCAGGTGCCGGCCGGTCGCGTTTCACCCGGCAAGATCGTGCATTCGATGGGTTGGCCGGCCGATTCGAAAACCTATGGCGGCAGCTTCCTGTACCACCTCGACAAGGACCGCGTCGCGCTCGGCTACGTGTCCGGCCTCGACTACGTCGATCCCATGTATGAACCGTACGAAGCCTTCCAGCAATGGAAGAACCACCCGAGCGTGAAATCCCTGCTGGAAGGCGGCACCATCCTGTCCGCCGGCGCGCGCGCCATCGTCACCGGCGGCTACCAGGCGCTACCGACCCTGGAAATGCCCGGCGCGATTCTGATAGGCGACGGCGCGGGCTTGTTGAACGTGCCCAAGATCAAGGGCGTGCACCAGGCACTGCGCTCGGGAATGCTGGCCGCCGAACACATTGCCGAAACGGGCGTGGCGGAAGGCTGGGACGCGAAGCTTCGCGGCTCGGTCGTGATGTCGGAATTGAAAAAGGTTCGCAACTTCAAGCCCGGCTTCAAGAAGGGCCGCGTGTTCGGCCTGCTCAACTCGGCATGGGAAACCGTGACGGCGGGTCATTCACCCTGGACCATGAAAGTGAAACCCGATTGGTCTTCCTTGCAGAAGATTGGCGAGGCAGAACGCCCGAAACGCGACTATGTCGAGCGCACGCTGGCACCGCGCGACCGCCTCGCGGGGGTGTACTTCGCAGCCACCGAACACGATGAAGACCAGCCGATCCACCTCAAGGTGCTCGACACCAACATCTGCATCGGCGCCTGCGCCGAGGAATACGCCAATCCCTGCACGCGCTTCTGCCCGGCAGGCGTGTATGAAATCGTGAAGGACGCCAGCGGTTCGCGCCTGCAAATCAACGCAGCCAACTGCGTGCACTGCAAGACCTGCGACATCAAGGACCCATACCAGATCATCGACTGGGTTACGCCGGAGGGCGGCGCGGGTCCCAACTACCTGAACCTCTAGCTCGAACTACTTGGCAGGCGCGGCCGGTTCGGGCGCCTTGTAGTCGACCTTCGCCAGTTCGATGCCGGGCACCGCCGACACGGCGGTCAGGACCGGCATGGAACCCAGGTGAACCGCCGGTGGTTTGTCGCCACGCTTGCCGCCTTCGGGACGCTTCGCGGCGCCGCCACCAAACTGATACGGCAGGCTGAGCCGAGACGGCACCACCTCGCCATCTACCTTGTCGAGCTCGAACCGACTGCCGCGAACGGAAATCGAGACCGCATCCAGGTAGCGCGCTTCGGCAAACTTGTTGGGGTCGCGCAGTTCCATGCGCTCCGTGGTTTGGGTCGCCGGATCCGGCGTACCGTCAGCGCCAACGTTTACCGCCACCACCACCAAGGCCCCGCCCTGCCGTCCCTGGTATTTCGGCGCCTCCATCTTGCCCATGTGCAGCAGCCCCGGGCCGCTGAAGGCACGCTTCAGCCTGGGCGCAAAGCGACCCTCGCCGACCGGCTCGAGTGCGATCGCAACCGTCAGTTGGGTCTCGCTGGACACCGCATTGCCACCCTTGCGGGCCGGGGTGAACACCAGCTTGCGCGCGAACTCCTCCGCGGCGCGGTTCAGGCCAGGAACGGCCTGGGGGTCGGATGGCTTGGTCGCCACGACCTTGCCGGCGGCGTCCACCGACACCTTCATCGAGATCATCTGCGGTGGCATGGTCGCCGCACCGGCGGGGGCGTCCGACGCCTCGACGCAAAGGCCGCAGGCGCCCAGCGCCGCGGCAAGCAACAGCAATCGCAGTTTGGAATTCATGCGCCAGCCCCCCAGTCAGTCCGCCCGATTCTAGTACCAAGTCCAGCCCGTTCACCGTGCCAGAGGCCATGGGCGGTAAAATGGCGGAAGTCTCCCGGAGTCCGCCATGTCCCTCAGTCCCGAACTGCGCCAGCGCATCGAAAGCACCCTGTCCAGCAACCGCGTCGTGCTCTTCATGAAGGGCGACCCAAGCTCGCCGCGCTGCGGTTTTTCCGCCAAAGCCGTCGGCATCCTCGATGCGCTCTCGCCCGGCTTTGCCAGCGTCGACGTGCTGGCCGACCCGGAGATTCGCGAAGGCATCAAGGAATACGGGCAGTGGCCGACCATCCCGCAGCTCTATGTCGGTGGCGAACTGGTGGGCGGCAGCGACATCATCGAACAGATGCTCAACTCCGGCGAGCTGCATGAAGTACTGGGTGTTGCTGCACCCGACCGCACCCCGCCGACCATCAGCATCAGCCCCGCCGCCGCCGAGGCCATCCGCCGCGCGCTGGACTCGGCCGACCCGAGCCTGGGGCTGCACCTGGCCGTGGACCCGCGCTTCGCTTCGCAATTCCAGCTCAAGCCGGTGACCGGCCAGGAAATCGTCGCCGAGGCGTCGGGCATCCGCGTGCACCTGGACCTGGCCAGCGCGCCACGCGCCAACGGCATCGCCATCGACTGGGTCGAAGACGTACGCGGCTCGGGCCTGGCCATCAGCAATCCGAACGCGCCGCCGCCGGTGAAGTCGATGTCCGTACAGGAATTGCACGACCGTATCGTCGCCGGCGCCATCGACGTGATCGACGTTCGCCCGGCACAGGCACGCGCCATCGCGCCGTTCCCGCAGCCGCATGAAGTGCTGGACGAAGACAGCCACGACCGCCTCGCCGCACTGCCCAAGGACCTGCCCCTGGCCTTCCTCTGCCACCACGGCAACTCGAGCCGGCAGGCTGCCGAACACTTCCGCGGCCTGGGTTTTCAAGACATCTACAACGTTGAAGGTGGTATCGACGCCTGGGCCGCGGAAGTCGATCCCAAGGTGCCGCGTTATTGATGTGTGACGCAGGGCTCCGGTACGGTTAGAGTAATTGCGCTACGTTCACAACGTAATGACCGGCTGGACCTGCACACTGGCGGGCGCCCGGCACCACCGGGGGAGGCGTTATGAAACTGACTGCGATCACTTTGTTGTTGCTGCTGACGGCGCTGGCGGCTTGTTCGAATAAGGCGGGCGGCGGCGGCAGCAGGAACGAACTCGCCGCGACCGCATGCGATGCCTACGCGAAGGGCCAGCTCGAGGACAAGACCTACCAACTCGACGACGCCGAACTCGCCAAGAGCATGGCCGTCTCCGGCGATGGCTCCGCGATCCTGCGCGGGCCGATCACCATCGAGCCGGGCCTGGCTTCGGAAAGCAAGCAAACGCTCGAGTGCCGCGTGCGATTCGTCGAAGGCAAGGATTCGCCTGACGTCATCAACATGCAATTCATCTGGTAACCATCGCGAAGTCGTCGAGGCGCGGCGCCACCAGTCGTCGGCGATACAGAACGAACCTATTCGTCGAAGCGAAGGTGCTTGACACTCTTGCCGTGGCGACGGATGAGTTTCAGTGCCTCGATGCCGACGTTGATGTGCGCCTCGACGAATTCCTCGGTGACCTTCTTGTCCGAGGCTTCCGTCTTCACGCCTTCCGGAATCATCGGCTGGTCCGACACCAGCAACAGCGCGCCGCAGGGAATCGAGTTGGCAAAACCAGCAGCAAAAATCGTTGCGGTTTCCATGTCGATGGCCATGCAGCGCAGTTTGCGCAGGTAATCCTTGAAGGCTTCGTCGTGTTCCCAGACGCGGCGGTTGGTGGTGTACACCGTGCCGGTCCAGTAATCGTGGCCGAGGTCGCGGATCATTGTCGATATGACGCGCTGCATTGCGAAGGCCGGCAATGCGGGCACTTCGGCGGGCATGTAGTCGTTCGACGTACCTTCGCCGCGGATCGCAGCGATCGGCAAAATCAAATCGCCCAACTGGTTCTTGCGCTTGAGCCCGCCGCACTTGCCCAGGAACAACACCGCCTTCGGCGGCAGCGCACTCAGCAGGTCCATCATGGTCGCGGCGTTGGCGCTGCCCATGCCGAAGTTGATCATGGTGATGCCATCGATGGTCGCGCTGGGCATCGGCCGGTCCAGACCGACGATCGGCGCGCCGGTCAGGCGCGAGAAGGTGTTGAGATAGCCGCCGAAATTGGTCAGCAGGATGTGTTCGCCGAATTGGTCCAGGGCCAGGCCCGTGTAGCGCGGCAGCCAGTTGCTTACGATTTCGTTCTTGTCCTTCATCCCGTCCTCCGTTCTCCCTATTTTGACACGAGCCGGCGACCCTGCCGAAAGTCAGGGTTGGCAGCGCGCCGCGCTGCCGATCGGGTGGCTGGGTTTCCGGGGAGATAACCATGTCCAAAGCTGCAATCGCCTTCACGATGGCGATGCTGGTAACGACCGCGTCCGCGGCCACCAGCAAGCCCGTCGCCGATCCTTATCCAAGCACCTACCAGCGCATTCCATCCGCCGCCGTGCTCATCCGCAACGCCACCGTGCTTACCGGCAGCGGCGAGCGGCTGGAGGGCAGCGACGTGGTGATGGACCAGGGCCGCATCCTGGCCGTCGGCCAGGGCCTGCAGGCGCCGGAGGGCGCGCAGGTGATCGATGGCACTGGCAAGTGGGTCACCCCCGGCATCATCGACGTGCATTCGCACCTGGGCGTGTACTCGAGCCCGGGCGTCAGCGCGCATGAGGACGGCAACGAGATGTCCAGCCCGGTCACGCCCAACGTGTGGGCCGAGCACGCCATCTGGCCGCAAGACCCGGGCTTCGGCACGGCATTGGCCGGCGGTGTCACCTCGATGCAGATCCTGCCTGGTTCCGGCAACCTGATCGGCGGCCGCGGTGTCACAGTGAAGAATGTATCCGCCGTGACCTACCAGGCCATGAAATTCCCGGGCGCGCCCTGGGGCCTGAAGATGGCCTGCGGTGAAAATCCCAAGCGCGTTTATGGCAGCAAGGGCGGCTCGCCGATGACCCGCATGGGCAACGTCGCCGGCTATCGTGCTGCCTTCATCGATGCGCAGGCCTACATGCGCAGCTGGGACAAGTATCTGGCCGGGCAGAAATCCGGCGAGGCGCCGAAGAAGAAATCGCGCTGGGGCAAGAAAGACGATGACTCGGACGCGCAAGCAGACGACCCGCCGTCGCGCGACCTTGCCAAGGATACGTTGATGGCCGCGATGAAGGGCGACATCCGCGTGCACATCCACTGCTATCGCGCCGACGAGATGGCGATCATGCTCGACCTCGCCAAGGAATTCGGCTTCAAGGTCGCCGCCTTCCACCATGGCGTGGAGGCCTACAAGCTTGCCGACCGCCTCGCCGCCGAAGGCGTGTGCGGCGCGCTGTGGGCCGACTGGTGGGGCTTCAAGATGGAAGCCCTGGACGGCGTGGAGGAAAACGTCGCGCTGGTCGATCGCCCCGCGAACGGTTGCGCAATCGTGCATTCCGATTCGTCCGAGGGAATCCAGCGACTCAACCAGGAAGCCGCGAAGATGATGGCGCACGGCCGCGCGGCAGGCATGGACATCCGGCCCGAGCGTGCGATTCGCTGGCTCACCGCCAATCCGGCCAAGGCACTCGGCATTGACGGCCAGACCGGCACGCTGGAGGCCGGCAAGATGGCGGATGTCGTGATCTGGAACGGCACGCCCTTCAGCGTTTATGCCCACGCGGAAAAAGTGTTCGTCGACGGCGCCCTGCTTTACGACCGCGCCGACAAATCGCGTCAGCCAAAATCGGACTTCATGCTGGGCCTGGGGGTGTCGCCATGAAGCGCCTGGTCCTTTCCCTGTTGCTGGTCGCGGGCAGCGCCTCTGCGCAGGATGTATTGATCCGCGACGCTACCGTGCACACCGCCGGCAGCCGCGGCACGATCAAGAATGCCGATGTGCTGGTGCAGGGCGGAATCATCCGCGCGGTCGGGCCGAAATTGCTGACGCCGCCCGGCGTGAAAGTTTTCAATGCCAATGGCAAGTCGCTGACGCCGGGTTTGTTCGCCGGCTTCTCCGACATCGGCCTGGAAGAAGTGTCCGCGGAAAAAAGTACGGTCGATAGTTCGATTGAACTGGCAGGCACCGGCGTGCCGCAGACGCGTCCGGAATTCGACGTCACCCTCGCCTACAACCCGGCCTCGATGGTCATCCCCGTGGCGCGCATGGGCGGGCTCACTTTCACCGCGCTCACTGCCAATTCCGGTGGCAGCCTGATCGCTGGCCAGGGTGCCGTGGTCCGGCTGGACGGCGATCCGTCGGCGGCGATGGCTGGCACGCGCCTGCTGTTCGTCAATCTCGGTGCGGGCGCCGATGGCATGTCCGGTGGTTCGCGCGCGGGCCAGTACATGTTGCTCGACCAGGCGGTGCGCGAAGCACGCGGCCAGGCGCCGTACGCTTCACCGTATGCGCTGCTCACTCCTGCGGGCCGCGAAACCTTGGCGCGCTACCTGGCCGGCGGCCGCGTGGTGTTCAGCGTCGATCGCGCGGCGGACATCCGCCAGTTGCTCAGCTTCTGCCGCCGCCACAAATTGCCGGTGCTGATCACCGGTGGCGCCGAAGCATGGAAGGTCGCAGCCGAACTGAAGGCCGCCAATGCCACGGTGTTCCTGGATGCGCTGCAAAACCTGCCGTCCAGTTTCGACCAACTCGGCTCGCGCCTGGACAACGCCGCGCTGTTGGCCAAGGCTGGCGTAAAGGTGGCGCTGGTGTCACCCGACAGCACGCACAACGCGCGCAAGATTCGCCAGGCGGCAGGCAACGCGGTTGCCAATGGCCTGTCATGGGAAGACGGCCTCGCGTCGATTACCCGGGTGCCCGCACAGGCATTGGGCGTCGGCGACAAAGTGGGTCGCATCGAAGTGGGCATGCAGGCCGACCTCGCGCTATGGGACGGCGACCCGCTGGAAGTGAGCACGCTGGCCGAAGCCGTGTGGATGCATGGCACGCCAATGCCGATGCACTCGCGCCAGACGCAATTGCGCGACCGCTACCTGCAGGCACCGGGCACCTTGCCCCGCGCGTACTCGCGCTGAACGGGGCGCTGGCGTCTATCGCATCCGCGGTCGCGGATGCGATACGCTGCCGGTGGCACGGCAAGCCCGCCGGAATGGAATCCAGACGATGGCTACGAAATATTTCCTGCGCCTTCCCGAACCCGCCACGGCGCGCGGCAACGATATCGAACTCGCCTTCCGCAGCGAGGGCGCCGACGGACTGGCGGCTGAATTCCAGGAAGCCCTGCGCGATGCGGCGCTGTTCGAACGCTGGCGCGCACGGCAGGAAGATCCGGATGCGGTGGATGCGTCGCTGGGTGCAGTCGATCCGGCCGCCACCGTGCGAGGCGAGCAAAGCGGTCTTGCCATCGACCTGGTCGCCACCACGTCCCTGCCCGGCAACGTGTTCAAGCACCGCCTGCGATTGCTCGCGGGCAGTGCTTGGGAACTGCGTGATGTAAGGGCCGGTTAGGCAACGGCTGCGAGGACCAGGCAATCCTTGCGACGGTCATCGTCGGCGATGGCGGCAATGAAGTCATCGACGCTTGCCGACGTGGCGTGTGTCTTGTTCTCGGCCATGGCCGTGACCCCTCACTCGAGGAAAAAAACACCATCGATCGCAGTACGACAGGTCAGGGCACCAGAGCCTGATAAACCAGAGCCGTCACTCGACGGCCGACGCGCGGAAGATCAGCGCGATGGTCGTTGTGCACATGCTGCATCAGGACAATCGCGTACAAGTCTTCTTTCCGGTCAATGAAATAAGTAGTGGATGCCGCGCCGGACCAGCCGTACACGCCCGGCGACACCCCCGCGCCCCAACGCGCGGCGTCCAGTACCACGTATCCACCCAGGCCGAATCCTTCCGCAGGACTGAACTGGCTGACAGGCGGATCGAGCATCGTCAGCTGATTGCGCATCATCATGTCCACAGTCTTGCGACCGAGGATCGATACACCATCAAGCGTGCCGCCGTTCAACAACATCTGGCAGAAGCGCGCGTAATCCGCGGCAGTTGAATACAGACCACGCGCTGCGCTGGGATAGCGATGGAGTGGTTCGCCCGGGAGCAAGGCGCTGGGGCCCTCGGCGATCACCAGCCTCCCTTCATCATCCATCGTGGTCATGTCGACGGCGCGGCTGCGTTTTTCATGGGGCACGCGAAACCCAGAATCCCTCATCTTCAACGGATCCAGGACGCGCGCCTTCAGGAAGGCATCGAAGCGCTGCCCACTGATCACTTCCACCACGCGGGCCGCTACTTCCAGTGCGGCGCCGTCATAGCCAAAACGCGTGCCAGGATCAGCAGCCAAGGGCACGGTTGCGAATCGCTCGACAAAGCCCTGAAGGTCCTGGGCCGAATAGGGATCCGCGCGTTCGAGCAAGGCTCCGACCACTTCTTCGCCGTCAACGCCTGCCGGAAACCCGGCCGTGTGCGTCAGCAGGTGTCGAATTCGGATCGCGCCCTTCGCCTCTCGCAGCCTGGGCGCATCGACCGTGCCGCCTGCGAATACCCGAACGCCCTTGAAAACAGGCAGAAATTTCGAGACCGGATCGTCCAGCGTCAGCTTGCCCTCTTCCACCAACTGCATCACCGCGACGGTAGCTACGGTCTTGGTCATGGAATAGATGCGGAAGATGTCGTCTTGCTGCATTGGCTGGGTACGCGCGATGTCGCGATATCCATAGGCCTGCCAGTCTACGATCCGGCCGTGGCGAGCCACCAGGGTAACGCCGCCCAAGTAACCCTTGGCGCCGGTCACGTCACGCATGTAGCGATGCAGGCCTTCCAGTCGCTCGCCAGAGAATCCCGCATCGTGTGATGGCGGGTTGACTCTCTCCGGCAAGGCATGGGCCTTCACGGAGAACGGCGCGGCGGTAGCCAGCGCGGCGAACAGCAGGGCGGCCGGTTTCAGCTTCAACATAACGCCCATCGTACCGGCCAACCGGTCAGCCGGTGTTCTGGATGCCCGCGGCGATGCCGTTGACGGTGGCGACCAGGGCCTGGAACAAGGCCTCGTCCTCGCGCCCGGTTCGGCGCCAGCGCTCCAGCAGATCCACCTGCAACAGGCTGATCGGGTCCACGTAGGGGTTGCGCAGGCGAATGGACAGGCGCAGCCGATGGTCGTGCGCCAGCAGGCTGGTTTCACCCTTGATGGCGAGCACGGCTGCCCGGGTTCGATCAAATTCGTCGCGGATCTTCGCGTGGTAGCCCGGGTGCAAATCGCCGGCCAGGCGCGAGTAGCGCTCGAAGATATCCGGGTCGGATTTCGCCAACACCATCTCCACGTCATCAACCAGCGTGCCGAAGAAGGGCCAGTCGCGCGCCATTTCCGCCAAGGCTTCTACGCCATGCGCCTTGATCGCGACATCGAGCGCCGTACCGACGCCATACCATGCAGTGAGGCCGGCACGATTTTGCGACCAGGCAAACACCCAGGGAATCGCACGCAGACGATCGATGCCGGGCACGCCTTCACCGGCGATGGTGCGGCGGCTCGGGCGCGAGCCCAGCCACAGGCGCTCGATCACGTCGATCGGCGTGGCGGCGCGGAAGTAAGTCGGGAAACCCTTGTCCTCATGCACCAGCGCCCGGTAGCAGGCGCGCGCATCCGCGGCGAGTTGCGCCGCCAACGGTCGCCAGTTGTCCTCACGCGGCTCCGGCGGACGCGGCCGCAGCGTGGCCCGCAACACCGCGCCGGTAGCTTGTTCCAGGTTTCGCAGCGCGATGGAACGGATGCCGTACTTGCGATGGATCACTTCGCCTTGTTCGGTCAGGCGCAACACGCCATCCACCGAACCGCGCGGCGCCGCAATCACGGCGCGCTCGGTCTTGCCGCCACCGCGCGACGCCGAGCCGCCACGGCCATGGAAGAAAGTGATGCGCACGCCGGTCTCATGGGCCAGCGCCGTCAGCGCGACCTGCGCCTGCTGCAGCGCCCAGCGCGAGGCGACGATCCCGCCGTCCTTGGCGCTGTCGGAATAACCCAGCATCGCCACTTGCCGGTTGCCGCGCGCTTCCAGATGCGCGCGATACACGGGATCGGCAAACAAGGATCGCAGGGTATCTGGCGCTGCTTCCAGGTCGGCCACGGTTTCGAACAGTGGCGCCACGTCCAGCGGCACGCGACTGTGCGCATCGATACAGCCTGCCGCGCGCGCCAGTGCCAGTACCGCCAGCGCATCCGCAGCGCTGCGGCTCATGCTGATGATGTACGGGCCAAAGGCGCGATCGCCGTAGCGCGGGCGAAGCTCGGCCACGGTGCGAAACACGGCAAGGGTTGAATCCGCCACGGCCGTGGCGCTCGGGCTGACATCGGCGCGCGTCGGTGCCAGCTTTTCGCTGCCATCCAGGAATTCGCGTAACCGCTGCGCGCGATGCTGCGCACTGCGCGAGGCCCAGTCGGGGTCGCCGAACAGCACCGACAGCGCCACGTCGTGCATCGCCGAATCCTGGCGCAGGTCCAGCGTAGCCAGGTGAAAGCCAAAGGCCTCGATGCGGCGGCGCAAGCGACGCAACGCGAAACCACCCGCATGCTCGCCACGATGCGTCGCCAGGCTGTGTTCGATCAGCGTGATGTCCGCCATGAACTCGCCCGCGTCGGCATAACCTTCAAACCGGTCATTGAGGTTGGCATGCAGCCGCGCCGACATCAACGGCAGCAGGCGACGATACGGCATGTCTGCATCGCCGGTCTTCAGCCGGAACGCGGCATGCGGCATCAGCTTGGAATAGTCATCGATGCGCGCGAGTACCGCCGGATCCACTGCCACGCGCGACATGGACTGGCTGAGCACATTCGACAAGCGCGCCAGATCGCGACGGTAAGTGGCCAGCACCAGCGCGCGTTGCGCGGCCAGCGCGGCGGCAATGGTACCCGCGCCGACATTCGGATTACCGTCCATGTCGCCGCCCACCCACGACCCGAAGCGCAGCAGCGGCGGCAGCCTGATGTTTTGTCCGTGGCTTTCCGCCAGCGCGTC
This sequence comes from Gammaproteobacteria bacterium, assembly GCA_031408815.1. GTDB lineage: Bacteria > Pseudomonadota > Gammaproteobacteria > Xanthomonadales > Xanthomonadaceae > Arenimonas. The sequence continues at coordinate 21,674 of JANNWV010000166.1, forward strand.
TTCGAATACTTCAAAGAACACTGGCAGCGCGCGATACAACACATCCGACAGATAGAAGCCGACATGCTCAAGTTCGTCGGCAACGCTGGGCCGCTCCGGCGGTGCTTCCGCGGTTTGCCAGCCGGCCGTCAGTGCCATGCGCATGCGTTCGCGATCGGCGCGGCGTTCGGCGGGGGTGCGCTCGCGATCGATGTCAGCGACCAGACTGGCGACGATCTCCTGTTCCTTCTCGAGCAGGACGCGCCGTACCGCTTCCGTGGGATGCGCGGTGAATACCGGTTCGATTCGCAGGCGCGGCAACAACTCGACGATCTGGTCAAGACCGACGCCCTCGTCGCGCAATCCCTGCAATACCGCACGCAAGCCACCGGGTTGCGGCGTCGATCCCCCGCGTTCGTAGTCACGGCGGCGACGGATGCGATGCACGCGCTCAGCGATGTTGATGGCCTGGAAATAGGTGGCGAAGGCGCGGACCAGTTCACCTGCGCGCTGTTGCGTGGCCCCGGCCAGGAAGGTGGCCAGTTCGTCGATGGGCGCCCCGGACTCGCGGCGCTTGATGGCGGCGCGGCGAATGCGCTCCACCTCGACCAGGAATTCCGGACTGATCTGTTCGGCAAGAATTTCACCGACCAGCGCGCCGAGTTGTTTCACGTCTTCGCGCAGCAGGCGATCAGTGGGCGCGAACTCGAGGTCGCGCAGGGGCTCGTCGGCGGTTTCGGTCAGGGGCGTGCTCATAGTCCCAGCCTACGGCAAGATTTTGAGCTTTCACTCTGAATTCAAAAACAGGGGTATTGACACTATTCCATTATTCCGGAATAGTGGAATCATGAAGACCGAAACAGCCATAGCCGCACTCAGCGCCCTCAGCCACGAATCCCGCCTGGCCGCCTTCCGCAAACTGGTGCAGGCCGGCCCCGACGGCATGTCGGTAGGCGAGTTGCGTGAACACCTCGACCTGCCGCCGGCAACACTCAGCGCGCACTTGAACATCCTGCGCGCCGCCGCGCTGGTGCACGACCAACGCGAGGGCCGGGTCATCCGCGTGCGCGCCAACTACCTGCAGATGAACACCCTGCTGGGCTACCTCACTGAAAACTGCTGCGCCGGAACCGCCGCATGCGAACCGGCCGCCACCTGCAAACCGCGCAAGACCGGAGCCTCGAAATGAATCGATTCCATGTCCACCTCAACGTCACCGACCTAACCTCCAGCGTCCGTTTTTATTCCCAATTGTTCGCCAGCCAGCCGACCGTGCTGAAGGGCGATTACGCCAAGTGGATGCTGGAAGACCCGCGCGTCAACTTCGCGATCTCCAACACCGGCGGCGCGCCCGGCATCGACCACCTGGGCATCCAGGCCGAATCGAGCGACGAGCTCGCCGCGCTTGGCCTTCGCCTCGATGCGGCGGGTGGCAGCCTCATCCCGGAAGAGACGACGGTCTGTTGCTACGCGAAGTCCGACAAGCTGTGGACCGAAGACCCGCAGGGCACGCGTTGGGAAACCTTCCACTCCGTCGGTGAATCAACCTCGTATCACGCCGCCGACAGCGCCTGCGCCACTGACGGCGCCAGCTGCAGCCCCGACCTGCGCGCGATGAAGCCCAAGCTGGACAAGGGCTCGCCGTGCTGCGCGCCTGCGTCCGGCTGCTGCTGATCGCATTCACTACTTCTGATTGAATCCAAGGATTGCTTCGATGGACGACCGAACCTTCAACGCGCTGTTCCTGTGCACGGGCAACTCTGCGCGCAGCCAAATGGCCGAAGCACTGATCAGTGTGATGAGCAAGGGACGCATTCGCGGGTTCAGCGCGGGAAGTAATCCGTCGGGACGCGTTCAGCCCCTTGCTGCCAGGCTGATCGGCGAACTGGGTTACCCGACCGATTCACTTCGCAGCAAGAGCTGGGATGAATTTTCAGGGCCCGACGCCCCTGTGATGGACTTCGTCATTACTGTCTGCGACAACGCGGCGGGCGAAGTCTGTCCGATCTGGCCTGGCCACCCTGCCATTGCGCATTGGGGCGCGCCGGACCCTGCCCTCACCCCCGACGACCCGGAGGCCTTCAAGGAAGCTTGGCTGATCCTGCGTCGCCGAATTGAGCTACTGCTCGCCTTGCCTTTGGAAAAAATCGACCGGCTGGCGCGCCAGACCGCACTTCGCAATATCGCCCTTCAAAGTTGATTTTCATGAAACGAGTGTTGTTCGTCTGTGTAGAAAACTCCAACCGCAGCCAGATGGCCGAGGCCTTTGCGCACATCCACGGCGGCGACGCAGTGGATGCGCTGAGTGCGGGATCGAAGCCTTCCGGCCAGATCAATCCGAAAGCCATCCGCTTCATGGGCGAACTCGGCTACGACCTCAACATGCATTCATCCAAATCACTCGACGACATCGACGGTGAATTCGATGCCGTGGTGACCATGGGCTGCGGCGACAGTTGCCCCTGGGTACCGGCGAAGCAACGCGAGGATTGGGCGTTGCCCGATCCCAAGCACATGGACGACGAGGCCTATCGCGCCGTGCGCGACGAGATTTCGACACGCGTCAAGAACTTGCTGGCAGCATTGTGATTCGCCTGTCGCGCAGGCTGCTGGCCGAATTCATCGGCACCGTCCTATTGCTGGCCACGGTGGTCGGCTCGGGAATCATGGGCGTGGCGTTGTCGGGTGGAAACGACGGCATCGCCTTGCTGGCCAATGCCGGCGCGACGGCAGGCGCGTTGTACGTGCTTATCGTCATCCTGGGGCCGATCTCGGGCGCGCACTTCAACCCGGCGGTGACGCTCGTCATGCGCATGCGCGGCGAAATGGACAATCGTTCGGCGGTGGCCTACGTCCTGGTGCAGGTAGTAGCGGCGATACTCGGCGTGATGCTTGCACACGCCATGTTCGACCAGGCCCTGATCCAGCCCGGCACGCATGCACGCAGCGGCATGGCGCAATGGCTGAGTGAATCCGTCGCGACCTTTGGATTGGTCTTGACCATCTTGCTGGGCGTCCGCCATCGTCCAGCGGCAGTACCGCCGCTGGTCGCAAGCTACATCTTCGCCGCGTACTGGTTCACCGCCAGCACCTCGTTCGCCAATCCAGCGGTAACCCTGGCGCGGTCACTCACACAGACGTTTGCAGGCATCCGCCCCGAGGATGTGATCGCATTCGTCGTCGCGCAATTGGTCGGCACGCTTGCCGCACTCTGGATCGCGCGAGCCCTCCTGGGCCCAGGCGATGGCACGACCGGGGAGACTGTCGCAAATCCGTAACTTCGCGCAGCTAGTCTTGCGCGCATGAAGATACTCCTGTTGTCCGACGTGTACTTCCCGCGGGTCAATGGCGTATCCACCTCGATCCGGACCTTTGCCGAATCCCTGGCGCGAATGGGCCACACGGTCACCATCGTCGCGCCCGACTACGGCAGCGCGGGCAAGCAGGCCGAGCATGACGGCGGCGGCGCCTACGAGGTCATCCGCCTGCCCTCGCGCAAGGTATTCTTCGACCCCGAAGACCGCCTGATCAAGAACTCGGCAATGCGCGGCGCGCTGGCGCGCCTGGGCCTGCGCCACTGGGATGTGATCCACATCCACACCCCCTTTCGCGCGCACACGCTGGGCGTGCGCCTGGCCAAGATCATCCGCTGCCCGACGGTGGAGACCTACCACACGCACTTCGAGGAATACGTCGGACTCTACCTGCCCTGGCTGCCGGCAGGCCTGCTGCGTGCGTTCGCGAGGCTCTCATCGCGTCGCCTGTGTCACCAGGTGGATCACCTGATCGTGCCGTCGCAGCAGATGGTCGAGGTAGTGGAAAGTTATGGCATCCGCACGGCAATGACCATCCTGCCGACAGGCATCGACTTGAACGAGTTCCAGGGCGGTTCCGGGATGGCGTTCCGGCGCAAGCACGGCATCCATCCGGGGCGTCCGATATTGGTGACGGTCAGCCGGCTTGCGCGCGAAAAGAACATCGGTTTCCTGATCGACGTCACCCGGCGCCTGGTTGCGGAATTTCCGGATCTGTTGTTCGTGGTCGCCGGCGAAGGCCCCGATGCGCCGCGCCTGAAACAACTGAGCGCCCGCCTCGGCCTGGAAAACAACCTGACCTTCTTCGGCAACCTGGACCGGCGCACCGAATTGCTGGACTGCTATCGCGCCGGCGATATCTTCATCTTCGCCTCGCCCACCGAAACGCAGGGCCTGGTATTGATCGAGGCGATGGCGCTCGGGTTGCCGATCGTATCCACGGCGGTAATGGGAACGGCCATGGTCCTGAAGGACGCGGGCGGCGCGCGTATCAGCGCCGAAGACCCGGCCCAGTTCGCCGCGCACGCGGCCGAGTTGTTGCGTTCCCCGAGCCAACGCGAAGCAATGGGTTCAGCAAGCCTCGTCGATGCCCGCGCCTGGAGCGTGGATGGCTTGATGCACCGCGTCGTTGAGTTGTACGCCCGCCTGGGTTCAAGCGGCCTCGGCGACGTGTCGTACCGACTGGACTCTACTGGACAGGCAGGCCAACTCCAGGCCGGTGTGCCCAAGCAACTTTAAGTTGCCCTCGCTGTCTTCGGCCAGCACGCTCAGGCTCTCGACCCAGTCACCGTCGTTCGCATAGACCAGTCCGTCCACCACACGCAGGTCGGCGCGATGGATATGGCCGCAGATGATGCCGTCCAGTCCGCGCCGGCGCGCATCGTCCAGGCCGGCGCGCACGAAGCGTTCGATGTAGTGTTCGGCCGCACTGCTTTTTCGCTTCAGGAAATCAGCCAGCGACCAGTAGCGCAATCCCAGCCGGCGGCGCAATGCATTGGTCACGCGATTGCCACTGAGGATTACGTAGTACAGCCAGTTGCCGAAGGCTTCGCGCGCGTTGCCCGCCTGTACCTCGCCATCGTAGTCGTCGCCATGGGTCACCAGCAGGCGACGGCCGTCGAGCATCGTGTGCACGGTACGGCGCCGGAAACGCATCCTCGGCAGCACCAGCCCGCACAGCTGCCGCATCGGCCGGTCGTGGTTGCCCGGCACATAGACCAGCTCGCAACCCTGCCTGGCCAAGGCATGCAATGCAGCGATCACGCGGTGTTGCGG
>JANNWV010000167.1:0-7900 GCA_031408815.1 Gammaproteobacteria bacterium
AGGAGAGAAACATGAAAAGGAATTTGATCGGCTTGGCGCTCGTCGCCGGCATGGCTATGGCCAACAGCGCAATGGCGCAGGACTATGACGACCGCTGGTACCTTACCGCGGGCGCCGGCATCGGCGTATTCGACGGCGATCGCAACGCCGACAACGAGCTATACGGCACCATTGGCGTCGGCAAGTTCATCACCCCGAACCTGTCGCTCGACCTGGAGCTGTGGCACTCGAATCCGCAGCTCGACTACGGTTTTTCCGAAGAGCGCAATTGGGAACTGATGAGCCTCTCGCTCGTCGGCCGCTACCACTTCGGCGATGCTGACAGCTGGCATCCGTACCTGGCGCTCGGCCTCGGCGCGCAGGAACACCACGACTACACCCAGACCCAGCCGCTGGTGCTCGGCTACAACCCGGCGCGCACTGGCACCAACATGGTGGGTATCGCCGGCATCGGCATGCAGGGCGGACTGGGTCGCGGTGCACTCCGTGCCGAGCTCGGCGCCCGCTTCGACCAGGACGACGAAGGCCTGAGCGGCAACGACAACTACATGGACGCTTATGCCGGCCTGAGCTACGTGTTCCCGCTGGGCAGCCGCGCCGAACCTGCGCCTGTGGCGGTCGTAGTTGAGGCGCCGCAGAAGACCTGCGCCGATCTGGACGACGATGCCGACGGCGTCAACAATTGCAACGACAAGTGCCCGTCCAGCTCGGCTGGTGAGGCCATCGGTGCAGATGGTTGCCCGATGGTCGTGCCGCAACCGCAGCCGGAGCCGGTCATGGAAGCCAAGCCCTTCCGCGGCTGATCAGCTGGTTACATCGTGACACTCGAAGCCCGGCGAAAGCCGGGCTTCGCTTTTTAAGCCGACGACATAAAGGCATCTGCTCGCGGCGATAAATGCAAGTTGAACGATGGTTCGGGCACTTCGTCCGATTCAGCCTGTATCGACCCGCGGCGATGGTACTTTGCGCGCAACCCCACGCGGAGTTGCCGCCATGTCGCGCCCGTCCAAGTTCCTCCTCGCGCTCGTCGCGCTCGTCGGCCTGTGCCTGAGCGCCGCCGCTTCCGCGCAGCGCAACTACGACCCGTCCGGTCGCGTGGCCCGCATCAGCGACATGCGCGGGTCCTTGAGCTACTCACCGTCTGGTGATGGTGACTGGTACGACGCCCATCGCAATCGCCCGCTCCTGCGCGGCGACGCCTTGTGGTCGGACCGCGGCGCGCGCGCCGAGGTGCAGGCCGGCAGCGTGTGGCTGCGCATGGATGGTGAAACCAGCGTGGAGTTCCTCGAGCTCAACGATCGGATGCTGCAGGTCGAAGTCGCGGAAGGCACGATCAACGTGCGCGTCCGGCGCATGTTCCCCGGCCAGCGCGTGGAGATCGACACGCCCAACCTGGCGCTGGTCATCGACCGGCCCGGCAACTTCCGCATCGACGTCGATGGCGACGGCAACACCACCACGATCGAGACGCGCGAAGGCATCGCCATGGTCTACGGCACGGGCGGCCGTTTTCCGGTGCGCCGCGGCGACGTGATCGTCTTCTACGGCGAGGACATCCGCGACTACGAGATGTACGCCTTCCCGTCGCAGGACAACTTCGACCGCTACGTGCGCCTGCGCGACCAGCGCATCGACCGCTCGGTGGCTCTGCGCTACCTCGGCGACGACCTGGTCGGTTTCGGCGATCTCGACGACAACGGCCGCTGGTCGCGTTATCCCGGCTACGGCAACGTCTGGTTCCCGACCAACGTGTACGCCGGTTGGGCGCCGTACCAGGATGGCGAGTGGATCTGGCAGGAACCGTGGGGCTGGACCTGGGTCGACGACGAGCCCTGGGGCTTTGCACCCTCGCACTACGGCCGCTGGGCGTGGATCGACGAACGCTGGGGCTGGCTGCCCGGTTCGCGCAACACGCGCTCGATCTACGCGCCGGCGCTGGTTGCCTTCATCGAGGACGTGGGCGGTTCGATCGGCTGGTTCCCGCTCGGCCCGGGCGACATCTATTACCCGACCTACTCGGTGAGCTCGCGCTATTTCAGCTCGGTGAACTCGGCCAACACGCCGCTCGCCGACGCCAACCTGCTGCGCGCCTACTCGAGCTACGGCCGCGCCAATTCCGTGCCGCTGCCGCAAATGCCAGGCCCGTCGACCGCCCAGTCGCAGGGGCAGGCGGCCGCGCCGATCCAAGGCGGCTATCGCAATCGCATGGCGCCCGGCGCGGTAACCGTTGTGCGCAAGGACGTGTTCACCAACTCGCGCCCGGTGCGCGAAGCAGCGCAGCGCGGCCGTGAGCGCGAATTTATAGGCCGCGGCGAACTGCGGCGCAGCCTGGCCGCGCGCCCGGAGGCGGCGGCGATCGGCGCCGACACGCCGCGCGCCCGCGTGCGTCCGCCGCGCGATGTGGAGGATCAGCAGGTGTTCGCGCGCAATGCCCCGCCGGCGCAGCAGGCCACGCCGGCACCCTCGGTGGCAGCCGAGGCGGCGGCGCCCGCCGTGCGCGAGCGCCCGCGTCGGATGCGCATGCTCGGAGAACAGACCGCGGGCGCCGATGTACGAGCAACGACCGCGCCGCAGCCCGCCGAAGCGGCGGCGCCCGCGGCCGCTGCGCCGGCCGGCCAGTTGCGGCCGCTCGATCGCGAGGCACTGCCGCGTTCGCGTCGCGGGCGTCGCTTCGAGGAGCCACGCGAGCAGCCGGCGCCGGCCGCGGTGCCTGCGACCACGGTGCCTGCGACCGCGCCTGCCGAGACACCCGCACCAGCGGCCGTCGAGCCTGCGCGACAGGACGAGGCGCGCCAGGAAGAAGCGCGACAGGCCGAACAGGCCCGCGCCGCCGCGCAGACGGCGCGAGAAGAACGCCGTCAGGCGATGGAAGCGCAACGCAAGGCTGCCGCCGAGCAGGAGCAGGCCGCGCGCGCCGAGGCGGAGGCGCAACGGCAGCGCGAGCAGGCGCGCGCCCAAGCGGACGCGCAGCAGCAGCGCGAAGCCGTGCAGGCCGAGGCCAAGGCCGACGAGGAGCGCGGGCAGGCGCGACGCGCCGAGCAGGAGGCGCAGCGCCAGCAGCGTGAAGCCGAGCGCGCCCAGCGCGAGGCGCAGAAGCAGCAGGCCGAAGCGACCCAAGCCGCCGACGCGACGCCGACCACGGACGCACCGAAGACCGATGCAGCGGCGACCGACGACGCCAGCGCAGACGCCGCCGAGACCGGACGGCCCAACGCTCGCCGGTGCTACAGCGCCGAGCGAATCGAAGAAATGCGCAAGGGCGGCGTGCCGGAAGCGCGAATCGCGAAACTGACGCTGTGCCCGACAGAGCCGGCACCGACGCCGGAGCCGGCGCCGACGCAGCAATAGCTCGTCGCATCCGAAGCACAGGAGCGGACGTTGCAGCAACTATCGGTGCTGGGCTTCTCCCGCGGACTGCAGCTCAAGCTCAGTTACTGCCTCGGCGCGCCGTTGGCTTGCTCATCGTCCTCAAGGGGTGTCGCGGGCAGCTCATCGGTCTCGCCATCTTCGGCACTGACCAACGTCGGCCCAGGCTCGCGTGTCGAACCGAATCATCAGCGCCTGGCCGCAGGCGCCCTCAAGTTGCTCGGCAACCGCGGCGTCGAAAGCAGCTGCTGGAAGGCGCGCCAGCGCAACTCGTCGCGCTTTTCGTCGCTCGTCGCACCACGGCTGCTGGCTTCGACGTAGTCCTTCACCAGGTCTTTGCCGACCGTGTAATTGATGACGTAGCTGCGATAGGTATCGAAGAACTTGGTGCGTTGCGGGGCTTTCTCGCTGGGGTACAACTCGACGTTCACCAGCCAGTCGATAGCCTGCTCGCGGGTTATCTTGCCATCGAGGTAGTCGCGTGCGGCTTCATTGCCAGCGTAGCTAAGCTGCGCGGTGAGCTTCAACAGCGCGTCGTACTTTTCCATGAGCGTCGGATCGATACCGGCCAGTGGATATAACACATCGCGCTGGAACGCCTTGCGCCTGGCCTCCGGGAAAGCCAGATCGATGCCATAGTTGGCGCTGCCCTCGGCGATCAGCGACTGCGGCGAGAACAGCGGGTACACGCTGTACTCCGGCCACTTGCGGTCGTTGACCAGGTTTTTCTCCAGCAACATGTTGTAGACGTGGTGCCCGGGGTAACCCTCGTGGCAGCCCAGGTCGATCGCGCGCTCGATGTAGATCGGCAATTCGACGTTGACCTGGATGAGGCTGTGATACTTGCCCTTGTACCAGTTGTAGCCGCTCCACGGCTTGTCGGTGACGAACTCCAGCTTGAAGTCCTCGCCCTCGGGCAGCGTGATGTGTTTGAGCGTCTGCTCGCGGCAACCCGCGATCGCCGCGTCGAACACTGGCTTGAGCTTGTCGCGCGGAATGACGAACTTCGACCGGAACGCGTTCACCCGCTGCACGGTCGTGCCAGGGCCCGGCAGCAGCGCATCGATCTGCTTGATGATCGCGTCGAAATGCGTGCGGTCGTAGTGCGGCGCCACCGTGTCGTACAGCACCGCCGACTCCGCATCGAAGCTCAGCTTCTTACCTTGCAACACATCAATTCGGCCAAGCATGGCGACTGTCTGCTTCTTCAGGAACTCCAGGCGAAGCGCGTCCATCGATCCTGCGTCGGGTGCTTTCAACTTGCCCAGGGCAGCTTGCATGGCTTGCGCCTTGGACTTGATCTGGGCCAAGGACTGCGGCGTCTTCGTAGCCTCGGCTTGCAGCTCCGCCGGTCCGTAATAGGCATCGACGTAATTGCTGTCGTGCGGGGCCATGGCCAAGGTCAGGCGCATGTAGTCCCGGGCCAGTGCGTCAACCGGCGCGGGGGCTGCGGCCATTGCTGTGCTGGAACCAAGAAGTACAGAAAGAAGCCATTTCATGGTGAATCTCCGGGATCCAACTGCGTTGCCTGCAAGAATACCGTAGCAAGGCGTCGCTCGATCAGGCACCGGTCTACCGCGATGCGCTCTTCACCTTCGTCTATCGGATGCCGTCGCGGCCGTACGGCACCAGTGCCTGGGAGGCCCTGAACAGCGACGGCACGGTGGACAAGAGCATCTTGGTGCCAGGGCAGTATCCGCGCTGACGTTCATGGGACCCAAACCCCCACCTACTGCATAAGCCCAAGCGGCATCCAAGGCCCAGTACCGCTCTTGGAGTAAAGCTCCCTACGAGCATCGGGGCGGTTAGACCGCAAGGCGACGTCACATATCAGATCGTTGTCGACTCTCGTCAACCGAAGTTGTGGCAGCTTCTGCGGTTTCGTATTCAGATAGCGCCATTGCTGCGTCACAGGCGATTTCGCCCACCAGGTGGCGCCTGTCGCCATGAATTGGTCCTGCTGCCCGTCCCCAAAGAAGTCGCAGCTGCCAAGCGTTGTCGTTGGATCTTCGCCGAACACATTGTTTGGCCGCACATCGATGGGATTGGTGATGTTGTCGCCCCAGCCGCCACATGAACCGGTTTGCGCAATCGCATCGCTGCGGCTCCCGTTCTCGAAGATATTGCCATCGACGACGGCCTTGTCGGCAGGATTTCCACGGATCTTGATCGCGTTGCCACTGGCATACAGGATCGTATTGCGCTCGATCAGGATGGTTTCTCCCGCCGTTCCGCAAAGCCAGTTGCTGTCGCTGTACCACTCATTGCCATCGCCATGCATATCGATCTGGTGGGTCTGCCAGCAATTGAGCCGCCATCCAGTAAGCGCCCAATACCAGGACTCTGAACAGTGCTTACCTCCTCCCGCAAGTATGAGGTTGTCGCGAAGGGAATAGCCGGAATAGTCCAGGGCATCCTTGTTCCTGCTGCCGCCTGCAATGGCGTGGCGGTTCTCGTCGAACACGTTTCTTTCGATCGTTGCATACGCACCAGCCGACACGACCACGCCATAGCCGTAGCCCGCACCATGGCGGTTGTGATGGAAGTAGTTGTTCCGGATGCGCACGGCGTTCGGATTGGTGTTGAACAATCGGCCGCGTTCCGCCTGTTCCACATTGTCGTAGATCTGAACCCCTGATCCGCTCCAATGGAATATCTCCATGTTGGAGACCTCGACATTGTTGATTGGGTCGGCGCCAGCGAGCGGCGAGATCCGGATTCCTATCTCCTTGACATCACCTTGGGCAATGTCGGTGGTGGGGCCCTCCAGGCGAAATCCGGAGATGAGCACATTGTCGCCGCGGATTACGAACAGTGGCGAAGCCCCCCGCTTGTCGGTCACGAAGATTCGGGGCCCGTAGCGGCGAGGGCCGCGCGCGCACGCCGGGGATGCAATCAGTGTCCGATTTGAGTAGATATTGACGCCTTTGACTCCGGTCAGGTCGAGGTCGACATTGCAAAGCTCCACGACCTGCCGCTCGTTGGTGGAGTCCACCAACGCCCCTAGCAACACACGAACGGGATCGCGCGTACTCGGGTCGATGACAATGCGAGCCGGATAAGTCACTTCCACACGGGTGGACTTGCTCTTCTGTCCATACACGCCAAGGTGCGTCTCGCTGACGACGACGCTGAACGTCGAAGTGCGGGATGGCGTCACCGCGCGACTTCCATTCACGCCTACCGACAGGCCACCGAATCGGACATGCACGTTTCCGCAACCGCTTGGCAATCCGACCTGCCATTTCACGACGCTCGTTTGCTCCAACGCGATCTGCGCAGGTGTAGCCGAGATTGCGATAGCCGCGTCGGAAAGGCATCGCGACGGTTCGACTTCGCCGCCTGTGCCTGTTCCTGTTCCCGTCCTGTCACCACCGATCAGCGCATAAGCGCCTACACCAACAATGGCTGCGCCTACCGCCATCAGACCGAGCATCGCCGATATTCTCATTCCTGCGCCTGCGACTATGGGGACGTGAGTATTCTGGTAAACGAGTGCAACGATAGAAACCGGACATGGGTCGAGAGCAGTCACTCATCCGTTGATGAAGCGAGGCTTATCGCGCTTGCGCCAGCGCCACCGTAACGCCGGACGGCTGCGCGAAGCCCGCGAAGGCTTTCTCTGCGAACGGCGCATAGGCCTCGGGAATCAATCCCGCCTTCCGCGTTCAGCAACAATCGGCGCCCCGCCTGTCCGCTGAAGCCCGAACAACGACCAGTCTGACGCTGGCAGCACCGCCGCGTTGCGGATCAAATGTGCGTGCCGCATCACTCGACAGGAACTGCCGTGAACACGAGCCTGGCCGCCGGAGCCGCGGTCTTTGCATTGGTCGCCACGGTTACGCCGGGCCCGAACAATGTGCTGCTGACCGCGTCGGGGCTCACATTTGGTTTCCGAAAGACGATTCCGATGATGCTGGGCTTTGTTAGCGGATTGCTCCTGCTGTTGCTGGCGGTGGCATCGGGACTGGGCGCCGCATTCGAGCGCTTCCCGTGGCTGCACCCGGTGCTCAAATTCCTTGGCACGATTTACCTGCTGACCTTGGCCTGGAAGCTCTGGCAGGCGAGTTCCATGGGCTCGGCGGCGATGAACTCGCCGCACGGTTTTTCTCGCAGCGTGGCCTTCCAGGCGATCAATCCGAAGGCCTGGATGATGACCGTGGGCGCGATCAGCGCGTACACCTCGCCTGGACAGGCCTATTGGCCATCGGTCGGCTGGGTAGTCGCAGCGTTCGCCGTCATGGGCTTGCCCTCGGCCACGCTCTGGACGGCCTTTGGCGGACTGGTACGCTCCTCACTGGGTGATCCGCGGCGAGCGATGTGGATCGGCCGGGCAATGGCCGTACTGACGGCAACGTCTTGCCTGCTAATCGTCGTCTGAGTGGAGTGTTCCATGACCGTTGAAGCACGCTGGTATTTTGATTTCGTATCGCCCTTCGCGTACCTGCAGTGGCAACGAATCAAAACCTTCGAGGGCTGCGCCTGGGATTGCCGGCCCATCTTGTTTGCCGGCCTGCTCAACCACTTCGGCCAT
>JANNWV010000168.1:0-3112 GCA_031408815.1 Gammaproteobacteria bacterium
CCTGGTCACTCACGGGCAAACTCCTGATTTATCTAATGATGCGCACGTCCGGGACGGGCGCCGATTACGGTAAACTGGGGGCTGACCCTGCCGAAGACAACCCGGCAACCAGCCCGAAGCACCGGCGCAGTTTGCGACCCCCGGGCAAGACGCGCAAGCGCGGCCAGACCGCGGACAAGAGACCCCATGACCGACAACCAAGCCCTCAAGACTGCCGACAAGATCGACGACAAGCCACTGACAGATATCGCTTTTTCGAGCTTCGACCTGCATCCCGCCATGCTCGCCGGACTGGAATCCGCCGGCTTCACCCGGTGCACTCCGATCCAGGCACTGACGCTGCCAATCTCGCTGACCGGCCGCGATGTCGCCGGCCAGGCCCAGACCGGCACCGGCAAGACCCTCGCCTTCCTGATCACCCTGGTGCAGCGCCTGATGACGCGCCCAGCCTTGGCCAACCGCGGCCCCGCCGACCCCCGGGCGATGATCCTGGCGCCGACCAGAGAACTCGCGATACAGATTCACAAAGACGCCGAGAAGTTTTGCGCTGGCTTGGGCCTGAAATTCGCTCTCATCTACGGCGGCGTTGATTACGACAAGCAGCGCTCCCAGCTGACTTCTGGCTGCGACGTGATCATCGCAACGCCAGGCCGCCTGATCGACTACGTGCGCCAGGGCGTGGTGCACCTGCATGCCTGCGAGGTCTGCATCCTGGACGAAGCCGATCGCATGTTCGACCTGGGCTTCATCAAGGACCTGCGCGTCCTGCTGCGCAAGTTGCCGCGCCGCGAAGAGCGGCAGACGCTGTTGTTCTCGGCCACGCTCAGCCATCGCGTGCTCGAGCTCGCCTACGAGCACATGAACGAGCCGGAAAAAGTCATCGTCGAGACCGAGACGATCACCGCCTCGCGGGTTCGCCAAGTGGTGTACTTCCCGTCCAACGAAGAAAAATTGCCGCTGCTGATCGGGCTGCTGTCGCGTACCGAGGCCAACCGCACCATGGTGTTCGTCAACACCAAGGCCTGGGTGGAAAAAGTCGGCCGTGCGCTGGAGCGCGCCGGTTACCGGGTCGGCGTGTTGTCCGGCGACGTGCCGCAGAAGAAGCGGCAAAGCCTGCTGGCGAAATTCCAGCGCGCCGAGCTTGAGATCCTGGTCGCCACCGACGTCGCTGCGCGCGGCCTGCACATCGACGCGGTCAGCCACGTCTACAACTTCGACCTGCCCTTCGATGCCGAAGACTACGTGCACCGCATCGGCCGCACCGCACGCCTGGGCATGGAAGGCGACGCCGTGAGCTTCGCCTGCGAAATCTACGCGCAGTCCCTGCCGGAGATCGAGGCTTACATCGAGCAGAAGATCCCGGTCGAAGCGGTCAACGCCGACTTGCTGCGCGCCCTGCCGCGGGCGCCGCGCGAAGCGGTGGCCAACGCCGATGGCGAAGCCAACGAAAGCATTGCTGACATTTTCCGCGAGGCGCGCGCCGAGGCATTGGCCAGCGGCCGCGGGCCGAAGACCGGCGGCAGCCGCAGTGGTCCGGGTGGATCGCGCGGTGGTGCGCGATCGGCGCCGGGCGGTTCGCGCAGTGGCCCGGGAGGCCCACGCCGCAGCGAAGGCGAGCGCCGTCCTCCGCGTGATGCCAATGCGCCGCCGCGCGAAGCCAACGGCACGCCACGGCCGCCCCGCGCGCCGCGTCCGCCGCGTGACGCCAACGTTGCTTCCGATGCCGCTCGCGGCCAGTCGGGCGGCGAGCGCGCGCGTCCGGAGGCGTCTGCGGCTTTGAGCAAGGTGACCGCGCGGGTTCCGGCGACGCCGACGCCAGCGCCGGCGAAGACCGTATCCAAGGAATCCTTCCTCAAGCGTTTCACGCGGCAGGTGAAGTCGCTGGTCGCGCCGTCCTCGAAATCCTGAGGCAGCCACCGCAAACTGCGCCAGTCTGAGCCTGGAGTTGGCATGAGCCTGCTGCGTTTCGATGCTGTCAGCAAAAGTTATCCGGGCGGCCATGCCGCGCTGTCCGAGGTCAGCTTTGCGGTAGAGGCCGGCGAAATGGTGTTCGTCACCGGGCATTCCGGTGCCGGCAAGAGCACCTTGCTGCGCCTGATCCACCTGAGCGAGCGGCCGAGTCGAGGCACCGTGCTGGTGTCCGAGCGCAACCTGGCCAAGGTCCGCGGCCGCCAGGTCGCGTTGCACCGCCGCCGGATCGGCGTCGTCCACCAGGACCACCGCCTGCTGCTCGAGCGCAGCGTGTTCGATAACGTCGCCCTGCCACTGCTGATCGCGGGCATGGCCTCCGCCGATATCGGCAGGCGCGTGCGCTCAATGCTGGACAAGGTTGGCCTGGCCGCGCGCGAACGCTCGCGGCCAGGCGAGCTGTCCACTGGCGAGCAGCAGCGCATCGGCATTGCCCGGGCGATGGTCGGGCAACCACTGATCCTGCTGGCCGACGAACCCACCGGCAACCTCGACCCAACCCTGGCCGCGGAAATCATGCAGCTGTTCGATGCGCTGCAGGCGCAGGGCACGGCCGTGATCATCGCCAGCCACGACCTGGCGCTGGTCAAGCGCCTGCGCAAGCGCGTGCTGGTGCTCGACCACGGCAAGCTGATGGACGACATTTCGCCCGAGGACTTGGCGGCATGAGCGCCAAGCCACGCAAGGACGCGCGCAGCGCTGCACCGGCCGCGCGGGTGGAAGAGGGCGGCCTGTTCAAGCGTCTGCGCGCCTGGCGTGACCAGCACGCCTATTCCATGGTCTCCAGCCTCGGCCGCTTCTTCCAGCGGCCATTCGCCAGCTTGCTCACCGTCGGCGTGATGGCCGTGGCCATGGCCCTGCCGCTTGGCCTGGGCCTGGCCTTGTCCAACGTCGAGCGCCTGTCCGGCAGCGTGCGCGAATCGCGCGAGATCGGACTGTTCCTGCAGGGCGCGATCGATCCGGCGCAGGCGGCGCGCTTCGCCGAAGAGTTGCGCCAGCGCGCCGACGTCGCCGCGGTCACGCTCAAGACGCCGGCCGAGGGATTGAAGGAGTTCCGTCAGCTCAGCGACCTGGCCGGCGCGCTCGACCTGCTGCAGGAAAACCCGCTGCCGACCGTGTTGCTGGTGCAGCCGGTGGATGACGG
>JANNWV010000169.1:0-30882 GCA_031408815.1 Gammaproteobacteria bacterium
CGTAATCGCCGCGATTGCAGATGACGAACTTCACCTGGTCGTTCGGCGTCAGCAGCGGAATATTCGACAGCAGGTTGCGGTGCATCTCGCCGGAGGCCGGCGTCTTCAGGTCGAGCACGCGCGACACACGCAGGTCCACCTCGCTGATGTCGATGGCGCCGGAGGTTTCGAGCGACACCGAATACCCGGCATCGCAGAGTCGGGCCAGCAGGCCGATGCAGCGCTTCTGCGACAGCGGTTCGCCGCCGGTCACGCAGACATGGCGGACGCCGTGTTTTGCCACTTCAGCCAGGATCGCGTCCATGTCCCACCATTGGCCGCCATGGAAGGCGTACGCGGTGTCGCAATACTGGCAACGCAACGGACATCCGGTCAGGCGCACGAACACGGTCGGCCAGCCCACGCTGCGGGCTTCGCCCTGCACGGACAGGAAAATTTCGGTCAACTTCAGGCGGTCGCCGGCCGCTGATTCGGCCGCGGCTGCGGCTGCGGCTGCTTCAACCGCATCGTCCAACACGCTGGCGCTCGCCGTGGCGCTCACGACCGTGCCGCCTGGGTCAGCGCGGATCCAGGCTAAGTGCGCGCAGCCGGCTGGTCGCCAGGCGTGCGGCATCGCTGCCCGGAAATTCATTGATGACGCGATTCAGCGTCTGCCGGCCCGCGCCTGCATCGCCCATCTCGATCTGGCAGTAGCCCTTCTTCAACATCGCGTCCGGCGCCTTGGGCGAATCGGGAAAGTTGCTCAGCAAGGTATCGAAGCTGCGCAGTGCGATCGGATAGTTCTGCGTGGCGTAATAACTTTCGCCCAGCCAGTACCAGGCATTCGGCGCCAGCGGCGCATTGGGATAGTCAGCCAGGAACGACTGGAAGCTGCGCGCCGATTCCACGTACTCACCCTGGCGCAACGCAGCCAGGGCAACGTCGTAAGCGCCCTGTCCATTCAGCGCACGGGCGTCCACATCCATGGCGTTCGGGGATGGCGGACGCGTGCCGGTGGCGGGCGGACGCGAGCCCGAGGCGCGTGGCGACGGATTGCTTGCAGACGGTGGCGGCAACGGCGGCGCAGGACCCGTTGCGGCGCTGCCGCCTTCCACGCGCTGCAATCGGCTATCGATGTCGATGTACTGGTCGCGGCCTTGTTGCTTGAGTTGCGCGTTTTCGTTCTGCAATTGCTCGACCTGGTTACGCAGTGCCTGCACTTCCGACTGCATCTGCGTAACACGGTTCAGCAGTTCCACATTCGCCTGCCCGGCCGAGCTGGTCTGCGACGCGTCCGCGGCCTCAAGCCGCGCAACACGTTCCGCCAAACTCAATTTCTGCGCGAAGGCTGGCGCCGCCAGCGACATCGCCAGCAACGCCACTCCGATGGAACGCATCGTCAGGACGGCCATCGATCAGCGCGTGGTGTAGACGATTTCGACGCGACGGTTGCGCGACCAGCAGTCGTCGCTGGAATCGGCACAGGTCGGACGCTCTTCGCCATAGCTGATCACGCTGATCTGGCCAGCCGAACCGCCGTTGCCCTGGATGGCTGCCGACACCGCGTTGCCGCGACGCTCGCCCAGGCCCAGGTTGTATTCGCGCGTGCCGCGTTCGTCGGCATTGCCTTCGAGGTTCATGCGCGCTTCGGGACGGTCGCGCAGGTACTTCGCGTGGCAGGCGATGGCGGCCTGGAAGTCCGGCTTCAGCGTGTCCTGGTCGAAATCGAAATAGACCACGCGCTGGCGCAAGCAGGAATCGGTGTCGAGATCAGCCGGCGAGTACTTGCCCGGGGCCGTGTCGGTAATTGCGCCGGTGGTGGCGCCAGTCGTGGTTTCGCCGGCGGTGGTGTCGGCGGGAACTTCCTTCACCTTCTTGGTGCACGCGGCCAGGCTAAGGGCGATGGCGGCGGCGATCATAAGGCGGGTGGTGTTGTTCATGAAGTCGTCCTTGTTATCAGGGAATTGGGGGGAGACAGTTCAGGTAGTTTGCTCGCTGCAATGTCAGCGCTGCCTGAACGGACCCCAGGCAGGCTCGCGCACGTCGCCGTTTTCGGTGCTGACGATGCGCAGCCGCACCCGGCCGTCGGCGGACACAGCATACAACACGCCGCGCCGGCCTTCCTTGGTGGCATACAGCAACATGCTGGCATTGGGGGCGAAACTCGGCGATTCGTCGAGATTTCCCGGCGAAAGCGTCAACCAGCGGGTGCCGCCGCCGAAGCTCTTGTCCAGGATGGCGATACGGTAGATGTTGCCCGAGCCCTGGGCCATGCCGATCTTCTTGCCATCGAAGGAGACCGTGGCGCGGGCATTGGATTCGCCCTGGAAGCTGATGCGGGTCGGCTCGCCACCGGTGGCGGCCACCGAATACACCTGCGGCTTGCCGGCCCGGTCGGACGTAAACAGCAGGGTCCGGCCATCAGGCAGCCAAGCCGCCTCGGTGTCGATGCCGTAGTGGCGGGTCACCTGGGTCAGCGAATTGCTGGCCAGGTCCATCACGTAAATCTCGGGATTGCCGCCCTTCGACAGGGTCATCGCCAGGCGGCGGCCGTCCGGCGAAAAGGATGGCGCGCCGTTGATGCCCTTGAAGCTGGCCACCACCTCGCGGCCGCCGGTGTTCAGGTCCTGCACGTAGATGGTGGAGTTACCGCGCTCGAAGCTGACATAGGCGAGCTTGCGGCCATCGGGGCTCCAGGCCGGCGACAGCAGCGGCTCCGGCGAACGCACGATCACCTGCTCGTTCATGCCATCGGAATCGGCGACCTTCAGCATGTAGCGCGTGCCCGGGCCGAGGCCGGTGGCCGTTACGTAAGCAACGCGAGTCCAGAAGGCGCCACGCACGCCCAGGATTTTTTCGTAGATTTCGTCGGCGATCTGGTGGCCGACTTCACGCATGCTCTTTTCGCGACCGGGAATCGGCAGGCCCAGCAGGCGCGACCGCTTGGCCACGTCATACAAATCGTATTCGACCTGGTAGCCACCGTCTGCCGTGTCAACAATTCGCCCGACCACGATGAAGTCCTGCTTGCGCAGGCGCCAGGCGTCGAAGTCGATTTCGCTGCCACGGGTCGGCCGCGCTGGCGGCATGTTGGCCACCGGCAGCGAACGGAACTGGCCCGAGCGATTCAAGTCATTGCGGATCACTTCGGAAACGTCCGTGCCCGGGGCGACGTTGCGGCCCTGGTAGGGCATCGGGACGACCGCGATGGGCAAGGACGCCTCATTGCCGGATACCAGGCCGATGTCCAGGCCCTGGGCTTGCAGGCCGGAGGCGGAAAGCATCATCAGCACCATCAATAACAGTCGTTTCATCGGGTGCATTCCTCTCTCGGATAACAAAATGTCAGTTCGACCTTGGGCAGGAATACCGACTCGTAGCCCGAATAGGGCATCGGCGCCTTGCGCAACGCGCGGTCCACGAACTCACGTCCCTGTGCATCGTACGGGCAGCTCATGAACTCCACATTGATGACCTCGCCACCCGGTATCTGGGTGAAGCGAACCCGGCACTGCGTGAGTTCGGGCGCGCCGATATGGTTCCAGTTCTGGTCGGCCGTCTGCAGCATCGCGGCCTTGTAGGCAGCCAGCAGGCCTTCGTCCTTGCCCCTCTCGCCCGCCGGCGCCGTCGCGCGGGATGGCGGGCGCGGTGGGGCGGTGGCGTCCGCGCTCAGGTCGGCGAGCTGCTGCAAGCGCTGTTCCTCGCGCTTGGTGCGCTTGGCGGCTTCTTCGCGCTCACGCTGGATTTCCGCCAGTTGTTCGCGCATGCGCTGCCGGCGTTCGGCGACCTGCTGGCGAAGGATGTCCTGGGTCAGGTCCACCTGCTCCTGCCGGACCCGCGCTTCCTGTTCGCGCTCGAGCTTGCTGGCCTGTTCGGCCGCGACGCGCGCGATGCGTTCCTGGTCCACGGTATCGGGCTGGTCCTGGGGCGCCTGGGGCGTCGGTTGCAGCGGCACGTCGCTGGTTTGCGGAATGGGCTCGGGAAGCGGCTGCGGCTTGGCCGGCTCGGGCTCCGGTTCGACCGGCGCTTTTTCCGAGGCTTCGATGGCGGCCTGCACGCGCGCAAGGTCGGCCTTCGATGCCTGCAGCGTGGCCTCGATCGGCTCGCCTACCGCCGACTCGTCGGGCACGGTCAACATGTAACGCGCACCCAACCAGAACAGCCCGACCAGGGCGGCGTGGAAGAGCACCGACAATCCGAATGCCCGCAGCTGGTCGGCCGTCGACTCCATGCGGTCAGCGCGACTGCGCCTCCGGCGGCTTGCTCAACAGGCTCATTTTTTCCACGCCCGCCTTTTGCAGCAGCGTCATCACGTCATATACCTGCTGGTAGCTGGTCTTCTTGTCGCCCGCCACGTACACCGAGATGTTGGGATTGGTCGCGACCAGCGATCGCATCTCCGTGTTCAAGTCGGCGAAGCTCACCTTCTTCAAGCTGGAGTCGGGCAACTTCAGACCGTAGCCACCCAGCGAATCCACGCTGATGATCACAGGGTCCTTGTCGCTGGTGATACCACGCGCCTGCGAATCAGGCATGTCGATATCCACGCCCAGGTTCAGCAGCGGCGCCGTGATCATGAAGATGATCAGCAGCACCAGCATCACATCGATGTAGGGCACGACGTTGATTTCCGATTTCAGCTTGCGGGTACGCAATCGGCGGGAAAAGGCAGAGGTGGTCATGTCAGGTTCCTCAACGGACGCAAGCGGCGAATGGGGTCAACCCTGTTCATCCGTGTGCGATTGCCTTTGCAGGATCGAGGAAAATTCCTCGGCGAAACTTTCATAGCGCACCGACAGGCGCTCGACCCGCGTCGCGAACCGGTTGTAGGCCCATACGGCGGGGATGGCGGCAAAAAGTCCCATCGCCGTCGCGATCAGCGCTTCCGAAATACCCGGCGCCACCGTGGCAATGGTCGCCTGCTTGTTGTTGGCCAGGCCGTGGAAGGAAATCATGATGCCGAACACCGTGCCCACCAGACCCACATACGGGGCCGTCGATCCGACATTCGCGAGCAGTTCGAGGTTGTGTTCCAGGCGGTCGATCTCGCGGGCGAGGGTGGCGCGCATGGCGCGTTGCGCGCCTTCCAGCTGGCTGCGGGCATCGATGGTGCGATGTTGCTGGCGCAGGCGGGTGAACTCGCGGAAGCCGGCTTCGAAGATGGCTTCGAGCCCCGTCACCACGCGGTTGCGCTCGGTCGAGGTGCGGTACAACGCGTTCAATTCCGCGCCCGACCAGAACCGGCCTTCGAATTCCTCGGCCTCGCGATTGGCCTGGTTGAACACACTGGCCTTGCGGAAGATCACGAACCAGCTCATCACCGAGGCGACCAGCAGCAGGATCATCACCACCAGCACTGGCCAGCTCGCGTGCAGGATCAGGTCGAGGTAGTCGAGCCCGCCCCCACCTACCGCCACGGTCTGTACGGCCGCTACGGCTTCCGGGGGCGCTGCGGTGGCGGCGGTGGCCGCCAGCATCATCAGGGCATCGATCATCGGGTGGTTTCTCCGGGGATGGGGTCGGCCAGCATCCACTTGGGCAGGGGACGCGGCTTGAAGGTGGAAGCTTGCAGGCAGGCAATGCGCATCTGTGCACGCAGCAGACACTCATTGTCGCGAAAGAGTTCCTGCGCAACGGTAAAACTGGCGGATCGTCGTTCGGTAAGCACTACGGTCACCTGCAGCAAATCATCCAGTCGCGCGGGTTTCAGGAAATCGAGCTGCATGTCGCGCACCGCCAGCACCAGGTCGTCGCTGTCGCGCAGCGATTGCTGGTGGATGCCCAAGGCGCGCACCCACTCGGTGCGGGCGCGTTCCAGGAAGCACAGGTACTGCGCGTGGTAAACCACGCCCCCGGCATCGGTATCTTCCCAGTACACCCTTATCGGAAAGCTGAACGGCACGGCGGAAGCCGGTTCGCTCGTCATTCGAACAGATCCGGGCGCTTGGGCGGCTGCAGCCCCAGATGGGTATAGGCCTTGCTGGTGGCCATGCGGCCGCGCGCGCTGCGCACGATGTAGCCCTGCTGGATCAGGTAGGGCTCGATCACGTCTTCCAGGGTGCCGCGTTCTTCGCTGAGTGCCGCGGCCAGCGATTCCACGCCGACTGGGCCGCCCTCGAAATTGTGGATGATCATGCGCAACAGGTTGCGATCCACTTCGTCAAAACCCTGCGCATCCACCTGCAGCATCTTCATGGCCGCATCGGCCGCGGCCTTGTCGATATGGCCCTCGGCGCGCACCTGGGCGAAATCGCGGGCGCGGCGCAGCAGGCGGTTGGCGATGCGCGGCGTGCCGCGCGATCGCGTGGCGATTTCGCCGGCGCCTTCGGGTGCGCAGGCGATGTCCAGGATCGAGGCCGAGCGTCGCACGATGCGGGTCAATTCTTCCGGCGAATAAAACTGCAGCCGCTGCACGATGCCGAAGCGGTCACGCAGCGGGCCAGTCAGCAGGCCGGCGCGCGTGGTGGCGCCAATCAGGGTGAAGGGCGGCAGGTCGAGCTTGATCGAGCGCGCGGCCGGGCCCTCGCCAATCATGATGTCGATCTGGAAATCTTCCATCGCCGGATACAGCACTTCCTCGACCACCGGCGACAGGCGATGGATCTCGTCGATGAAGAGCACATCGTGCGGCTGCAAGTTGGTCAGCAAGGCGGCCAGGTCGCCGGCGCGTTCGATCACCGGGCCCGAAGTCTGGCGCAGATTGACGCCCATCTCGTGCGCAATCACATGGGCCAGCGTGGTCTTGCCAAGACCCGGCGGGCCGAAGATCAGCACATGGTCCAGCGCTTCGTTGCGGCGACGGGCCGCCTCGATGTAGATCTTCAGCTGCTCGCGGACGGTTTCCTGGCCCAGGTATTCATCCAGGCGCTTGGGCCGGATGCTGGCCTCCACCGCCTCGTCTTCGCGGGTAACGGAACTGGCCAGGACGCGCGTTTCTTCCATGCCGGACATTATGTCTCAGATCGCAACTTGAGTGGCTTAGATGGTTACCTGCGTGCCCAGTTCCACCAGCCTGTTGCCCGGGATACTGAAGAACTCCGTAGCCGGCGTGGCATTGCGCGACATGATCAGGAAGAGCTTGTCCCGCCAAAGGGCCATGCCCTCGCCCGCGTTCGCGGTAAGCGACTCGCGGCTGGCAAAGAAGGTCGTGTCCATCGCGTCGAAGGCCGGGCCCGGAATCTTCCAGTTCTTCAGCGCGGCGGGTACGTCCGGGTTCTCCATGTAGCCAAAACGCAGGCTGAGGCGCTGGAAACCACGGCCCAGGTCGCTGTAGGCAATGCGCTCGCCTTCGTCGGCGCGCGGCACGTTCAGGGTCTCCACGCTCA
Organism: Gammaproteobacteria bacterium; assembly: GCA_031408815.1. Lineage (GTDB taxonomy): Bacteria > Pseudomonadota > Gammaproteobacteria > Xanthomonadales > Xanthomonadaceae > Arenimonas. Next base: position 7,305 of record JANNWV010000169.1, read on the forward strand.
GCAATACATTGCGTTCGTGCAGCACCTTGTTGTGCTTGAGGTTGTGCAGCAGCGCGGGCGGCATGTATTCGTTGGACGGCGTCATGAAGACAGCCGTACCCGATACCCGCGTCGGCGGGTCCACCATGATCGATTCGACGAAGTGCTCGATCCGCAGGCTGTCGCGATTGACGTGCTCGCGCACCAGGTCGCGGCCGTGCCGCCAGGTGCGCATCACGGTGAAGGCCAGGATGCCCAGCGCCACGGGGAACCACGCGCCTTCCAGGAACTTCACCGCATTCGCCGACAGCAGCGCGATATCCACCGTCAGGAACAGGATCGCCAGCGGCCAGATGATGCGCGGCGATATCCGCCACTTCTGCGAAGCCAGGATGATCAGCAGGATGGTGTCGATCAGCATGCTGCCGGTCACCGACACGCCGTAGGCCGACGCCAGGTTGCTCGAGGTCTGGAAGGTCACCACCAGTATCATCACCAGCACCAGCAGGATCCGGTTAACCCAGGGCAGGTACACCTGGCCGATCGTTTCCGCCGACGTGTGTACGAGGATCAAGCGCGGCAGGTAGCCCAACTGGATGGCCTGGCGGGCCAACGAGAACGCGCCGGAAATCACCGCCTGCGAAGCGATGACGGTTGCCAGCGTCGCCAGCGCGATCATCGGGAACAGGCCCCAGGTCGGCACCAGCGAATAGAACGGGTTGTGCGCGGACTCCGGGTTGGCGAGCACCACGGCGCCCTGCCCGAAATAGTTCAGCAGCAAAGCCGGCAACGCGACAAAAATCCAGGCCTTCTTGATCGGAATCCGGCCGAAGTGGCCCATGTCCGCGTACAGGGCCTCGCCGCCGGTCACCGCCAGCACCACCGCGCCCAAGGCCAGCCAGGCATGCACGCCGTGTTGGATAAAGAACTTGACGGCATAAAGGGGATTCACCGCAGACAGCACTTCGGGATTGCGCAGTACCTGCGCGCCGCCCAGCAAGGCCAGCGTGATGAACCAGACCAGCATCACCGGCCCGAAGATCTTGCCGACGCGGTCGGTGCCGTGGCGCTGGAAGGCAAACAACACCAGCAGCACGCCCAGCGTGATCGGCACGATGTAGTTGTCCAGCCTGGGCGCGGCCACCTTCAGTCCTTCGACGGCCGACAGCACCGAGATGGCCGGCGTAATCACGCTGTCGCCGAAAAACAGCGCGGTGCCGAAGATTCCCAGCAGGCCGATGCTGTAGGTGAGTGGCGAGGCAATCGGCAGGCTGCGCTGCACCACCGCCATCAGCGCCAGGATGCCGCCTTCGCCGCGGTTGTCGGCGCGCAGGATCACCATCACGTATTTCAGCGTGACCACCAGCATCATCGCCCAGAACACCAGCGACAGGATGCCGAGCACGTTGGCCGGATCAGGTTGCAGGCCGTACTTTTCGCCGAAGGCTTCCTTCAGCGTGTACAGCGGACTGGTGCCGATGTCGCCGAACACCACGCCAATGGCGCCCATCACCAGCGGCCAGGATTTCGGTGGCGACGTTGCGTGCGCTTGTTGTGACATGGGTGCGGCTTCCTGCCGGCGTCAGCCGTTGCGGAGCATGGATTTTAGCGCTTTCCGGATGATGTCTTCGGCACTGTCGCCGGCGGCACCTTCTTTGAGCATGCGGGTAATTTCGGCGGGCTTGTAGCCCAGTTGTTGCAGGGCGATGCTCGCTTCGGCCACCGGATCGTTCGGCACGCCCTTGCCGACGATGCTCGCCGGGCCGCCGGTGAAGTCGGCCGCACGGTCGCGCAACTCGACCACGATGCGCTCGGCCGTCTTCTTGCCGATGCCGGGGATGCGCGTCAGCGCGGCCACATCGCCGGTCTGCACGAGCCGCGCAAAATCATCCACGCTGGCGCCGGACAGGATGGCCAGCGCGATCTTTGCGCCGATGCCGGTCACCTTCTGCACGTCGCGGAACAAGCGCCGTTCGATCTCGCGATTGAAGCCATACAGCGCGACCGAGTCTTCCTTCACCGCGTGATGCGTGAACAACACCACCTCGCGCCCAACGTCGGGCAAGTCGTAGAAGGTGGACATCGGTGCTTCGAGTTCATAGCCCACGCCGCCGACGTCGATCATCAGCCAGGGCGGCTGCTTGTGCACCAGGATGCCTTTCAGGCGGCCGATCACTTGCGGCTCCAGACTTCGCGGGCGCTCACGCCAATGCGGGCCGCCGTGGCGCGCACATGCGCGTGGGTAATCGCGACCGCCAGGGCATCGGCGGCGTCGGCCTGGATCTTGCCGTGCAGGTTCAACATGACGCCGATCATATGCTGGACTTGCACCTTGTCGGCGCTGCCCTTGCCCACCACCGCCAGCTTGATCTCCTTGGCGGCGTACTCGTGCACCGGCAGGTCGCGCATCACGGCCGCGCACATCGCCGCGCCGCGGGCCTGGCCCAGCTTCAATGCCGAATCGGGATTGCGCGCCATGAAGACCTTCTCGATCGCCACTTCGGCCGGCTGGTATTTTTCAATGATCTCCCCAAGGCCATCCAGCAGCAGCTTCAGGCGCAGTGGGAAACTCTCGGCATCGAGCAACTTCAGCGGCGCATGGAACACATGGGTCACCCGGCCGCCGGCATCGCAATCGATGATGCCGACACCCGTGCGCTGCGACCCAGGATCGATCCCGAGGATTCGAGTCATTGGTAGGCTTCGGCGGGCAACTCGGCGTTGTGATACACGTTTTGCACGTCGTCCAGGTCCTCGAGCATGTCGAGCATCTTCACCACGTGTTCGGCGGTTTCACCGGTCACGGCAATATCGTTTTCGGCGCGCAGGGTCACCCCGGAGTTTTCGGGAATGAAACCACCCTTCTCCATCGCGTCCTTCACCGCCTGGAACTGGTCCGGCGAGGTGATGACGTCGATCGCGCCGTCTTCGGGATAAACCACGATGTCGTCGGCGCCTGCATCGATGGCGGCTTCGGTGATGGCGTCTTCATTGGCGCCCGCGGGGAAACTCAGTACGCCCACCTTCTTGAACATGAAGGACACGGAGCCATCGGTACCGAGGTTGCCGCCGTGCTTGCTGAAGGCGTGGCGCACGTCGGCCACGGTGCGCACCTTGTTCTCGGTCATGCATTCGACGATCACGGCAATGCCGCCCGGGGCGTAGCCCTCGTAGCGGATTTCTTCGTAGTCCACGCCTTCCAGGCCGCCGGTGGCTTTCTTCACGGCGCGATCGATCACGTCGCGCGACATGTTCACGCCGAGCGCCTTGTCCATCGCCAGTCGCAGTCGCGGGTTGGCCTTCGGGTCGCCGCCACCGGCGCGCGCCGCCACAGAAATTTCACGGATCACCTTGGTAAACACCTTGCCGCGCTTGGCGTCCTGCGCGCCCTTGTGCCCGGCAATCTTCATCAACCTGCCCATGCATCACCCGCCTTGTGTCGAAGCGCAATTATAGCCGGGCCGGCTCGAAGCTACCGGTGGCCAGGTAGCGGGCTGCCAACTCCGCCGCCTCGGCCGACACGATCAGGCCCGAATGGCTGGCGCCGATGACCACGTGCGCCTCCAGGCCCGGCAGCCGGGTCTCGCCCACCGCCACCGTGCCATCGTTGTCTTCGTTGAATCGGCCGAAAAACCGTCCCAATCCCATCGAGCGACTGCCCGCGATCATTCCCACGGGGCGGTCCGTAGGCAGTTGCCCGATCCCGGCCCGCAACAGGGCGCCGCTTCGGCCGGAGGCAAAACCGGCGCCGTGGTCCACCAGGCCGCGCGCCGCCGCGCTGCCGGCGATGGGCGAACCCAGGCAGACCACTCGCGCCCTCGGCAGGCCGGGGTTGCGCTTCAAGGCCTCCAGCGCGATCAATCCGCCCAGGCTGTGCGCCAAAACGTGCACCGGCTGGTCGCCATGCGCGCGCAGCCGCTGGCCCAGATGCGCGATGGCTTCCTCGGGATCACGCCACAGGGTCGAGTAGGCAAACAGTTCGGGCGCAAAACCACGCTTGCGCAAGCGCAGCGCCATCGGCACCAGCGCCGGCCGCCGCATCATCAACCCGTGCAACAGGATGACCGCCTCGCCCACCCCTCACTCCTGGAAGCAACTGTGGGAGCGGCTTCAGCCGCGATGCTCTTCGCGAACCTTCACGTGCAACTCGGCCAGTTGCTTGTCCGGCACCGCCGACGGCGCCGAGGTCAGCAGGCATTGCGCCGACGCCGTCTTCGGGAACGCGATCACGTCGCGAATCGAATCAGTGCCGGCCATCAAGGCCGCAATGCGGTCGATGCCGAAGGCGATGCCGCCGTGCGGTGGCGCGCCATAGCGCAAGGCTTCCAGAAGGAAGCCGAACTTGGCCTGCGCTTCGTCACGGCTGATGCCCAGCAGATCGAATACCGTGCTTTGCATGTCGGAGCGATGGATACGCACCGAGCCGCCGCCGATCTCGTTGCCGTTCAACACCATGTCGTAGCCGCGGCTGACCGCGGTGCGCGCGTTGGCGGAAAGATCCGCCACGTCGTCCACCTTCGGCGCGGTGAAGGGATGATGCAACGCGACGAAGCGATGCTCCTCGTCGTCGTATTCGAACATCGGGAAATCGGTAACCCACAGCGGCGCCCAACCGGTCGCCACCAGACCGGCATCCTTCGCCACCTTCAGGCGCAGCGCACCCATGAAGTCGGACACCGACTTCCACGGACCCGCGCCGAAGAACAGCAAGTCGCCGGTCTGCGCTTCGCAAGCCTTCAGCAACGCAGCCAGCGTCGCATCGTCGAGGAACTTCGCGATCGGCGAGTTGATACCCTCGCGACCCTTCGACAGGTCTTCCACTTTCAGCCAGGCCAGGCCCTTCGCGCCATGCTTGGCCGCGTGCGCGGCGTTGTCGTCGATCTGCTTGCGGCTCAGCACGGCCCCGCCCGGCAGGCGCAGCGCCGCCACGCGGCCATCGGCATGGTTCGCCCAATCGGTGAACACCTTGAACTCGCAACCCTTCACCAGCTCGGCCACGTCCACCAGTTCCAGCGCGATGCGCAGGTCCGGCTTGTCCGAACCGTAGCGACGCATCGCATCGCTATAGGTCAGGCGCGGGAACGGATTGGCCAGCTCGACACCCTGCACTTCGCGGAACACATCGCGGATCAGCGTCTCCACATAGTCCTGGATGTCGCGTTCGGTGACGAAGGCGAACTCCATGTCCAACTGGGTGAATTCCGGCTGGCGATCGGCGCGCAGGTCCTCGTCGCGGAAGCAGCGCGCGATCTGGTAGTAGCGATCCATGCCGGCCATCATCAACAACTGCTTGAACAACTGCGGCGACTGCGGCAAGGCGAAGAACTGCCCCGCATGCACGCGCGACGGCACCAGGTAATCGCGCGCTCCTTCCGGCGTGGCCTTGGTCAGGATCGGCGTCTCGATGTCTTGGAAACCGGCAGCATCCAGGTGGCGACGCAGCGCCTGCACCAGCGCGATGCGCTTGCGCATGTTCTTTTGCATATTCGGGCTGCGCAGGTCGAGGTAGCGATACTTCAGGCGCACGTCCTCGCCCGGGTTCTCGTGCGAATAGAACGGCAGCTTGTCGGCGCGATTCAGGATTTCGATGTTGCTTGCAATCACTTCCACCTGGCCGGTGGCGATCTTGTCATTCACGCTGTGCCGCGCGCGCACCGTGCCAGTGACGCGCAGGCAATATTCGTAACCCACGTCGGCGGCCACGGCAAAGACATCCGGGCTGTCTGGATTGGCGACCACCTGCACGATGCCCTCGTGGTCGCGCAGGTCGATGAAGCAGACGCCGCCCAGGTTGCGGGCAACGTCGGCCCAGCCGCAAAGGATGACGGTCTCGCCAACAAGCGCTTCAGTCACAAGGCCGCAAAAATGGGTACGCATGGGGGTCTCCGGGCCGCTTGGGCCAAATCAGCCTTCTATTTTGCCAGAAACCGGCCCGGCATTAGGCATCCGTACACCTAGGTAACGGCCCGTTTAACGGCGTTTTGGCCAGTCGGTCGCCGTACAGGCAGCCGTGCCTAGGGTGTCTCACGCATGTCCAACACGGCTCAGGAGCTTCACATGAAAAGGAATTTTCTCGCTTGCCTGCTGGTTCTCGGCACCCTGCTCGGGGCCAGCCAAGTCCAGGCCCAGACCAACTACCGCGACCAGATCAGGATGATCGAAAGCGAATACGCGCGGATCAACAATGGTCGGGTCATTTCTGACAACCAGCTCGAGTACTACCTCGACCGGTCCAACGCCGGCTGGAGCATGAACCAGATCAGCCGCGACATGACCCTGTCGCGCCAGGCGTATTCCAACCGCGAGTGGCGCCCGGCCACCGGCTGGACCGCGCGTGAAGTCATCTGTTCCAGCACCGACAATCGCTACCGCGAATGCGCCGTGCCCTTCCGCGGCACCGCCGTCATCACCCAGCAGATCTCGCGATCGGCCTGTATCGAAGGTCGCACCTGGGGTCAGAAACCTGGCGCCGTCTGGGTTCGCAACGGATGCCGCGCCCGCTTCGGCATCGTGCGTACCGGTAACACGGGCCCGCAGCCGGGCAGCAATCGCATGGTTGTTTGCGCAAGCAACCAGGACCGTTACCGCGAGTGCGAGACCGGTTTCCGTGGTCGCGTCGAACTGGTCAACCGCTTGAACAACAGCCAGGCCTGCATCGAGGGTCGCAGCTGGGGCCAACGTGAAGGCATCGTCTGGGTTCGCAATGGTTGCCGCGCGCAGTTCCAGTCGGTCGGCCGTCGTGGCCCGCGTGACGACGACTACGGCGACAACAACAACTGGAACCGTGACGACAACTACAGCGTCACCTGTTCCAGCATCGACAACCGTCGCGAGCTCTGCACCTGGGACCCGCGCTATGGCACCCCGCGCATCGTCCAGCGCATCTCGACCAACAACTGCATCGAGGGTCGCGACTGGGGTTATGACAACCGCGGTCAGCTGTGGGTGGACGCCGGTTGCCGCGCCCGCTTCGGTTTCCGTTGAACGAAACCAAGTTCGCGTCATCGTGATGTTAAGCCAATGCCCCGGTACGCCGGGGCATTTTCTTTGTCAGCCGCGATGCTCAGCCTTGGTCGCTGCAGAATCTGCGGCCAAGGCACCTAGCAGGAACTCGATTCGTTCCGGACTGACGGGAAGAGTGGGTGCCCTCTGGGCCAATACCGCAGCATCCACGAAGCCATGGCGCAATAGTTCGCGAATGAAATCCCGATCCTTTTCCCTATTGGCGACATATTTCGATAGCGCCAGGTCATGCACATCAAGGCAATAGCCGATGGCGGATCGCGTATTTTCGTTTTGCACCTTTACCAATCGCTGCTCCCAACCAGACGGAAGCACGGCCGTTTCCGGGCCGACGCCTTGCGCGTAGTAGCCAAACTCCTGCTCGAAGGGAGAGCCCTCGCCAATCGACCCGTCAATCAGATCGGCCAGCTCCGGATGGTTTTTGGGATAGATGTCCGCCTCCATCGAGGCGATCAGTGATTCGGGTGGAAATGGGATCGTGCCAAGGATCGATTGACTGCCGATGACGACCAATTCGTAGTCGTCGGCAATCGCGCTTGCCGCGCGAATCAAGTGCTCGAGTTGCGATCGTTCCATAGCCGCAAGAACTCCCATCGTTCCCTGGGGCTGATCAGCCCCGCGAATGGCGTGGACTGGCGCAGCCGGTCCGCAGTCTCGGACTGCTCGGTCGCGACCGAAAGCGCGTGCTGCATTCCCTGGGCAAGAATGTTTTCCCATTCTGCCAGGTAGCCTGCGCGAGTTGGCGCGGCGCGACGCCAGTGCGCGAGATTGGCCCGCGCAATGTCAAGCAAGGCGGGCTGCTTTCGCACACGGTCTGCAATGAGTCGGTGAAAATCCAGGCTGCGCCGGCTCAACCGCTGGTGGGGATTGACGTCCATGGCAATACCTTAGCACCAACCAATTGCGCCTGACGCGCTCTACCCCTTGCTGCTGCCCGTCGGGCTGGGCTTGGAAACGGCCGGCGCAATCGACTTGGTTTCCGTCTTGGGCGCTGCGCCCGATTCGGGCTTGGAGTCAGTCTTGGGGGCGGCCTTTGCGCTGTCGGTCGAACCGGAATTTCCAGATGCCTCCGGTTTGTCCACCAGGTTGCGTTTCTTGTCGCCGTCTTTCTTGAAGTCGGTCTCGTACCAGCCCGCACCGGCGAGGCGGAAACTCGGCGCGGTCAACTGACGGCGCACTTGTTCTGCGCCACATTCCGGACAGACAGTCGGGTCGGCGTCGGACAGTCGCTGCAACCGGTCGAACTGGTGTCCGCAGCTGCCGCATTCAAAGGCATAGATCGGCATCTTCTTTCCTCAAATCGGCGTCAAGCCGTTTCCTGCTGTTCCAGAAGCACCAGCCACTCGGACTCCAGCGCTTCGCGTTCGGCATTCAATTGGCCCTGGCGCTGCGCCAGGCGCACCATCGCGCCGCCACCGTCGCTGTTGTACATGGACGGATCGGCGAGTTCGTCTTCAATGTGTTTCGATTCCGATTGCAGCGTGGTGATGCGCGCTTCTATCTGCTTGATGCGTTTGTCCGCAGCATCGATCGCCTGCTTCGAACGCGCCGGCTTCGGCGCCGCGACGGGCACCGCCATCACGGGTGCGGCCTTCTCAGGTTTATCGGTCTTGCCGCCGCGCGATCGCAGCCACGCCGCGTATTCGTCCAGGTCGCCGTTGAATTCTTCCACATGGCTATCGGCCACGCGCCAGAAGGTTTCGCAAACCAGGCCGATCAAGTGGCGATCATGCGACACCAGCACGATGGCGCCGGGGAAATCACTCAGGGCCTCGGCCAGCGCTTCGCGCATGTCCAGGTCCAGATGGTTGGTGGGTTCGTCCAGCAGCAACACATTCGGCTTCAGGTAGGCAATCAGCGCCAGCGCCAGGCGCGCACGCTCGCCACCGGAGAATCCGTCCACCGATTCAAAAGCACGATCGCCGACGAAATTCCATTGCCCCAGGAAGTTGCGCAGCTGTTGCTCGCCGGCATTGGGATCGATCTCGCGCAAATGCCACAGCGGCGTCTGCCCTTCGTGCAGGCTTTCCACCGTGTGCTGCGCGAAGTAGCCCAGCTTCAGGTCCGGATGCGCGACGCGTTCGCCGTTGATCAATGCGAGTTCGCCAACCAGTGTCTTCACCAGTGTCGATTTGCCGGCGCCGTTGGGACCCAGCAAGCCCACGCGATCGCCCGCTTCCAGCCCAAACCCCACATCATGAAGAATCACTGTGGGAGCGGCCTTGGCCGCGATGCCCTCCGCGGGATAACCAGCATCCACATGGTTCAGGCGAATCAGCGAATGCGGCAGGCGCGCCGGCTCGGCGAAATTGATGTGGAACGCACGCTCGGCACGCACGGCCTCGGTGCCGGCCAGTTTCGCCAGGCGCTTCACGCGCGACTGCGCCTGCTTGGCCTTGCTGGCCTTGGCCTTGAAGCGGTCGATGAAGCTTTGCAGGTGCGCGCGTTCGGCCTGCATTTTTTCGTGGGTTATCTGCTGCAGGCGCAGGTGTTCGGCGCGCTGGCGCTCGAAGCTGGTGTAGTCGCCGGTGTAAAGCTTGGCCTTGCCTTCATGCAGGTGCAGCGTGTGCGTGGATACGCCGTCCAGGAATTCGCGGTCGTGCGAAATCAGCATCAAGGTGCCCGGATATTTCAGCAGCCATTGCTCGAGCCATAGCACCGCATCCAGGTCGAGATGGTTGGTGGGTTCGTCCAGCAGCAACAGGTCGGACGGCTTCATCAACGCGCGCGCCAGGTTCAGGCGCACGCGCCAGCCACCCGAGAACGACGACACCGGGCGCGAATGGGTTTCCGCCGGAAAGCCCAGGCCATGCAGCAAACGGCCCGCGCGCGCACTGGCGTCGTAGCCGTTCAATTCATCGAGCTTGTGGTGCGCTTCAGCCACCGCGTCGTAATCTTCGGCATCCATCGCCGCGGCTTCCGCGCGAATCACCTCATACACATCGGCGTCGCCGCCGAGCACGAAGTCGATGGCCGGATCGGGCAATGACGGCGTTTCCTGCGCCACACTGGCAATGCGCAGGCGGCTGGGCATGTCCAGGTTGCCCACGTCCGATTCGATCTCGCCCATGATGGTGGCGAACAAACTGGATTTGCCGCAGCCATTGCGGCCGATCACGCCAACGCGCCAGCCGGCGTGCAGGGTCAGGTCCACGTTGGACAAAAGCAGGCGCTCGCCCCGGCGTAGCGCGAAGTTCTTGAAGGCGATCATAGGCCGCTATTCTACTGGATAGAGGCAAGCAGCGATTGGAGTCGTGAATGGAGCATCAAACGCCCCTGGTGGCGTTGCTGGCAGGCGGTTTGGTCCTGGCCTTCGTGCTGGGCAGCCTGGCCCATCGGGTCAAGCTGTCGCCCCTGGTCGGCTACTTGCTGGCGGGCGTGGTGATCGGGCCGTTCACGCCCGGCTTCGTCGGCGATGCGGGGGTGGCCCAGCAACTGGCGGACATCGGCGTCGTGCTGCTGATGTTCGGCGTGGGCCTGCATTTTTCCATCGAAGACCTGAAGTCAGTACGGCACATCGCGCCCTGGGCCGTATTGCCGATGGCCTTCGCCACCTTGCTCGGCTGGGGGCTGGCCCGGTCCATCGGCTGGACATCGTGGCAGGGCGTGGTTTTCGGGCTGTCCCTGTCGGTGGCCAGTACCGTCGTCCTGCTGCGCGCCCTGGAAGCACACCGCCTGGTGGACACCGAACGTGGCAAGACCGCCGTCGGCTGGCTGATTGTCGAGGACCTCGTCACCATCCTCGCGCTGGTGTTGTTGCCTGTGCTGGCACGCGCGCTGGGCGACGGCACGCAGCCAATTGAAATGGGCCCGGTACTGGAATCGCTGGCCATTACCCTGGCCAAGCTGGGCCTGTTCGCCGCGCTGGCCTGGGTTGTGGGCCGTCGCGTGGTGCCCTGGATCCTGCGCCGCGTGGCCGGCACCGGGTCGCGCGAATTGTTCACCCTGGGCGTACTTGCCATCGCGCTTGGCATGGCCTTCGGGTCGGCGGAATTGTTCGGCGTATCCATCGCCCTGGGCGCCTTCTTCGCCGGCATGCTTCTGAACGAATCCGAACTCAGCCACAAGGCCGCCTCCGACTCTCTGCCGATGCGCGATGCCTTCGCGGTGTTGTTTTTCGTATCGGTGGGCATGTTGTTCAATCCGCTGATCGTGGTCGAGCAACCCTTGTTGCTGCTGGCCACCTTCCTCATCATCACCATCGGCAAGCCGGCTGCGGCGTACGTGGTGGTGAAGCTGCTGAAGCGGTCCAACACCACCGCCACGACCATCGCCGCCAGCGTCTCGCAGATCGGCGAATTCAGTTTCATCCTCGCCGCACTCGGCGTCAGCCTGAAAATCCTGCCTGCCGATGGCCGCGACCTGGTGCTGGCTGGCGCCCTGCTATCCATCATCGCCAACCCGATGATCTTCAAGTGGCTGGCGCGCTGGCAAAAACGCGAACTCGCCCGCACCAGCGTGGCTATTGACGAAGAGGTAGTCACCGCCTCGCCGCTGCCCACCAGCGGCCACACCATCGTGGTCGGCTACGGCCGCGTCGGCCAACAACTCGCGAAGCTGCTGCACGAGCGCGGCGTGGCGCTGGCGGTTATCGACGACAGCCGCGACCTGATCGAACAAGCACACAAGGACGGCATCGCCGCCGTTCGCGGCAACGCAGCGTCGGAAGAACGCCTTGCAGAGCTGTCGCCTGCATTGGCCACGCACGCGATGCTGGCGATCCCCAATGCTTTCGAAGCCGGCGAAATCATTGCGCGCCTGCGCAAGATGAATCCGGCGATGATCATCCTCGCCCGCGCACACAGCGAAGCGGAATCGCGACACTTGCTTGACCAGGGCGCTGACGGCACGGTCCTGGCCGAACGTGAACTCGCGTATTCCATGGCCGAGATGGTGCTCGCAGCGCCGAAGCAGTCAGGGTTTCGTGCACCTCAGGCTTTTGAAGCGGATTAGCGTACTAGCGTTACGCGTTACGGTGCAGCTGGGTCCGGCATTCATTTTGAGTCGCGTCTCTCCGCCTGCGGCGTCGAGCCGACTTGGTCAAAATGAACGCCCGCCCCTGCTCCTATACGTAATACGTAGTTCTATCCTGCTGTCCTCACGACTAGGTACCCATACAAGGCTTCCGCTGCGTCTCGGCGAATGGCAGGGTCAGATTGAGTTCGCAATGGGCTCGTCGGGGTCGTTCTTATTCTGTCGAAGCGCGGATTGTCACGTGGTGGAGCCACGTGTGCACTCTCGTTGATTTTGCGCGCTAATTCGATAACCGTTGCTAGAGCTTGCGGAAATTCAAGGTGACACCGTCGGTATCAACGACCACCGTATCGCCCTGGCCGAATTCACCGGAAAGAATTCGATTGGCCAGCGGATTTTCCAGCTGCTGCTGGATCGCCCGCTTCAACGGCCGCGCGCCGTACACCGGATCGAAGCCGATGTTGCCCAGCAGCGCCAGGGCCGCATCGCTGATTTCCAGCTTGATCTGCCGGTCCGCCAGTCGCGTGGCCAGGTAGGCGGTCTGGATCTTGGCGATGGCCTGGATCTGTTCTGCGGCCAGCGGATGGAAGACCACGATGTCGTCGAGGCGGTTGATGAATTCCGGACGGAAATGCTGCTGCACCTGCGCCATTACCGCGGCGCGCATGCGTGAGTAGGTTTCCTCGTCGGAACCGGACGCGCTGTCGGCAATTTCCTGGATATTCTGCGAACCCAGGTTGGACGTCATCACGATCACCGTATTGCGGAAGTCCACGGTACGGCCCTGGCCATCGGTCAGGCGGCCGTCGTCGAGCACCTGCAGCAGGATGTTGAAGACATCGGGGTGCGCTTTTTCCACCTCGTCCAGCAGGATCACCGAGTACGGGCGGCGGCGCACGGCTTCGGTCAGGTAACCGCCTTCCTCGTAGCCGACGTAACCCGGAGGGGCGCCGATCAGGCGGGCCACGGAATGTTTTTCCATGAACTCGCTCATGTCGATGCGGATCATCGCGTCGCCGGAATCGAACAGGAATTCGGCCAACGCCTTGCACAACTCGGTCTTGCCCACGCCGGTCGGGCCGAGGAACAGGAACGAACCATTGGGCCGGTTCGGATCCGACAGACCCGCGCGCGAACGGCGGATAGCGTCGGACACAGCCTTCAGCGCTTCGTCCTGGCCGATCACGCGCTTGTGCAGGTCGTCTTCCATGCGCAGTAGTTTTTCGCGCTCGCCTTCCAGCATCTTGCTGACCGGGATGCCAGTCCAGCGCGACACCACTTCGGCGATTTCTTCCGCCGTCACCTTGTCCTGAAGCAGCTTGAAACCCTTCGACTCGGTCTCCTGCGCGGCCTTCAACTGCTTGTCGAATTCCGGCAATCGGCCGTACTGGATCTCGCTCATCTTGGCGAAATCCTGGGTGCGGTGCGCCGCTTCCAGTTCGAGTTTGGCGGCTTCGATCTGTTCCTTGATGCGAGATACGCCGGTCAGCGCCGCCTTCTCCGACTTCCAGATTTCTTCCAGGTCCGAGAAAGTGCGCTCCAGCGCCTCGATCTCGGTTTCAAGATCGGCCAGGCGTTGCTTCGATTCCTTATCCTTTTCCCGCCGCAAGGCCTCGCGCTGGATCTTCAGCTGGATCAGCCGTCGCTCCATGCGATCCATCTCTTCGGGTTTCGAATCGATCTCCATGCGAATACGCGACGCGGCCTCGTCCATCAGGTCGATGGCCTTGTCCGGCAACTGGCGGTCGGCGATGTAGCGATGCGACAGGGTCGCTGCAGCCACGATGGCCGGGTCGGTGATCTCCACGCCATGGTGCACGGCGTAGCGTTCCTTCAGGCCGCGCAGGATGGCGATAGTGTCTTCCACCGACGGCTCGCCCACGAATACCTTCTGGAAGCGACGCTCCAGCGCCGCATCCTTTTCCACGTACTTGCGATATTCGTCCAGTGTGGTGGCGCCGATACAATGCAGCTCGCCACGCGCCAGCGCTGGCTTCAGCATGTTGCCCGCATCCATCGAGCCTTCGGCCTTGCCCGCGCCGACCATCGTGTGCAATTCATCAATGAACAGGATGACATTGCCTTCCTGCTTCGACAGATCGCTCAGCACCGCCTTCAGGCGTTCCTCGAATTCACCACGGAATTTCGCGCCGGCAATCAGTGCGCCCATGTCCAGCGACAGCACCCGGCGGCCGCGCAGGCCCTCGGGCACTTCGCCATTGATGATGCGTTGCGCGAGACCTTCGACAATCGCGGTCTTGCCGACACCGGGCTCGCCGATCAGCACCGGGTTGTTCTTGGTGCGGCGCTGCAGGACCTGGATGGTGCGGCGGATTTCCTCGTCGCGACCGACAACCGGATCGAGCTTGCCGCTTTCGGCACGCTCGGTCAGGTCGATGCAATATTTTTCCAGGGCCTGGCGATTTTCTTCGGCGTTTTCGTCTTGCACTTTTTCGCCTCCGCGCAGATTTTCGATGCCTTTTTCAAGCGTCGGCTTCGAAGCGCCCGCCGCCTTCAGCGCCTGCCCCGCTGCGCCCTTGTCATCCAGCGCCGCCAATAAAAAAAGCTCGGACGCGATGAAGGAATCGCCGCGGTCCTGCGCCAGCTTGTCGGTCACGTTCAACAGGCGGCCCAGGTCGTTGCCGACACTGATATTGCCTTCCTGCCCGGAGACCTTCGGCAGTTTGTCCAGGGTCTCGACCAGCCGTTGCCGCAGCGTCGTTACGTTGACGCCCGATTGCGCCAGCAGCGGCCGGGTGCTGCCGCCCTTCTGGTCCACCAGGGCCAGCAGCAGGTGCGCCGGTTCGATCAGGTTGTGGTCGCGGCCGACGGCCAGCGACTGCGCGTCGCTCAGCGCTTGCTGGAATCGCGAGGTCAGTTTGTCCATGCGCATGGCAGGGGATCCTTGGGTACTGGGGCGGTCCGAAGCCGCGATACCAACAAAGATGCGGTCGGACCCCGGCGATTCAAGCCTGCGCGCCGCGTCGCCTTCAGGTCTTGCGCTGGATCAAGAACCGAACCAGATCACGCTGGCCATGCGCCCCGTGTGCTGGTCCCGGCGGTGCGAGTAAAAGCGCGCCGGGTCAGAGATAGTGCACAGGCCACCACCGTAGATTCGCTGCACGCCGGCATCCCGCAGACGCCACTGGGCCAAGGCGTACAGGTCCACCTTCCAATGACCCGGCCGCGTAGCGACGAATGCCAAGGCATCGGCCGCGTGCACGCTGACGAAGGCATCGCGTACTTCGGCACCAATCTCGTAGGCCTGCGGGCCCGCGGCGGGGCCCATCCACACGATCAGGTCGGACGGCGGCGAACGCATTTGCCGGACCGTCGCCTCCAGCACGCCTCCGGCCAGGCCGCGCCAACCGGCATGCGCGGCAGCGACCTCGGTGCCCTCGGTATTGCAGAACAGCACCGGCAAACAGTCGGCGGTAAGAATGGCGAGCACCACCCCGGCGTCGGATGCAAGGCTGGCATCGGCGGTGGGCTCTCCATTTTCGACGCGCGTGACGGCTCCCGCTGCCTTCGCCAGAAACACATCGGCACCGTGTACCTGGTTCAACCAGCACGGCTCGTCGGGCAGGCCGAACGATTGGCGCAGGATTCGCCGATTCTCGAGCGCATTCGCGGGATCGTCGCCGCAGCGTAGCCCCAGGTTGAAACGATCGAAGGGTGGCGGCGAAACGCCCGGCCCCGTGCGTAGCGTGGTAAACGCTCGCACGTGGGCA
Source organism: Gammaproteobacteria bacterium (assembly GCA_031408815.1). Lineage (GTDB taxonomy): Bacteria > Pseudomonadota > Gammaproteobacteria > Xanthomonadales > Xanthomonadaceae > Arenimonas. The sequence continues at coordinate 23,012 of JANNWV010000169.1, forward strand.
GGCGCCGGCCAGGCAGCGTCGAGGCGCGGAAGGCGGTTATCCATGCGAATGATGGTAGTCCATGGCGAGCACCCTCCGGCTCGGGGGGGGGGGCCGTGCGTTCGCGCAGGCTGGGAGTATGCTGCTGGCCATGTCCGTCCCGGCCGACCAGCCCGTACCCGGTTACCGCATCGTGCGGCTGCTGGGTCGTGGCGGCATGGCCACTGTTTACCTTGCCGTGCAGGAATCGCTGGGCCGCGACGTGGCGTTGAAGTTGCTTGCGCCGGAGTTGGCCGACGACCCGATTGCCGCAGAGCGCTTCATCCGCGAAGCACGCACGGCAGCCCACCTCGAACATCGGCACATCGTCGGCGTGCACGATGTCGGCAAGCACGACGGCCAGCCTTATCTCAGCATGGAATACATGCCCCGCGACAGCATCGCCGGCGGGGCCATGCCACCCGCGGAAGCCCTGCAGGTCGTGCGCGAAATTGCGCTGGCCCTGGATCACGCGCATCGGCGAGGCGTCGTGCATCGCGATGTGAAACCGGAAAACATCCTGCGCCGCAATGACGGATCTTGCGCATTGGCCGATTTCGGCATCGCGCGCACGACCGATTCCGGCCTGGCATTGACCCAGGACGGCATGACCGTCGGCACGCCGCACTACATGAGTCCGGAACAAGTGCAGGGCCAGCCGCTCGACGGCCGTTCCGACCTGTACAGCCTGGGCGTGGTGCTCTACCAATTGTTGACGGGGCAATTGCCGTATCGCGGTACCGATGGCTGGAACGTTGGCATGCAGCACATCAGCGCGCCGCGCCCGACACTTCCGCCGGATTTGCAGCGACTCCAGCCTCTGGTCGACGCCCTGATGGCGAAGGATCCGGCGGACAGGCCACAGAGCGGCGCAGAAGTGGCGCGGAAAGTGGACGCCGCCCTTGCGGCCATCACACCTTCCAGCCCCACGGCAGCAGCAACCCCATCGGCAATGCCCGCGCCACCGGCACAAGGTCGTCGCGGCCTCGTACTGGTAGGCATCGTGACGCTGGCCTTGCTGGCGACGACCGCGTGGTACCTGTCGCAACCCGCTGAACCGACAGCCACTCCGATAGAAAACACGGCCACGGTCACCAACGCCCGACGCAGCATCGCCGTCCTGCCCCTGGTCAACCTCAGCGGCAATCCCGAGAACGAATATTTTTCCGACGGCCTGGCCGAGACCTTGCTGGACATGCTCACGCACGTGCCCGACCTGACGGTTATCGCACGCACCTCGTCGTTCGCCTTCAAGGGCAAGCCCGACGATGTGCGCAAGATCGGCAAGGCGCTTGATGCAACGCACTTGCTCGAGGGCAGCGTGCAGCAATCGGGAAAACGCCTGCGCATCACCGTGCAATTGATCCGCACCCGCGACGGCGCGCACCTGTGGTCGCAACGCTACGACCGCAAGATGGACGACGTGTTCGACGTGCAAGACGAGGTGGCCACCGAAATTGTCAAGGCGATGGAACTGGCACTGCCTGCGGCAACGGCTCGTCCCCTGCGCGCCGGGGGCACGACCAACATCGCCGCCTACCAGGAGTATCTGCGCGGCATTGCCCTTCTGCCCTTGCGTCGCGTCGAGGACCTGAAGGGCGCAATCGTCCACTTCGAGCGCGCCATCGAGCTCGATCCGCGCTACGCCATCGCTTACGCCGTCTGCGCCAATACATTGACCATGCTCCACGCGGCTGCTGGCCTTTCACCAGAACAATTGCAGCGCCGCGATCGTTACATCCGCCAGGCACTGCAACTGGATCCCAATTCCGGTGAGGCCCTAATCGGTCGCGCCGCGATATTGCGTCGCACCGACCCCGTGGCCGCGGAACGCGACTTCAAGCGCGGGCTGGCCCTGGCGCCGAGCTACACGACGGGTTACCAGTGGTATTCCGGGTGGCTGGCGGGTTTTGTCGGCCGGCCCGCCGATGCGGTCCCGCTACTCCAGCGGGCCATCGTCATCGATCCGCTGGATCCCTCGCTCCGACTCACCCTGGGCAATATGTTGCTCGCCCTCGGCCGTATCGACGAGGCCGAAGTCATCGCCAACAAGCTTTCGGCCGGCCACCCCCAGTTTCCGCACGGTTATGGCCTGCAAGCCAACTTGCATCGGGCACGCGGGGATTTCGTCGGCGAGCTTCGCGCGATGGACCAGCTCATCGATGCCGATCCCCTGTCGCTGAATTCCAAGCTACGACGATGCGACTCTTTGGCACGCGCGGGTCTGCTTGACCGGGCACAAACGTGTACGCAAAAGCTCAGCAAGCACGGTGATACCACGCAAGCGACCGCGGAGATGGATTGGGTGGCCGCCTATTGGCGAGGCAATTGGGCCGCGATGCCGGCGGCGATGAGCCGCCGCGAGAACCCAGACACGGCGATTCGAGCCTACACGGCGCGACTGACGGGAAATCCGGCCGCAGCCGTTGCCCTCTACCGCGAGGAATTGCCCGAGTGGTTCAAGGATCCGATCGGAAAGCCCAATCTCGACAACGAGCACCAATTCATAGACGTCGCTATGGCGCTGATTGCGTCTGGAGATGAGGCCCATGGCCAGCGAGTGTTGCAGTACGGAATGGCAATGGTGGCCAAGCGGCGCCCAGGCTCAGGCATCGGCGGCGGCAGGGGCTGGACGGAAGTGATCGGCCTGGCCCTGCAGGGCCAGGACAGGCAAGCCTGTACAGCCATGGCAAGAGCGACCGACGCGGGCTTGTACGAGATGCACCTTGAACTGTTCGTCGAACCCTTGCTGGCACGGCTTCGCAAGGATCCTTGTTTTGCGCCAGCGTATGCCAAGGTCGTCGCTCTGGCGAACACGCAGATCGCCGCCGCCGAAAAAGCCGGCTTACTGTAGGAGCGGCTTTAGCTGCTCCTACAATTTATGGGCGGCCGTATCAGCGCGCAGCGTCGCCACCAGCGCCAGCATGTCGGCGGGCATTGGCGCTTCGGTGCTGATGGTTTCACCGGACACCGGATGCACGAAGGCGAGTTTTTCCGCGTGCAGGGCCTGGCGCTTGAAGCTGCGCAGCATCTCCACCAATTCCGGCGTGGCGGCCTTGGGCAGCTTGAACGAACCGCCGTACAGCGGGTCGCCGATCAGCGGGTGCTTGGCATAGGCCATGTGCACGCGAATCTGATGGGTGCGGCCCGTTTCCAGGCGGCATTCCAATACCGTGTGTGCGCGGAAGCGTTCGCGCACGCGGTAATGCGTGATGGCCTCGCGGCCCTGCCCTTCCTTCACTACGGCCTGGCGGACGCGGTCGGTCGCATGTCGGCCGATCGGCGCATTCACCGTGCCGCCCGCGATCATTGGACCTACGACGACAGCGACGTACTGGCGATGCACTTCGCGCTCGGACAATTGCTCGACCAGCGCCGAATGCGATCGAAGGGACCGGGCAACGACCATCAACCCGGACGTGTCCTTGTCCAGGCGATGGACAATGCCGGCGCGCGGCAGCTCGTTCATGCGCGGGTCGAAGTGCAGCAAGGCATTGACCAGGGTGCCCCGGGGATTACCGGCGCCGGGGTGCACGACCAGCCCGGCCGGCTTGTTCACCACCAGCACGTCGGCGTCCTGGTAGACGATCTCGAAGGGGATGTCCTCGGCCAGGGCCGTGGTTTCCACCTCGGTGCGGACGTTCAGGGCCACGGTTTCGCCGCCACGCACGGGCGCGCGGGGCCGGGCGGGCTGGCCGTCCAGCAGGGCGTCGCCGGACTTTATCCATTCAGTCAGGCGGCTACGGGAAAAATCCGGGAACATCTCGGCCAGGGCCTGGTCGAAACGCTTGCCCGCCAACGCCAGGGGCACCGCGGCCTCCTGCAGCTCGAATTCGGCGTCATCGCCTTCGGGAATGTCTGGGGTGTTTGCTGGGTTCATGCGTTATTATCCCCCACTATCGTCCTACCCGCCCAGGCAGAAGCCCGCTGATGATGCGTCCAACCGGTTTTATCCGTCTTTCCCTCGTCCTCGTGCTCGTTTTCGCACTGCCCGGCTGCAAGACCGTTGGCGGCTGGTTTGGCAAGGATGGCAAGGAAGAAAAGACCGAAACCCTGCCCGTCGAGACCCTCTACGCCGAGGCCCTCGAGAACCTGCATGACGGCGACTACGGCGACGCCAACCGTTACTACGGCCGCCTGATCGCGCGCTTCCCGTTCGGCCCCTACAGCGAGCAGGCCCAGTTGGAGCTGGCCTATGTGCAGTACAAGCTGGGTAAGCCTGAAGATGCGACCTCCAGCATCGACCGCTTCATCCGCACCTATCCGCGCCATCCGCACATCGATTACGCGTATTACCTGAAGGCGGTCATCAACTTCGACCGCAACATCAGCTTCTTCACGCGCATTGCCCGCACGGACGTCTCGTCGCGCGACCTCAATGGCCCACAGCAGAGCTTGAACGACTTCAATGAAGTCATCCGCCGCTACCCCAACAGCATCTACGCCGCCGACGCGCGCCAGCGCATGGTGTACCTGCGCAACCAGATGGCCCGGCACGAGCGCAACGTCGGCCTGTATTACCTGCGCGTGGGCGCGTACGTGGCCGCCGCCAATCGCGGCAAGTACCTGATCGAAACCTATCCGCAGTCCGAATACCAGGGCGACGCCGTGGCCACCATGGTGGTCGCCTACACCGCGCTGGGCCAGAAGCAACTGGCCGACGATGCGACCGCGGTGCTGAAGCTCAACCAACCTGATCACGCTTATTTCAGCGGCGATTTCCCGCCGAAGAAAGGCGTGCTCCGCCGCTTGAACCCGTTCAAGGGCGAGCTGAAGTAATCAGTCCAGCGGCGCGGCCATCACCAGTTTTTCCACCGGGTAGCCGCGCTTTTTCGCGTCGGCCTTGATGCGCTCGAATTGCTCGCGACGCATTGTTGGACTACGCGATAAAATCCACAGGTACTTCTGGCTCGGTCCGCCGACCACGGCCCATTGGTAGTCCGGGTCCTTCACGATGACCCAGTAATCGGCCCAGACCATCGGCACCCATGACAGCCAACTGGGCGCGAAGCGCACCTTCAGCGCACCGGGCTGGCCCGGTACCGTCTTGGCCGCGCCGATCGAACGGTCCATCGTGCCTTCCTTGTTGCGGCAGGCGTTGTCCACCTTGATAGTGCCGTCGGGCAGCTTGGTATAGGTCGCAGTGACGTCGTTGATGCAATTGCGCTGGAAGAACATCGGCAAATGCGCGATCTCGTGCCACTTGCCCGTGTAGCGGGCCAGGTCGAGTTCGGGGACGGGGACATTGCCGACGGCGGGCGTCGAGCCGGCCAGGGCCATGGCGAGGATTAGGGTTTTCATTTTCCCAGTATCCGCCCGGGCGTCTGAACGGCAGGTCAGCTCAAACTGCGCCTAAGCTTCCCAAGCTGGACGATGAGCCAGTAGTCGAGCGAGGGCTTCTGCCGCTGCGGGATCCAGCGGTGCCTCAATTGCCTTTTCGAATCTCTGGAAAGTTTCATGATCCAGAACAGTATGGATCGGGTCTGCTGGCGCTTCCTGGGACACGGTCAATTCCTTTTTGGAGCTAGCGCGCTAGCACGGCCGAAAAACGAGTCTACGCCCGAAATCGCTGGGTTATCTGGCCTGGCCCGCAAGTCACTAGCTGTAGTTGCATTGTAGTTATATTGTAGTTACTATGAAAAGGTGAGCGAACTCCAATTCGAGTGGGACGAACGAAAGGCGACGGCCAATTTCAAGAAGCATGGCGTCAGCTTTGAAGAGGCAAAATCAGTCTTCGCCGACGATCGAGCCAAGCTGATAGACGACCCGGATCACTCCGATTCAGAGCCACGCTTTGTATTGCTCGGACTGAGCAGCAGGCTCAGGCTCGTGCTGGTTTGTCACTGCTACCGCAGCAAGGAAAATGCGATTCGCATTATTTCCGCAAGAAAAGCCACAGCTACTGAAACAACGTCCTACCTCTAGGTGCCCCATGCGCAAAGAATATGATTTCTCCACTGCCAAGAAAAACCCCTACGCTGCCCAGCTCAAGAAGCAGATCACGATCAGGCTGGATGAAGAATCCATCACCTACTTCAAATCCGTGTCAGACAAGGTCGGCATTCCCTATCAGAGTCTGATCAATCTGTATTTGCGAGACTGCGCAGCGTCGCAGCGGAAGTTGAATCTCAGCTGGAAGTAACGCTTACAAGTTCGCTGGCACAAGCCTAATCGGCGTAGCCCGACGTAATTGGATACCGCCGCTCGCGACCGAAGGCACGGCGGGACAATTTGGGCCCCGGCGCGGACTGCCGCCGTTTCCACTCGCTGAATTTCACGAGACGCAAAATCCGCTTGACCGTGGCCGGATCAAAACCATCGGCGATGATTTCAGCCGGCGATCGTTCCTGGTCCACGTAGCGCGACAGGATGCCGTCGAGGATTTCGTAGGGCGGCAATGAATCCTGGTCGGTCTGGTTTTCCCTTAATTCAGCCGAGGGCGCGCGGGTGATCACGCCCTCGGGAATCACCGGACCGCCTGGCTGCTTGTTGCGCCATTCGCAAAGGTCGTAGACCTCGGTCTTGTACAGGTCCTTGATCGGCGCGAAGCCGCCGCACATATCGCCGTAGATGGTGGCGTAGCCGACCGCGTATTCGCTCTTGTTGCCGGTGGTCAGCAGCAGGCCGCCGAATTTGTTCGACAGCGCCATCAGCAGAGCGCCGCGGGTGCGCGACTGCAGGTTCTCTTCGGCCACGTCTGATTGCGTGCCCGCGAACAGTGGCGACAGCGCCGACAGGAATCCTTCGAAGGGAGCAGCGATCGGAATGGTTTCGAGACGCACGCCCAACTTACGCGCCTGGTCAGACGCCAGGTCATTGCTGATATCGGCGGTGTAGCGCGACGGCAAGCGGATGGCGGTGACATTGGACGGGCCCAGCGCTTCGGCAGCCAAGGCCATCACCAGCGCGGACTCCACGCCGCCCGAAGCACCCAGCCACACGCTCTTGAAGCCATTCTTGCCGCAGTAATCGCGGATGCCGCGCACGATCGCGTGCCAGGCCAGCGCCTCGTAGCATTCGTCGTCGCGGGTCGGCCACTGCACGCGGGTGAACTTGCGCGTGGCCGCATCGTAGTCGGCGACCAACATCGCATCGGCGAAGGCGGCGGCCGCGGGATGCACGAAACCATCTCCGTCAGCCAAGTCCGACGCGCCATCGAACACCAGCTCGTCCTGCCCGCCCACCGCATTCAAGTAGGCGATGCCCAGGCCCGACTCGCGCACGCGGTCGGCCAGCAAGGCATCGCGTTGTGCAGACTTGTCTCGCTCGAAGGGCGAGGCGTTCGGCACGATCAGCAACTGCGCGCCCAGCGCCACGGTGGACGCGACCGGCTCGGCGAACCAGAGGTCTTCGCAGATCACCAGGCCGACGGTCACGTCCTTCACACGGAAGATGCACGGGTCGCTGTCGGCGCTGAAGTAGCGGCGCTCATCAAAGACCGCGTAATTGGGCAGCTCGCGCTTGTGGTAGGTCTGCTCTATCACGCCGTCGCGCAAGACGGAGGCCGCGTTGAAGACAACAGGCCCGACCGGCTGCGGCCAGCCGACCACGGCAACGATGCCATGCACCCGCGAGGCGACAGAAGCGATGGCCGCTTCGCAATCGGCCAGGAACGCGGGCCGCAGCAACAGGTCTTCCGGCGGATAACCCGACAGCGCGAGCTCCGGAAACAGCACCAGGTCCGCGCCGTGTACATCGCGCGCTTCCGAAGCAAGCGCAACAATCCGCTCCGCATTGCCCGCCACGTCCCCGACCGGAAAGTCGAACTGGGCCAGCGCAATGCGGATCGAATTGGTCATGGTACCCGTCACCCTTGTGGGAGCGGCTTCAGCCGCGATGCTTCTTCGCGAGAG
>JANNWV010000170.1:0-22079 GCA_031408815.1 Gammaproteobacteria bacterium
CGACAATGTCCAGCCCGGCACGACTTCCAAGTGCAACAAGGGCGTCGGCTCGATTTCCGGCATCACGCTGACCGGCTACGTCGACATCATCAAGCAGACGCTTCCGGACGCGGATCCGACCCTGTTCCAGTTCACCACGACCGGTACTGCGGTGCTTTCCGACCTGGCCGACGCGTCGTTCCAACTCGCTGACGGTGGCACCAACCGCATCGAAACCGTGGTCGACGTGACGACCAGGACGATGACGATCGTCGAGACCGCAGCGCTTGGCTGGAACCCCACCGCCAGCATCAGTTGCCTCAATCTCAACGGCGGCGCCGCCGGCGCCTTCATCGTCACGAACGGTGCAACGCGCACCATCACCGTATCCCTGGACATCGCCAACCCCGGCGCCGTCTGCACCTTCACCAACACCAAAGGCGTTCCGCTGACCCTGCAGAAGTCCTGGGTCAACGCGATCACCGGCGACGCAGTCACGGTTGCCACCACGGGCCTGACGTCCAACGCCAGCCTGCCTGCCGTGGCCAACGCGCCGACTGAAATCGACGTGGGTACCCCGGTTGACGTGGTCGCTGGCAACGTCATCACCATCACCGAAGGTGCTTTCACTGCCGGTTCGGCCGCCAACTACAACGCCTCGCTGGCGTGCGTAGGCAATGCCAACCCGCTGGTCGGCAATGTCCTGACGGTAAGCAATACCGACCAGGCCATCACCTGCACCTACACCAACTCGCGCAAGGCGGCCACGGTCACCCTTCGCAAGTCCTGGTCCAATGCGGTGGTCAACGATGCCGCCACGGTCTCCGCCACCGGCGGCCTGTCGCCGCTGCCGGACCTCAACTCGGTCGCCGGCGCTGCCACCGAGATCGATGCAGGTCCCGCCACCGGCGCGTTCGCCGGCGACGTATTCACCATCACCGAACTCTTCACCGTCGGCCTGCCGGGCAACTACACCTCCAGCCTGGCTTGCACGGGCACCACGGGTCTCGCCGGCAACGTGCTCACCCTCGGTTCGGCTGACACGGCCGTCGTGTGTACTGAAACCAACGCACGCGCCCCCGTGGCATTGACGGTCCGCAAGACCTGGGCCAACGCAATCATCGGAAATGCGGTGACGGTTTCCACGACCGGTGGCCTGAACACGGCAACGGTCAACTCCACCGCCGGCACGGCCAACGAAACCGACGCCGGAACTCCGGTCGAGGTGTTCGCGGGTGAAATCATCACCATCGGCGAAATCTTCGGCACCGGCAACGCAGGCGACTACAACACGAGCCTGGCTTGCACCGGCAACTCGGTTCCACTCAATACCGAAAGCAGCCAGCTGACGGTTGCGGTGGGCGACACGGCCATCACCTGCACCGTGACCAACTCGCGCAAGTCGGCCCAGCTGACAGTGCGCAAGACCTGGGCCAGCGCCAGGATCGGAGACAGCGTCACGGTGTCGACCACCGGTGCGACCAATAACGCGAACCTGGTGTCGGTTGCCGCCACGGCCAACGAAACCGATACCGGTACGCCGGTCACTGTGTTCGTCGGCGAAGCGGTAACGATCAACGAAGCCTTCAACGTCGGCTCGCAGGCGAATTATTCGTCGGCCCTGGTTTGCACTGGCAACAACACCGTGCTGTCCGGCAGCGTCCTGAGCGTCAACGCACTCGACACCGCGATCACCTGCACCTGGACCAACACCCGTGCCTCCGCTGGCCTCACGCTGGCCAAGACCTGGGTGAATGCCCTGGTGGGCAACGCGGTAACGGTGTCGACCAGCGGCGCCACCAACAATGCAACGCTCAGCTCGACCGCAGGCACACCCAGCGAGACCGATACCGGCACCCAGGTAACGGTGTTCACTGGCGAGGTCCTGACCATTGGCGAAAGCTTCACTGTCGGCTCCGCGTCCAACTACTCGTCGTCGCTGTCTTGCACCGGCTTGACCGGTGGCACGACCCTGGTCGGCAACCAGCTGACCATCGGCGCGACCCCGTCGGCCATCGTCTGCACCGAGACCAATACCCGTATCGCGGCCGGCCTGACCTTGCGCAAGACCTGGGCCAACGCCATCGTCGGCAATGCGGTGACTGTCTCCACCACGGGCGCGGTCAACAACGCCACGCTCAACTCCACCGCGGATACGAGTAACGAATCCGACACCGGAACTGCGGTAACGGTGTTCGCCGGCGAGCAGATCACCATCAGCGAGTCGTTCACGGTCGGTTTGCAGGCGGATTACGCGTCGGCACTAAGCTGTACTGGCCTGACCGGCGGCACCGCCCTGGTTGGCAACGTGCTGACCATTGGCGCTACGCCGGGTGCGATCCTCTGCACCGAGACCAACACCCGCGTTTCGACCTCGCTGACCTTGGCCAAGACCTGGGTCAACGCCATCGTCGGCAATGCGGTCACCGTGTCCACGGCCGGCGCGACCAACAATGCGAACCTCGGTTCGACCGCTGGCACGCCGAACGAAACGGATACCGGCTCGGCCGTCACCGTGTTCGCTGGCGAGGCGATCACGATCAGTGAAAGCTTCACGACCGGTTCCTCGTCCAACTACTCGTCGTCGCTGGCTTGTACCGGCCTGACGAGCGGCACGACGCTGGTGGGCAACGTGCTGACCATCAGCGCCACGCCGGGTGGTCCGATCGTCTGTACTGAAACCAACACGCGCCGTGCGGCGACCTTGACCCTGCGCAAGACCTGGGCCAACGCTATCGTCGGCAACGCAGTGACGGTTTCGACCGCGGGCGCCACCAACAATACGAGCCTGGCGTCGACAGCCAATACGGCCAACGAGACCGATACCGGAAACTCGGTGGCGGTGTTTGCCGGCGAAGCGATCACCATCACTGAAGCGTTCAACACCGGATCGCCGGGCAACTACAGCTCCAGCCTCGCCTGTACGGGCAACGGCACGGCGCTGGCCGGCAACGTGTTGACTGTAACTGCCGGCGACGCAGCCATCGTCTGCACCGAGACCAACACCCGCCGCGCCACGTCACTGACCGTTCGCAAGACCTGGGTCAATGCCACGGTTGGCAACGCGGTTACGGTGTCCACCACGGGTGCGGTCAACAACGCCAGCCTCGCTTCCTCGGCAGGTACGCCGAACGAAACCGATGCGTCGGCTGCAGTGACTGTATTCGCTGGTGAAGCGATCACCATCTCGGAAGCGTTCACCACCGGTTCCGCGGCTGCGTACACCTCGTCGCTCGCCTGCTCGGGCAACACCGCGCCGCTCGTCGGCAATGTGTTGACGGTCAGTGCCAACGATGAAGGCATCGTCTGCACCGAGACCAACAGTCGCATCCTGCGTCCCGCCTTGACGGTCACCAAGACGGCAACCCCGTCGATCTTCATCTTCGGTCAGGCGGCGGCCTATACGGTAACCATCACCAACACGGGTGAGGCGCCGACGGTCGGCAACATCACCTTCCCGGATACGCTGGCTACGGGTATCAGCCTGGTCAGTGCGGTTGGCACCAACTGGACCTGCACCGGTACCACCAGCCTCAACTGCACCTTCACCGGGTCGTTGGCTGTGGGCGCGAGCACCTCGGTCACCTTGAACGTGACCGTCGGCCAGAATGCGGTCAACGGCAACAACTCGGCGACTGCCTCTGGCGGCGGCGACGCGACCTGCCCGCAGGCCGGCCGCTGCACCGGCACCGTGACCGTGCCGATCCAGCCGCGCGGCATCGCGTTGCAGATCGTCAAGTCGGCCAATCCGGTTCGCGTGAATGCAGGTTCGCTGGTGCTCTACACGCTGACGGTCACCAACATCGTCAACTACAACGTGGTCGACGCCCAGGTCATCGACATGCCGCCCAACGGCCTGGCGTACGTCCCCGGCAGCGGCACCATCTACGACAGCAACGACAGCAACAACTCGGTGTCGGGTGCACGCCCGATCCTCTTCGACGGTGTTGACGTCGCGGTCGGCCAGACCATCCGCATCCAGTACCTGCTGCGTGCCGGTGCGGCCCTGGCGGCTGGCCAGTACACCAACTACGCGACTGCCTACCAGTTCGAAGAGCCGATCTCCAACACGGCTTCCACCACTGTGTACGCAGAAACCGGTGCTGATCCGCTACTCGAGCAGACCCGCATCCTCGGCAAGGTGTTTGACGACCAGAACGGCGACGGCTGGCAGGATCCAGGCGAGCGGGGCATCCCCGGCGTCCGGATCGCATCGGTCGAGGGCCTGGTGTCTGAAACCGACGCCCATGGTCGTTACCACATCGAAGGCATCGTGCTGCTCAACCAGGAACGTGGCCAGAACTTCGTGCTGAAGCTCGACACGTCGACCCTGCCGCCGGGTTCCACCGTCACCACGGAAAACCCGCACGTCCGCCGCATCACGGCCGCCATCCCGGTTCGCTTCGACTTTGGAGTCAAGTTGCCGCCCATGCCGATCTCTCAGGCAGGCAGCGTCGACATGGCCCTGGGTGAGATCCACTTCCTGCCCGGCAGCACCGAGATCCGTCCGGAGTACTCGGGCATCCTCGACACGATGGCCGAGAAGATCCGAACCCACCAGAGGGGTGAAGTCTTCATCGACAGCGCCTCGGGTTCCTCGCCGCTCGCCTTCGAGCGTGCCGGCAAGGTCCGCGACCAGTTGATCGAGCGGCTCACGCCGGAGCAACGCAATGCCTTCGTCATCACCCTGCGCTTGCAGGCCAATGACGGAACAGAGGGATCGGTCACCCTGAGTGACACGGTCAAGTTGGGCGAGGTGCTGTTCGATACCGACAAGTCGGTGATCAAGCCCGAGTTCGACGCCTTGCTGGACAAGGTCGCCGCGCAGATCGAGGCGGTGGGTGGTGGACGAGTCTCGGTGGTCGGCCATGCCGACCTGCGTGGCTCGGTGGAATACAACCAGGCTCTGGGTCTACGTCGAGCCAACGCGGTCTTCAAGCGCATTTCCGAGCGTTTGAGCCCGGAGGCGCGTCAGAACCTTAGCGTTGAAGTCGAGGGCGCCGCTGTGGTGCCGGGAGCCGGTCAGTGAATAGGAACCGTCAGTTCATGAAAACTCGGATGAAGCTTCTGGATTACACCCTGATCAGTCTGCTCGGCACTTTGGCGCCGGCAGCCTGGGCACAGTCGGCGGCCGCACCGGCCACCGAACAAACCGTGCTGAAGATCCGCAGCGAAGGTGAGACCGGGTCGGTCGACACGTCGCCGGAAGGCCTCCAAGCCTACCGTCGGGTCGATATCACCCAGGTCAATCCGGGCACCATCCCGGTATCGGGCAAGTTCCTGATCAGCCTGCCTGCGGGCGGGATGATCTGGGCAACCGAAGACCCCCAACTGGCGACGCCGGTACTTAACGTACAGGCCAACTCGCTGGTCGCCCTCGCCGACGGCAAGATCGTTGGACCGGTCCAGTTCCAGACCTACAGCAACTACGCAGCATTCGCGGAAAAGTACGAGCTGCGAATCTATCGTGGCACCGATACCGACCTGGTCGATCCGGTCGCCGTGCTCTCTGCGCCTGTCGCCAACTTCGGCCAGGTGGAGTGGGACGGAAGCACCAACGGATCGGTCTCGCTTCGTGAGGGCGACGAACTCCAGTACGTCCTGCGTGCCATCGCCGCCGACGGCAACTTCGACGAGACGCATCCAAACCGCATCCAGCTGATTCGTCCGGAAGAAGTCCAGCGTGCGCAGAACAACCTGATGCGCTCGGCCTCGGGCGAGACGGCGGGTTGGGCGGCGGCGGATATCCAGCGCCGTGACTTGCAGTCAGCGATTTTCGGACAGAGCAATCTTCGCCAGCAGAACATCGCGATCTACGGTTCGCGGGTTCGCGTCGTCGGCCAGGACATCCCGGCGGGCATGCCGCTCAAGATCAACGGCCAAAGCTATCCGGTCGATCTCGAGCGCAAGTTTGCCGCAGAGTTCCTGTTGCCGGTGGGCAAGCACAGCTTTGATGTCGAGACCGGTACCGGCGACCAGGTCGCCCATCGCCAGCTCGATGTCGATGTCACCGGCAAGTACTTCTTCATGGTGGGTCTCGCCGACCTGACCGTGTCCGACAACGACATCAGCGGTTCCGTCGCACCGGTCGGCCTGCTGGACCGTTACGACGGCACGATCACTGAAGGTCGCCTGGCGTTCTACCTGAAAGGCAAGGTGCAGGGTAAATACCTGATCACCGCGCAGGCGGATACCACCGAGCGCGAAATCGGCGACATGTTCAAGGGCTTCTTCGATCCCGATGCCCGCGACATCTTCCGTCGCCTCGATCCGGACCAGTACTACCCGGTCTACGGCGATGATTCGACCACCACGCGGGACGTCGATACCCAAGGCCGCCTTTACGTGCGCGTCGACTGGGACAAGAACCAGGCGCTTTGGGGAAATTTCTCCACCGGCCTGACCGGCAGCGAGTACAGCCAGTACGTGCGTAGCCTCTACGGTGCGGCCATTTCCTGGCGTACCCCGGGTTCGACTTCCCTTGGCGACGCCAAGGCTGAAGTCCGCGCCTTCGGATCCGAGGCACAGAATGCCCCCGGCCATACCGAGTTCCTCGGCACCGGTGGCAGCCTGTACTACCTCAAGCACAGCGACCTGCTTCCGGGCTCGGACAAGGTTACTGTCGAGACGCGTGATCCACTGACCGGTCGCGTCGAGAACCGTCACGAAATGGTGCGCGGCATCGACTATGAAATCGACGAACTGCAGGGCCGCCTGTTGCTGACGCGTCCGCTGTCGCAGATTGTTCGCGACAACCTGCCGACGATTACCCGTGACCAGCCCCTGGATGGTTTCGACAACATCCTGATGGTGGACTACGAGTACATCCCGGATGGCTTCGACACCGACCAGCTCACCACCGGCATCAGCGGCAATGCCTGGATCGGTGACCACGTCAATATCGGCGGTACCTACGTCGATGAAAGCCGTTCGGGCGACGACTACAAGCTGACCAGCGGCAACATCACCTTCCAGGCTGGCAAGGGCACCTACCTGCGTCTTGAACAGGCGCACACGGAATCGAGCAGCGCAAACATCTTTTATTCGGACAATGGCGGTCTCAGCTTCACCGAGATGACCGGCTACGACTCCGATGAAGGTGACGCGCGCAGCATCGAAGCCCGCATCAACCTCAAGGAGATGGGCTGGACCGAAAACGAGTGGACGATGGGCGCTTGGTGGCGCGATGTCGACGCCGGTTTCTCGGTGGCCCGTTACTCGCGCGGCTATGACATCCAGGAACAAGGCTTCGAGTTCGCTGGCCAGGTCACCGAAGACGTCCGCGTCAGCGGCCGTTACAGCGATGCCGAGCGCGGAGACGAAAGCCTCGAGCAGGGCCAGGTATTGGTCGAATGGCGAATTGGCGAAAACAACCGCCTGATCGGTGAGTTGCGCTACATCACTGAAAGCCACTACTACGGTTCCGGCACCGGCACGCTTGCAGCAGTGAAGTACAGCCACCGCTTCGGCTCGGCGCTAGATGTCTATGGCATCGCCCAGTTCACGCTGGATGATGACAATGGCGACTATGCCGAAAACGACGCCTATACCCTGGGTGCCCGCTACCTGTTCGGCAACCTGTCATCCTTCGGTGCGGAAATCAGCCACGGCGATCGCGGCAACTCCGCCACGGTCAATGCCGAGTACATGCTGACGCCGCTGCATACACTGTATGCCGGCTATACGTACTCGACCGACACCACCGCGGGCGATCCGTTGTTTGGTCGTACCCAGCCCACCGGCCTGACGATGGGGCAGCGCTGGCGCATCTCGAACCAGGTCAACATGTTCAACGAGAGCCAGTTCCTCAAGACGCGCGGCGAAAGCGGCATTGCCCACACCTTCGGCATGGATTTCTATCCGCGTGAAGGCTGGAATGTCGGTTTCACCTTGCAGAAGGGCGAACTGGAGTCGATCGGGTATGATGGCGGCAGCGATGACGTGGCGCCGAGTAAGGGCAACGTCAGCAGCAACGATCATGCATACGGCTACAGCGTCGACCGCCGTGCGATCAGCGTGAATGCTGGCCACACCTCGCCCACCAGCCAGTGGAACAGCAAGCTCGAGTATCGCAACGACAGCGGTTCGGAAGAACGCACGCAGTGGGTCAGTTCCAGCCGCTTGATGTTCAAGGTCAATCCGGACTGGCGCATTGCAGCGCGCCTGAACTGGAGCGATACCGACGACCGTTACGATCCGATCGCCAACGCCAAGTTCATTGAAGGCAATGTCGGTTTCGCCTATCGCCCGGTCAAGAACGATCGCCTGCAGGTCCTCGGCAAGTTCACCTACCTCTACGACCTGAGCAGCTTCGGCCAGGACTCCCTGTCCGAATACGACCAGCGTTCGAAGATCGTTTCCCTGGAAGGCATCTATCGCCTTAACAAGGAATGGGAAGTCGCAGGCAAACTGGCCCACCGCAACGGCCAGGCCCGCATCGCCCGCGATACCGGTCCCTGGTTCGACAGCACGGCGGATTTCGCGGCCTTCCAGGCGCGTTACGAGCTGATGTACAAGTGGGACGCGCTGGTCGAGTATCGCTGGTTGAGCGTGGACCAGAACGACAGCGAACGTCACGGCTGGCTGATCGGCTTGGACCGTCACGTCGGTGACAACTTCCGCGTTGGCCTGGGTTACAACTTCACCGAGTTCAGCGACAACCTCGCCGATCTCGACTATGACCACAAAGGTTGGTTCCTCAACCTGACCGGCACCTACTGAGTCCAGTGCGACACCCAGGAAAAACGCCCGGCTTGCCGGGCGTTTTTTTGTGCCTGTCCTGCGCGGCTGTCGCGCTCCCGCGCCAATCGTTGCGATCAGCTCGCCGCTTCGAACCGATTCGCGGCGACGTTCTTGCGCACCTTAAGCGGATCCCATATCCGACCATTCATGGCGATGTAGACGCCTGGGGGTAGTGACTGGACCGCGCCAACCGCCGTGCCAATGTTGAACTCTGCATCCGAGCCGCGAAAACGCGCCGGATTCAGGGCGCCGGTCAGGACGATGGTTTTGTCCGGCACGGTCGCCAGCACCCGGGCGGTTTCGACCATGGTGTCCGTGCCGTGGGTCACCAGCACATGCGTCATCGGCTGCGCGGCAATCGCGGCGCGCAGCAGTTCGCGATCGTCCTGGTTGATATGCAGGCTGTCCTTGCGCAGCAAACCGATCACGCTGAAGCGGAAGGCGACGCCGAGTTCCTGAAGGATACGGCCGATCTGCGGCTCGCCCACCTGGAAGTCGGACTTGTCGTCGAAGTACACCTTGTCGATGGTGCCCCCGGTGGTAACGATCAACAGTTCTTCCATGGTCGGCGTCCGTCAGATTGCGAGCATGGATTATACGTTCGGCGGCGCCGGGTCCCGTCGCTTGAAACGGGCGGTCAGTCCGACCCAGTTGGCGGCGAGGATGATCGCCACCGACAGCGCCACTTCAGCCAGCGCCAGGCTTCGGGCCACCTCCACCGTCCAGGCTTCGGTGATGCCATGGCAGAAGTAGAGCAGGGCGATGACGCCTGACCAGTATCGTGCGGACGCTCGCCGAAGCCACAGGGCCAGCGCAAGCAAGGCCGGAGGCAGGCTGAAGACGATCGGGAGCCAGTACCAGGTCTGGCCTGCGGAAGGAAACAGCGCGCCGTGCCACAGCCATTGCAGCGCGAACAGTGCCATCACGGCGGCGAAAGTGGCGCGCGTGGATTG
Source organism: Gammaproteobacteria bacterium (assembly GCA_031408815.1). Lineage (GTDB taxonomy): Bacteria > Pseudomonadota > Gammaproteobacteria > Xanthomonadales > Xanthomonadaceae > Arenimonas. Next base: position 9,675 of record JANNWV010000170.1, read on the forward strand.
GCTGTAGGAGTTGCTCGCCGTGCCGTTCATCGGGCCAGCCTGCCGGCGATGTCCGCCACGCGCCTGCCCAGCGCGCGCGCCAGTTGCTTCTCGTCGTCCGTCAAATTCCGCTGTCCGTCCACCCCAGACACATGGCTGGCGCCGTAAGGCGTGCCGCCGCTTGTCGTCGAGTTGAGCAAGGGCTCGGTGAAGGGTATGCCGACGATGACGGCGCCGTGATGCAACAACGGCAACATCATCGACAGAAGGGTGGACTCCTGCCCACCGTGCATGGTCGAGGTCGAGGTGAACACCCCGGCCGGCTTTCCGACCAGTGTCCCGCTGACCCAATCCGCCCCCAGGCTGTCCAGGAAATGCTTGAGCGGCGCCGCCATGTTGCCGAAGCGGGTCGGGCTGCCCAGCAACAGGCCTGCGCACTCGGCCAGGTCCTTCTTTTCCACGTAGGGCGGACCATCCTCGGGCACTGCCGCAGCCGGGGGCTGGGTTACCGCCGTGACGGGAGGCACCGTGCGCAGGCGCGCCGTGGCCCCGGCCTCTTCAACGCCGCGGGCCACCTGGCGCGCAAGTTGGGCGACGGAGCCTGTCCGGCTGTAATAGAGGATGAGGATGTCGGGCATGATCGCTCCTGAATCGGCAAGCGTAGCCGATGCGGCGTGATGCGGCATACCCGTCCGGCCTGCGCTACCCTTTGCCCATGGAAGCAATGACATCGCCATGGAAACGGCTGCGCCGCTGGATCTCGCTCGTAGACCGCGAGCGGATCACCTTGTTCAGCCGGTTCCTGCTGAATCGCTTCGTCGACGACCGCTGTTTCGAGTCGGCGGGCGCCTTGGCGTATACGACCATGTTTGCGCTTGTGCCGTTTTCGGCGGTGGTGTTCGCCGTGCTGTCGGCCTTTCCGGAATTCCAGGTCTGGAGTGACCGGATCACCGAGTTCCTGTTTGCGAACTTCGTGCCATCGTCGGCACGTTCGGTGCAGCAGTACCTGCAGGGTTTCGCCCAAAGCGCCGTCGAGTTGTCCAGCACCGGCGTGGTCGCATTGCTGGCGTCTGTCCTGTTGACCATGTGGAGCATCGAGCAGGCCTTCAACCGGATCTGGCGGGTGCCGTCGGCGCGACCGAAACTCACCCGCTTTCTGATGTACTGGACGCTACTCACCCTTGGGTCCGTGATCGCCGTGGCGGCTCTGGCTGCCACTTCCGCATTATTCTCCATCCCCGCGCTGGCAGGCGTGGAAGCGCGTGACCTGAGCGACCGCCTGTTGCGATTCCTTCCCCATGCGCTCGAATTTCTCGCCTTTACCGCGGCCTACTGGTTGATTCCGCATCGCACCGTGGCCTTGCGATTCGCGATGGCAGGCGGACTGCTCGCCACGATCCTGTTCGAGTGGCTGAAGTGGGCGCTGGCAATCTATCTTCGCAACGCGTCCTTCGAACAACTCTACGGCGCGCTCGCCGTCATCCCGATCTTCCTTATCTGGGTCTATACCAGCTGGCTGGTTGTATTGCTGGGCGCCTCGCTTGCCGCGTCGCTCGCGTCATTCCGATACCAGCCGCGTGCGCTGCGCCTGAGCCCGGGCGCCGAAATCTACGCTGTAATGCGCCTGCTAGGGCGGTTCGAGGAAGTGCGGCGCGACGGCCAGGGCCTGCACCTGGCGCAAATCAAGCAGCGCGAGCCCAGCTTCACCGACGAGTTGCTGCAGCAGATGATTTCTGCATTGTGTGAAATGAACATCATCCAGAGGTCGGAGTCGGGTGCCTGGCTGCTGTCGCGCGACTTGGACAAGGTGCCTCTCGGCGAAATCTACGAAGGCATGCGCCTGCGCATTCCAATCGATGAGTTGGAACTGCCTTCACGACAGGATGCGATGGGGCGTGCTTCCATGTCCGCGCTCGACCATCTTCGGCAACCGCTGAAGGCGCCGCTGGAGCGAAGCGTCGGAAGCTTCCTGGAAACCCATGTCGGAAAGGATAGAAAACCATGAATTTGCGAAACGCGGTCGCCCTTGCCAGTGCCATCTGCCTGCTCTCGGCCTGCACGCCAGAACCTGCATCGCCGCCAACTGCAGCGGCGCCAGCGGCCCCCGCAGCCGCTCCCGTTGTTGCCGCCGCGCCGGCGCAAAAGGCGGGCGCCGAAGACGCGCCCAAGCCCGACTATCCCAAGCTCACGGTGAAGACTTTCGACGGCCAGGATTTCAACCTGGCGGCGCACCGCGGCAAATGGGTGGTAGTGAATTTCTGGGCGACCTGGTGCAATCCATGCCTGAAGGAAATCCCCGACCTGGATGCGATGGACAAGGCCCGGGAAGACGTCATCGTGATCGGGCTGGCGTACGAGGAAATCGAGCGCGCCGACATGGAGGCGTTCCTGAAGGACCATCCCATGTCGTATCCCATTGCGCTGATCGACGTCTACAACCCGCCCGCGGACTTCGACACTCCCAGGGGATTGCCGATGACCTACCTGATCGCACCCGACGGAAAAGTCGCGGCGCGGCACCTCGGTCCTGTCACGTCCGAACAACTGTCCTCTGAAATCGAGGACGCCGCCGCCAAGGCTCCGCCGGCAGCATGAAGGCGGCTCGATTCATCGTCCGCGGGAGAGTGCAGGGCGTGTGGTTTCGCGCCGCAACGCGCGAGCAGGCTTTGCAGCTCGGGCTTTGCGGCGAGGCGCGCAACCTGTCCGACGGCAATGTTCGCGTGCTGGCTTACGGCGACGACGACTCGCTGGCCAAGTTGCAGGCCTGGCTCGCGATTGGCCCGCCGCTGGCAAGTGTTTCCAAGGTGATTCGCGAAGACATCGCCGTCGACGCGGCGCCGCCGGGATTCGAAATAATCTGATAGCCGGTCGTCGAACGACAGGCGATCCCTGGCTCAGTACTTGCCGGCGATGGGTTTGACCGGTCCGGCGTAGCGTTCCTTGCCGATCCTGGATTTCAGTGGCGGCAGGGCGAACGCCTCCTCCTTCACTTCTTGATCCGGCAGACGGTCGAGCATGTCACGAATCAGGTTCAGACGGCCGCGTTTCTGGCTGTTGAAGTCCACGATGGTCCAGGGCGCATGGCGCGTGTGCGTTGCCGCCATCATCTGGTCGCGAGCCTTGCCGTACTCGGCGTACTTCTCGCGCGCCTTGATGTCGACGGGCGACAGCTTCCAGCGCTTGAGCGGGTCCGCCACGCGCTCGGCGAATCGTTCTTCCTGTTCCTGCTGGTCCACGGCCAACCAGTACTTGAACAGGATGATGCCGTCATCGACCAGCGATTTTTCGACGGTGGGCGCCTGTTTCAGGAACTGTGCCGTCTGCGCCGGCGTGCAGAATCCCATCACCTTCTCGACGCCCGCGCGGTTGTACCAGCTGCGGTCGAACAGGACGATTTCACCGGCGGCGGGAAGGTGTTCGAGGTAGCGCTGGAAATACCACTGCGATTGCTCGCGCTCGCTGGGTTTGGAAAGTGCGACGGTCCGGCACTGCCGTGGATTCATGCGCTCGGCGATGGCGGCGATTGTGCCGCCCTTGCCGGCGGTATCGCGTCCTTCGACCAACACCACCAGGCGCTTGCCCGTTTGTTTCAACCACCGCGCCATGCGGTCGAGCTCGATCTGCAGTTTTTCCAGTTCCTCGGCGTAGTCTTTTTTCTTGATCTTGGACACGGGATCTCCTGTCTCGAAAAGGTCAGCTCTCGCGAAGGCGAGGCCGCAGGTTTGCCAGGTTGCACGGACGCGTCCGCGCGTCGAGTTGCGCGCAAATCAGTTTCTCCCAGCCCGTCCTGCAGGCCGACGTCGAGCCCGGCAGGCAGAACACGAAGGTGCCGTTCGCCAGCCCCGCGAACGCGCGTGATTGCATCGTTGAAGTGCCAATCTCGTCGAAGCTGATCGCCCGGAACATTTCGCCAAAGCCCGGCATTTCCTTGTCCAGCAGTGGCAGCAGCGCCTCTGGCGTCGAATCACGGCCGGTGAACCCGGTTCCGCCGGTAACCAGGACGCCATCGACGGTTCCATCGGCGATCCATTGCGACACGCAGGCGCGCAGCTGGTATCGGTTGTCGGGCAACAGCGCACGCCCCGCCAATTCGTGGCCCGCCTCGACCAGCGCGCCGGCCAGGTAATCACCCGAACTGTCGTCCACGGCGGTACGGGAATCGGAAACCGTCAAGACGCAAAGTCGGAGCGGCACGAAAGCGGATTCGGTCTTCATGCAGCCTCGGTCAGCAACTTGAGTTCATCCACCTGGTGCTCACGGGTCAGTCGATCGACCAGTTCGTCCAGGTCGCCCGACAGGATTTCCGGAAGGCGATAAAGGGTCAGGCCCTCGACACGATGGTCGGTGATGCGCCCCTGCGGGAAGCTGTACGTGCGGATGCGCTGGCTGCGGTCGCCGCTGCCCACTTGCAGCCGGCGTGATGCCGCCGTCTCCGCTTCGGCCTTGGCGCGCTGCTGTTCGAGCAGCGATGCCTTGAGGCGCTTCATGGCCTTGTCGCGGTTGGCATGTTGCGACCGTTCGGTCTGGTTTTCGACAACGAGGCCGCTGGGCATGTGCGTGATGCGGATGGCCGATTCGGTCTTGTTGACGTGCTGTCCGCCTGCGCCGGACGAACGATAGGTATCGATGCGCAAGTCGGCGGGATTGATCTCCACGTCATCCACTGCTTCGTAATCGGGCAGGATCGCGACGGTGGCCGCAGACGTGTGGATGCGGCCCTGCGCTTCAGTTTCGGGTACGCGCTGGACGCGATGCGTGCCCGACTCGAACTTCAATCGCGAGAATGCGCCGCGGCCTTCGATGCGCGCGACGATTTCCTTGTAGCCGCCGTGTTCGCCCGGACTCGACGACAGGATTTCCAGCGGCCAGCGATTTCGTTCGGCGTAGCGTGCGTACATCCGGAACAGGTCGCCGGCGAAAATCGCCGCCTCGTCACCACCCGTGCCCGCGCGAACCTCGACGAACACGTTTCCCTCATCGCGCGGATCACGCGGAATCAGCAGCAGGCCCAGCGATGATTCGAGTTCGGCAATACGGGCTTGGGCGGCCGGGATTTCGGCCTCGGCCAGTTCCCTGAGTTCAGCATCCGCGCGCATGCTCAACGCTTCGGCCAGGTCGTGCTGCGCGCGATCGTGCTCGGCCAATGCCTTGGCGACCGGTTCGAGTTGCGAATATTCGCGCGACAGCGCGCGGAACCGGGCGTTGTCCGAAATCACGCCGGGGTCGGCGAGCAGACGGCCCACCTCCTCATGCCGCTCGGCGAGTGCTTCGAGCTTACGCAGAAGGTTCGGAGTCATCATCGCCCTGGAAGAGTCGTTCGGCCGCGCGCAGCAATTCACTGTCGCCGTCCAGCGCTGCCTGGCGCAGCGCAGTGGTCGGCGCGTGCAGAAGGCGATTAGTCAACTGATGCGCGAGTCGCTGCATTACCTGCGAGGGATCTTCGCCTTGCGCGAGCTGTTCCTGCGCTTTTGAAAGCGCTGCGTCGCGAGCGATCGCGCCGTCCGCGCGCAAGCGCTTCAAAGCATCCTGCCGGCCCTGTGCCTGCCACCAGGTCAGGTAGTGCGCGACCTGGATATCGATGATGGCCTCGGCTTGTTGCGCGGCTTCCCGGCGCGAAGCCTTGTTGCCCTCGATCACCTGTTCCAGATCGTCCACGGTGTACAGGTATATGTCGGCGAGTTCGGCCACGTCTGCAGCGATGTCACGCGGCACGGCAAGATCGAGCAGGAACATCGGGCGATGGCGGCGCCGCTTCAGCGCGGCGGCGACTTCCGGTTTCTCGAGCACCGGCAGGCGACTGGCCGTCGCGCTGATCACGATGTCTGCTTCAGGAAGATGCCTGGCCAATTCGGAAAGCGGCAGGGCGACACCGCCGTGCCGGGTGGCGAGGGACTGCGCGTGTTCCAGGGTGCGGTTGGCGACCAGAAGGCGCTTCACCTTCGCATCCACCAAGTGGCGCGCAGCGAGTTCGATCGTGTCGCCCGCGCCAATCAGCAGTACGGTGGCTTCGTCGAGTCGCGCGAACATCTGGCGTGCAAGTCGAACGGCGGCGAACGCCACCGAAACAGGGTGCGCGCCGACGCGGGTGTCAGTGCGTACGCGCTTGGCGACGGCAAACGTCTGCTGGAAGAGGCGGTCCAGCGGACTGCGCAGGCTGTGCGCATCCCGCGCGGCCTGCCACGCTTCCTTTACCTGGCCGAGGATCTGCGGCTCGCCCAGGATCATCGAGTCGAGGCCCGTGGCGACCCGGAACAGGTGGCGCATGGCCTCCGCATCGTCGTGCCGGTAAAGATAGCCTTCGATCGCTCCGGGCTCCAGCCCATGGTGGCGAGCCAGCCAATGTCCGACGACGGCTTCCTGGCCATCGTCCACTTGCGCGTAGATCTCGGTGCGGTTGCAGGTCGACAGCAAGGCGGCCTCCTTCACGCCACCCAGCTGCGACAGCTCGGACAGGGCCGCCGGCAAGGCAGCCGCGTCCAGCGCGACCTTTTCGCGCAATGCCAGTGGAGCTGTCTGGTGGTTAAGGCCTACGGCAATCAGGGGCATGGGCGTCGGCAGCGATGGGGTAAGCTTCGCGGCGCTGGGGTCCTTCGAGTCCAGCCACCATTTTATGCCGCCTGCGCCCCAATCCGATGATCCAGCTCAATTCTTGTCAAATCAGGGCTTCACTATGGCGGGCTGCAGCCAGTCGGCCAGCGGTAGCGTATCTGTACGTCGTGTCGCTGTGCCTCTTGCTCGCTGCGTGCGCGCCGGCCCCGGTCCGACCTCGCTTGCAGGGAGACGAGACCGTCCAGGCTGCGCGCGAATCAGCGCTTGCCACCCAGCGCACGTGGTCCTTCACGGGTCGCCTCGCCATCAGCTCCGCTGGAAATGCCGGCAACGCCCGCATCGAATGGAAGCAGGACGGGGCGGATTACGACATCAGGCTTTCCGCGCCGATCACCGGGCAGGGATGGCGTTTGCGCCAGGTCGGCGGCGTGGTCAGCCTGGACGGGCTGGAGGGCGGTCTGCGGCAGGGCACCGACGCGGAGGCCATGCTCCGGGAAGCGACGGGCTGGCGCATTCCGTTGTCTGCGATGGCCTCCTGGGTTCGCGGCGCCCGATCGACCGGGGCGTCCGGCCTTGAATTCGACCCCGGTGGGCTGCCCGCCACGCTGAGGCAGGCCGGCTGGGCGGTCGAATATCGTGGTTGGACCGACGCCACGACGCCCTTGCCGGTCCGGGTCTTTGCGAAGCGGCCCGATGCCTCGGTTCGCCTGGTCATCGAACGCTGGAGCCAGCCTTGATTACGCGGTGCGACACGGGCTGGAGCCGATGGCCGGCGCCCGCGAAGCTGAATCTGTTCCTGCGGATCACGAGTCGTCGAAGCGACGGTTATCACGAGCTGCAAACCGTATTCCAGCTGCTCGACTGGGGCGATGTGGTCCACGTCCGCGTTCGAGATGACGGTCGCATCCTGCGTGCCGGCGGGGATACGGCTGCCTTCCCCGAGTCTGAAGACCTCCTGCCGAGAGCGGCGCGAGCCCTCCAGGAAGCCACCGGCACCTCGCAGGGCGCGGACCTGTTCGCCGACAAGTCCATTCCCGCCGGAGGCGGCTTCGGGGGCGGTTCGTCCGATGCAGCCACGGTGCTCGTCGCGCTGAACCAGATGTGGGGCACGGGCCTCGACCCGGCGGCCCTGGCGCGGATCGGGCTGGGCCTGGGCGCCGACATCCCTGTCTTCATTTTCGGCAGGAATGCGTGGGCGGAAGGGGTCGGGGAACGACTCACCCCGATTGATCTTCCGCCCGCCTGGTATCTGCTGGTGGAGCCCGGTGTGGGCGCTTCTACCCGGGAATTGTTCCAAGCCCCTGAATTGACGCGGGATGCGGCCCCGGCGACAATAGCCGACTTCGTTTCCGGAGCGGCGCTCGGCAATGCCTTCGAGCCCGTCTTGCGACGCCTCGCGCCGGCAGTGGATGCCAGTTTGTCAGCGTTGGCGCAATACGGACAGGCTTGCCTGACCGGCACCGGAAGCGGTTGTTTTGTCCGTTTCAACTCTGAATTCGAAGCGAAGCAGACGCAGTCGAAATTGCCTGCTTCGCTGAAATCCAGGGTGGTTGCGGGAGTTGAGCGCTCGCCCTTGCTTGATGCCCTGGCCAAGGCGCGAAATGGCACCGGTTGGATCGATTCGATTGATTGAATGTTGGGGCGTCGCCAAGTGGCCTAAGGCACCGGGTTTTGATCCCGGCATTTCGTAGGTTCGAATCCTACCGCCCCAGCCATCGTTGCAATGAAACAGGGACAGGACAAGAAGACGCACATGAGCAACGACAATCTTCTTGTTTTCAGTGGCAACGCCAACCGGCCGCTTGCACAGGCGGTCTGCCGCGAACTCGGCGTGCCCATGGGCAAGGCGCTGGTGGGTAAGTTCTCCGACGGCGAAGTCCAGGTCGAGATCGAGGAAAACGTGCGTGGCCAGGACGTGTTCGTCATCCAGTCGACGTCCGCGCCCACGGCTGAAAATTTCATGGAACTGCTGGTTCTGATTGATGCGCTGAAGCGAGCGTCGGCATCGATCGTCACCGCCGTCGTACCGTATTTCGGCTATGCCCGGCAGGATCGACGCCCGCGCTCGGCGCGCGTGCCGATCACTGCCAAGGTTGCTGCGAAGATGTTCACCGCCGTCAATGCCGACCGCGTGTTGACCGTCGACCTGCATGCCGACCAGATCCAGGGTTTCTTCGATATGCCGGTGGACAACGTGTATGCCTCGCCCTTGCTGCTGGCCGATATCTGGCGCAACCAGGGCACCGACAACATCATCGTGGTGTCGCCGGACGTGGGCGGTGTGGTTCGTGCTCGCGCCATCGCCAAGCGCCTCGACGATGCCGACCTCGCCATCATCGACAAGCGTCGTCCGAAGGCGAACGTGGCGACGGTGATGAACATCATCGGCGACGTGGCCGGCAAGACCTGCGTGCTGGTGGACGACATCGTCGATACCGCCGGCACCCTGTGTGCGGCGGCAGCGGCGCTCAAGCAGCATGGTGCGACCAAGGTCGTTGCCTACTGTACGCATCCGGTGCTGTCGGGCGCGGCGATCGACAACATCAGCGGCTCGCAGCTGGACGAGCTGGTGGTGACCGACACGATTCCGCTGACGCCGGCGGCTCGTGCCTGCTCGCGCATCCGCCAGCTCAGCGTGGCGGAACTGCTGGCAGAAACCATCCGTCGCATTGCGATGGGAGAGTCGGTAAGTACGCTGTACGTGGATTGATCCGGCGACGCCGGGCATCCGGAATCGGTCGCCGCGAAACGGCGGCGGTCGATTCCCGATTCCCGATCCGGGAACGACACGCCGCCTGGTCGCGGGCTGCGTGGAACGCGCCATTCGGCGCAACACAATAGAAGGCAATTCATCATGGCAACCCACAACATCACGGCAACCAGCCGCAAGGTCGAAGGCAAAGGTGCGAGCCGCCGCCTCCGTCACAGCGGCCAGGTTCCGGCCATCGTTTACGGCGCGCAATCCGCCCCGGAAAACGTCCAGCTCGAGCACACCTCCCTCTGGCTCGCCAGCCAGAACGAGTGGTTCTACTCGTCCATCCTGCAGCTGTCGGTCGACGGCACGTCGCAGAAGGTCCTGCTGCGTGACATGCAGCGCCATCCGTTCAAGCAGCAGATCCTGCACCTGGACTTCCAGCGCATCGACGAAAACGTCGCGATCCGCTTCAACGTCCCGCTGCACTTCCTCAACCAGGATGTCTCCCCGGCTGGCAAGACCGCCGGCGTGGTCGTGCTGCACGAGCTCAACGAAATCCGCGTCAGCTGCCTGCCCAAGGACCTGCCGGAATTCATCGAAGTGGACCTGTCCGCGCTGGCCCTGGGCGACATCATCCATCTCTCCCAGCTCATGCTGCCGGAAGGCGTATCGCTTCCGGAACTCAAGCTCGGCCGTGAACACGACGTCGCCGTCGTGATCGCCCGCCACGCCCGCGTGGAAGTCGAGGAAGTGGCGCCCGAAGCCGCCGTGGCCGAGGTTCCCTCGACCAAGGCCGCCAAGGCGGCAGCACCGGCAGCTGCGGCTCCGGCTCCGAAGAAGAAGTAAGCAGTCTTCCACCCGGCGCGCCTTCGGGCGGGCCGGGATGGGACTTTGCCGCGCATGGCAGGCTTGCGACTCATCGTCGGGCTGGGTAATCCCGGTCCTGAACATGCCCGAACCCGGCACAACGCCGGGTTCTGGTTTATTGATGCCCTGGCGGAAAAGCTCGGCGCACGCTTCGGTCTCGAGTCGAAGCTGCACGGCGAAACCGCGAAGGTCCAACTGGCCGGGCAAAACGTCTGGCTGCTGAAGCCGGCAACGTTCATGAACCTCAGCGGTCGCTCGGTCGCCGCGGCACTGCGTTACTGGAAGATCGAGCCCGAAGAGTGCCTGATCGCCCACGACGAACTGGACCTGCCGCCCGGCAGCGCCCGGCTCAAGTTCGATGGCGGCCACGGCGGACAGAACGGCTTGCGCGACACCATGCAGCACCTTGGCCATGGCCGGTTCCACCGGCTGCGGCTGGGCATCGGCCATCCGGGCCACAAGGACAAGGTCACCCCCTGGGTGCTTGGCCGCCCCGGCAAGGACGATGAAGCGTCCTTGCTCCGGGCCGTGGATGACGCCATCAACGTCCTGCCGCTGGCCGTGGAAGGCGAATTCAACGAGGCAATGAAGCGCCTGCACACCCCGAAGGACCAATAGACACCCATGGGTATCAAATGCGGCATCGTCGGCCTGCCGAACGTCGGCAAGTCCACTCTTTTCAATGCGTTGACCAAGGCAGGCATCGCTGCGGCCAACTTTCCGTTTTGCACGATCGAGCCCAACACCGGTGTCGTGCCGGTACCCGATCCCCGGCTGAACCAGCTGGCTGAGATCGTCAAGCCGCAAAAGATCCTGCCCACCTCGTTCGAGTTCGTCGACATCGCCGGCCTGGTCGCAGGCGCCTCGCGCGGCGAGGGCTTGGGTAACAAGTTCCTGGCCCACATCCGCGAAGTCGACGCCATCGCCCACGTCGTCCGCTGCTTCGAAAACAGCGACATCATCCATGTCGCCGGTCGCATCGACCCGATCAGCGACATCGAGATCATCGATACCGAACTCTGCCTGGCTGACCTGGACTCCGTCGAAAAAGCGCTGAACCGCGCCGAAAAGGCCGCAAGAGTCGGCGATAAAGAGGCGATCGTGAAGAAAGAGGTTCTCACGCGCCTGCGCGACGGCCTCAACCAGGGCACCTCGGCCCGCGCCCTCGGACTGTCCGATGAGGACAAGGCCGCGGTCCGCGACCTTTTCTTGCTCACCCTTAAGCCAGTGATGTACGTCGCCAACGTGCTGGAAGACGGCTTCGAGAACAACCCGTTCCTGGACAAGGTGCGCGCTCGTGCACTGGCCGAAGGGGCTGAAGTGGTCCCCGTCAGTGCTGCCATCGAGGAAGAGATGGCTCAGCTCGAAGACGCCGACCGGGCCGAGTTCCTGGCCGAGATGGGCTTGTCCGAGCCCGGCCTGAACCGGGTCATTCGCGCCGGTTACAAGCTGCTGGGCATGCAGACCTACTTCACCGCCGGGGTCAAGGAAGTCCGCGCCTGGCAGGTGCACAAGGGTTCGACCGCGCCGCAGGCCGCAGGGGTCATCCATACCGATTTCGAGAAGGGCTTCATCCGCGCCGAAACGATTGCTTTCGAAGACTTCATCAAGTTCAAGGGCGAGGCGGGGTGCCGCGAAGCAGGCCGCATGCGGCTCGAAGGCAAGGATTACGTGGTTCAGGAAGGCGACGTGCTGCACTTCCGATTCAACGTATAGAGCCAAATCCCCCGATTAATCAGGTCGTTGACAACTCGGTCGCCGGCCGCCAAAATTACGGGCTCTCTGTGGAGGGATACCCAAGCGGCCAACGGGGGCAGACTGTAAATCTGCTGGTTCACGCCTTCGGTGGTTCGAATCCACCTCCCTCCACCAGGTTTTTGAAAGGTTAGTGCGATCGTTCCAGGCTTCGAAGTGCGGGAGTAGTTCAATGGTAGAACATCAGTTTTCCAAACTGATTACGAGGGTTCGATTCCCTCCTTCCGCTCCATTGAGTTCCACCGTATCAGCAGCATCCTGATTTCGCGTCACGCTCCATCGCTCATCTAGCTCAGTCGGTAGAGCACTTCCTTGGTAAGGAAGAGGTCGCAGGTTCGATTCCTGTGATGAGCACCATATCCCCCGGATCGCCTGGCGAGCCGGATCTGACATCCACTTGAATTCATCGGGTAATCGCAATGTCCAAGGAAAAGTTCCAGCGCACCAAGCCGCACGTCAACGTGGGCACGATTGGTCACGTGGACCATGGCAAGACGACTTTGACGGCCGCCCTGACCAAGTTGGGTGCAGAGCGCTTCGGCGGCACCTTCAAGGCCTAC
>JANNWV010000171.1:0-6925 GCA_031408815.1 Gammaproteobacteria bacterium
ATCCTGGGCAAGCTTGACGGCGTGTTCGGCTTCGCGGCTGTCGTGGATGCGCCCCAGCCGCGACAGGCAGCCGTCGTCGAAGCTCTGCACCCCGAACGACAGCCGGTTCACGCCTGCGCCCAGATAGCCCTCGAAGCGTCCATGCTCGGCGGTTCCCGGGTTGCACTCCATGGTGATTTCCGCCGAGGGCGCGAAGCGCAGCCGCGCCGACGCTGCGTCGAGAATTCGCGCGATCGCCTCGGGCGGAAACAGGCTGGGCGTGCCGCCGCCGAAGAACACGCTGTGCACGGTGCGGCCCCAGACCAGTGGCAGGTCCTGTTCCAGGTCCGCCACCAGCGCCGCCACGTAATCGTCGACCGGCAGCGCGGTGGGTTGCTCGTGCGAATTGAAATCGCAGTACGGGCATTTGCGCACGCACCACGGGATGTGGATGTACAGCGACAACGGTGGCGGGATCAGGGCTGCAGCCATTGTCCTATCCGTTCCGCGAGTTGCCGCAGCGCCTGGCCGCGATGGCTGACGCGATTCTTCAGCTCGGCCGGCAACTCGGCGGCGCTCGAATGCAGATCCGTATCGAAGAACACCGGGTCGTAACCGAATCCGCCCGTGCCGCGCGGCGCCGCCAGGATCCGGCCGTGCCAGACGCCTTCGACGACCAACGGTTGCGGATCGTCGGCGTGCCGAAGCAGCACGATCGAGCAATGGAAGCGGGCTGCGCGCGCGGATTCAGGAACGCCCTGGAGCGCGTCCAGCAGCTTGCGGATGTTGCCGGCGGAGTCACCGTGCGCACCGGCGTAGCGCGCGCTGAGCAGGCCTGGGGCGCCGCCAAGCGCGTCCACCAGCAGGCCTGAATCATCGGCCAGCGCCGGCAGGCCAGTCGCCGCGCTGGCGTGGCGCGCCTTCAGCAAAGCATTCTCGATGAAGCTCTTGCCGTCCTCGATCGCGTCAGCGACGTCCAGTTCGGATTGGGCGACCAGGGCGATTCCGCTGTCGGCGAGCAGGGGCTGGATCTCAGCGAGCTTGCCGGCGTTGGAAGTGGCCAGGACCAGCCGTTTCATCGACCGAGCGCAGCTCGCTGCATCGCGACCAGTTCGCCCACGCCCTTCTCGGCGAGCACCAGCATGGAATCCATCTCGTCGCGGCGGAACGCGTGGCCTTCCGCCGTACCCTGCAACTCGATGAAGCCGCCGCCGTCGTTCATCACGACATTCATGTCGGTATCGCAGTTGGAGTCCTCGGCGTAATCGAGGTCGAGCACCGGCATGCCCTGGTAGATACCGACCGAGATCGCGGCGACCGCGCCCAGGATCGGGTCGCGGGCCAGGTCACCGCGCTTGCGCAGTACCGAGACGGCGTCGCACAAGGCAACGTAGGCGCCGGTAATGGCCGCCGTGCGGGTGCCGCCGTCGGCCTGCAGAACATCGCAGTCCAGGGTGATGCTGCGCTCGCCGAGCGCGCGGCGATCCACGCAGGCGCGCAGGGATCGTCCGATTAGGCGCTGGATCTCCAACGTCCGGCCGCCCTGCTTGCCGCTGGCGGCTTCGCGATTCATGCGCTCGTTGGTGGAGCGCGGCAGCATGCCGTACTCGGCGGTGACCCAGCCCTCGCCTTTGCCGCGCAGGAACCCCGGGACGCGGTTCTCCACGCTGGCGGTGCAGAGCACGCGGGTGTCGCCAAAGCTGATCAGCACCGAGCCTTCGGCATGCTTGGTGAACTGCCGTTCGATGCGGACGTCGCGAAGCTGGTCCGGGGCGCGGCCACTGGGACGGGAAGCGAGGGTCATGGCGGTTCCGACAAATTCTGGTCGGCTAGATTACCATTCGCATCCCGGACCAGCCCGGATCGCCGTGATCGGAAGCCAGCCATGATTCGCAGCATGACCGCGTTCGCCGCCTGCGAAAGCGCCGCGACGGGCGGCCAGCTGAGCTGCGAACTGCGCTCGGTCAACCACCGCTTCCTGGAGCTCTCGGTGCGTGCGCCGGAAGAACTGCGCGCAATCGAGGCCGGATTTCGCGAGCGGGTCGCTTTGAAGGTGACGCGCGGGAAGGTGGACCTCAACTTCCGCCTGCGCGCCGCGCCGGGCGCGCGCACGGCACTGGCCGTAAATAATGAACTGCTCGAGCAGCTCGCGCTGCTGGCCCGACGCCACCACGGCCAGTTTCCCGGGATGACCATCGACTTCATCGACCTGCTTCGCTATCCAGGCGTGGTGGAGGAGGCCGAGCTCGACCAGGCCGGACTGCAGGCCGACGCTGTTGCGCTGCTGGAGCAGACGCTGGTCGAATTCGTCGCCGCGCGTGAGCGCGAGGGCGGTAACCTGGCAGCAGTGATGCGCGAGCGCATCGATGGCATCGAGCGGATCGCCGGCCAGGTGCGGCAATGGCTGCCTGAAATACGCTCGGCGCTTCGCGCCAAGCTCGACACCCGACTGGCCGATCTGAAGCTGCCACTCGACCCCGGCCGGCTGGAGCAGGAAGTCGTGCTCAACTTGCAGAAGATCGATGTCGACGAGGAGCTAGACCGCCTGGGCAGCCATGTCGCCGAGGCGCGGCGCGTGCTCGGCCTGCCGGAAGCGGTCGGCCGCCGCCTGGATTTCCTGATGCAGGAATTCAATCGCGAAGCAAACACGCTGGGCTCCAAGTCGGTGGATGCCCGCACCACGCAGGCCGCGGTGGACCTGAAGGTGTTGATCGAACAGTTGCGCGAACAGGTGCAGAACCTGGAGTGAGCATGCGCGGAACCCTCTTCATCGTCGCGGCGCCCTCGGGCGCCGGCAAGTCGAGCCTGGTCAATGCCGTGCTGGAGCGGACTCCCGGCATCGCGCTGTCGGTCTCCTATACGTCGCGCGCGGCGCGGCCGGGCGAACGCCACGCGCAGCATTACCACTTCATCGACGCGGCCGAGTTCCAGCGGATGATCGCTGCCGGCGACTTCTTCGAGCACGCGCTGGTTCATGGCGACTACAAAGGAACCGCGCGGCAGTCGGTCGAGCCGCAACTCGCGACGGGCATGGACGTGCTGCTGGAAATCGACTGGCAGGGCGCCCGCCAAGTCCGCAAGCAGCTGCCCGACGCCCTCAGCGTGTTCATCCTGCCGCCGTCGCGGCAGGCGCTCGAGAGCCGGATGCGCAGCCGCGGCCAGGACAGCGAGGCGGTCATCACCCAGCGCTTGGCCGCCGCGCGTGAGGAAATGAGCCACCACGGCGAGTTCGACTACGTGGTGGTCAACGACGACTTCGAGACGGCCGTGCGCGAGATCCAGGCGATCTTCCTGGCCAGCCGCCTGCGCACCCCGATCCAGCTGGCGCGCCACGCAGTGTTGATTGAGGCCTTGCTGCGCGACGCCTGAGCGGGCCATGGAGTACGCCGGTTGAACCGCCCCGTCCCGGGCGCGTATAATGCCCAGTTCCGCGTAACCCGTTGATTTTGCGAGAGGGCGTGACCGCCCCGACCGCTCCTGGAGACCGTATGGCCCGCATTACCGTTGAAGATTGCCTGTCCGTCGTCGAAAACCGCTTCGAGCTCGTGTTGATGGCGTCCAAGCGCGCCCGCCAGCTCGCGACCGGTGTCGAGCCGACCCTGGACAACAGCGAACACCAGGACAAGCCGACTGTCATGGCCCTGCGCGAGATCGCCGCGCGCAAGATCGACCAGAACCTGATCGACGAAGTCGAGAAGATCGAGCGCGAGCGCGCTGAACGTGAAGCCCTGGAATGGGCCGCTGCCGAAGTGGTGGACGACGACCTGAGCAAGGGCGGCGACGACTGATCTGTCGCGATGTCGTGATCGAAATGCAAACGGCCCTTCGGGGCCGTTTTTCGTTCCGGGCCAATTGATTGAAGCATCATGCAGGGGCGGGTAGTCTGGACCCATGTCGTCCCTGACCCAGCCCACTGCCGCGAAGCAACCCAATCCGGACCCGTGTCCGGATGCGGTGCGTGCGCTTGAAGTGAAGCTGGCTGACTACCTGACCAAGGAGCAGGTGTTGAAGGTGCGCCGGGCTTACCAGGTGGGCGCGGCTGCCCACGCCGGGCAGACCCGACGCTCGGGCGAGGCCTACATCACCCACCCCGTTGCGGTCGCCGGCATCCTCGCGGAATTGCGCATGGATACCGAAACCCTGTGCGCGGCCATTCTCCACGACTCGCTTGAAGACACCGACCTTCCGCGCAGCGCCATCTCGGAAGAGTTCGGCGAAGCCGTGGCGGAACTGGTGGATGGCGTCACCAAGCTCGACAAGATCCAGTTCCGCGATCGACAGGAAGCGGACGCGGAAAGTTTTCGCAAGATGATGCTGGCGATGTCGCGCGACCTGCGCGTCATCCTGATCAAGCTGGCCGACCGCCTGCACAACATGCGAACGCTCGATGCGATGAGTCCGGATTCGCGTCGGCGCATCGCCCGCGAGACGCTCGACATCTACGCACCCATCGCGCATCGGCTCGGCATGAACCGGATCAAGGCCGAATTGCAGGACATGGGTTTTCGCGCCCTGCATCCGCTGCGGCACAAGACCATCGCCAAGCGCATCGCTGCGCAACCGGTGATGCGGCGCGAGGCCATGGCGACCATCGAGGCCAAGATCTGCCAGCGCCTGGCGCAGGAGGGCCTGCCGTTCCGCCTTGTCAGCCGGGTCAAGGCGCCGTGGAGCATCTACCAGAAGATGCGCCAGGAAAACAAAAGCTTCGACCAGGTGATGGATGTGTTCGGGTTCCGCCTGGTGGTGCCCAAGCTGATGCAGTGCTACATCGCGCTGGGCGCCGTGCATTCCTTGTTCAAGCCGCTGGATGCGCGCTTCCGGGATTTCGTCGCCATCCCCAAGGCCAACGGTTACCAGAGCCTGCATACCGTGTTGTTCGGCACCTATGGCACGCCGGTGGAAGTGCAGATCCGCACCGAGGAGATGGATGTCATCGCCGAGCGCGGCATTGCGGCGCACTGGCTGTACAAGACGATCGGGCAGGGCGTGAACACCGCCCAGGTGCGCGCGCAGGATTGGGTGCGCAGCCTGATGGACAGCCAGGAGTCCGCGGGTTCGTCGCTGGAGTTCCTGGAGAACGTCAAGGTCGACCTGTTTCCCGACGAGGTTTACCTCTTCACGCCCAAGGGCGATATTTTTTCCTTGCCGCGCAATGCCACTGCGCTTGACTACGCCTACGCGGTGCACACCGATGTCGGCAACCATGCGGTGGCCGCGCGCGTGGACAAGAAGCTGGTGCCCCTGCGCAGCAAGCTGGCCAGCGGACAGACGGTCGAGATAATCACCGCGCCATCGGCCACGCCCGGCCCGCAGTGGCTGGAGTTCGTGGTGTCGAGCAAGGCGCGCACCGCCATCCGCCACTTCCTGAAGCGGCTCGAGCACGAGGACGCGGTGGATCTGGGCCATCGCATGCTCGATCGAGCACTGGAAGCGCGCGAGACCTCGCTGGACCGCGTGCCGCAGGAAAACATCGAACAGTTCCTGGCCGAGCATCGTTATCGCCGGTTGGAGGAATTGCTGGCGGACATCGCGCTGGGCAATCGCATGCCGGCGCTGGTGGCGCAGGTATTGGTTCAAGGCTCGGCGGAATTGCCG
Organism: Gammaproteobacteria bacterium; assembly: GCA_031408815.1. GTDB lineage: Bacteria > Pseudomonadota > Gammaproteobacteria > Xanthomonadales > Xanthomonadaceae > Arenimonas. The sequence goes on from JANNWV010000171.1 coordinate 5,575, forward strand.
TTGCGCCATGGCACCGCGACCAGCAGCGAACAGATCCTGATCACCGGCACCGAGCGCGGCGTGCTCAGCTTCGCGCGCTGCTGCTATCCGATTCCCGGCGACGAGATCATGGGCTACATCAGCGCCGGCAAGGGCGTGGTGGTGCACCGGATCGATTGCCCGAACGTCGCCGAATACCGCAAGCATCCCGAACGTTGCGTACCGATGGCCTGGGACCGCTACGTGCAGGGCGACTATCGTGCGGCGCTGAAGCTGGACGTGGATAACAAGCCGGGCGTGCTGGCGCAGGTTGCCGCAGCGGTGGCCGAAAGCGACTCCAACATCGACTCGGTCGAATATCGCGAGCGCGACCTGCAGATTTCCGTCATGGAATTCGGCATCGAGGTGCGCAATCGAAAGCACCTGGCCGACGTGATCCGGCGCGTACGCCGGCTCGGCGTGGTGCACGGCGTGGAGCGCCTGTAGGGCGCTCCCCAGCGTAAACTCACCCCACCTTCCCGAGAGTGTTCGCCATGCCTCGCCAACCCATTGCCACCGACAGTGCGCCCGCCGCCATCGGGCCATATTCGCAAGCCGTGCGCAGCGGCAACCAGGTGTTCCTGTCGGGACAGATCCCGCTCGACCCCGCCACCGGTCAGTTGGTCGAGGGCGACATCGCGACCCAGTCTCGCCGCGTATTCGACAACTTGTCTGCGGTCTGCGCTGCCGCCGGTGGCTCGTTGGACCAGGTGGTGCGCGTCGGCATCTACCTGATGGACCTGGGCGACTTCGCCGCGGTGAATGCCGTGATGGCCGACTATTTCACGGCGCCTTACCCGGCGCGATCCACCATCCAGGTATCCGGCCTGCCGCGCGGTGCGCGGGTCGAGGTGGACGCCATCCTCGCGTTCGACTGAGTGGGTCGCCGGGCCAATCCAGGCACGCCGGCCCCGGCCTTGGCGGCCAGCGGCGAGGCGTCGGTCCGGGAGTTGCCGGGCGTCGGGCCCGCGCTGGCCGAAAAACTGGCGGCACGCGGCCTCATCAAGGTGCAGGACCTGTGGTTGCACCTGCCGACCCGTTATGAAGACCGCACGACGCTGACGCCGATCCGCGAACTGGTGCCTGGGCAGCCGGCGCAGGTGGAGGGTCGGGTCGAAGCGGTCGAGCGCGGTTTTCGCTATCGCCCGCTGCTTCGCGTGACTATCGCCGACGACTCGCGGGCTACGCTTGCCTTGCGCTTCTTTCATTTCAATTCAGCCCAGGCCGCGCAATTCATCCCGGGCCGCCGGTTGCGCTGCTTTGGCGAGGCGCGACCGAGCGGCCATGGCCTGGAGATCGTGCATCCGAGTTACCGCTTCCTCGCCGAATCGGA
>JANNWV010000172.1:0-2914 GCA_031408815.1 Gammaproteobacteria bacterium
GCGCAATTGTCGGAAGAAGGCGCTACCCAGTTCTTCCGCCCGATGATGAGCAACGATCTGATATTGGGCGCCGTCGGCACCTTGCAGTTCGACGTGGTCGCCTATCGGTTGAAGGACGAATACAGCGTGGACGCGATCTTCGAGCCGGTCGGCGTCTCGGTTGCGCGCTGGGTACGCGGCCCGGCGAAGAAGCTCGAGGAGTTCAAGGAAAAAGCCGCCACCAACCTGAGCATCGACGCCGCCGGCGAACTGGTCTACCTCGCACCGACCCGCGTCAACCTGCAGCTGACCACCGAACGCTGGCCCGACCTGAGCTTCGCCGCCACCCGCGAACACGCGCAGACCATCGCGCTGGACTAGTCCAGCCCGCAGCAGGGCTGGCGCGCGAGGGTCGTGGCGATCAGGCCACCAGCGCCGCTTGCTCGTGGTCACCGGTGGGGCCGGCAAGCTGGTCACCGCCCAGCATGCTTTTCCAGACCAGGTAGTGGCTGGCGAACATCAGCGGGTACATCAGTAGGAACACCGGCAGGTACAACAGCACAGCGGCCACCATCGACGCAGTCGGGCTCAGCAGCGCCAGGCCGCCGATCACCAGGGCCAGCACCAGTGCAACGATGAATGCGCCCACGAACAAGACAAACAGCGTGCACAGGAAGAACAGCAACAGCTTGGCCGCGTTGCGCGCGGTGCCGACGCCGGCAAGCTTCATAGCTTCCAGAGCCGTGGTCTGGCGCAGGGAAATCTCCGCGAAGCCCAGCATGTAAGCGACCTGCAGCAGCAGGGATAAGACCATCATGAGGGCGTAGGCCAGGAAGAAACCGCTGGGCAGGCTGGTGGCCGGAATGCTGGCACCGCTCAGCGCGGCAGCCTGCTGCGCGGCGGCTTGCTGCATGACCGCGCTGAGAACATTAGCAAAGGCCAGCGCGAACAGTGCGAAAACGCCGAGGTAGACCAGCAATGCGAGCAAGGCGAAGCGGATTGCGCGCAACCACAATTGGCCATCGGCGTAAGGCCGGAGCACATCGAGCCCACGAACGGGTTCGCCGCGGTCGATGCGCTGGCAAACGCGGAACCAGCCGATCATGAGAGGCGGAAACAGCGCCAGGAACATGAGCATCATCACGCCATAGGCAACCAGAATCGGTAACACGTCCGCTCCTGTGGGTGGCGCGCCACCACTCGCCGCTGCCGCCAATCCAGGCATGAATACGGCCATCGCAATGATCACGGGCAGCAACATCAGCACCAATACCCCGAGCGAGACCAGGCTTGCCATCAGCATCCCGCCGACATTCTTGCCGACCATCCTGAAAGCACCCGGAATCCAGCCGAACATCGAACCCAAGCCAACGCTTTGTGCGGACATGTGCTTCCCCTGTAGTGTCTGCGCCACGAGCCATGCCCGACGACGTTTCCCCGCTCCCGCGCATCGACCCGACTGGATGCGCGCCCCGCCGCCATCATGGCACGGCCACCGGCCGCCTTTCCATGGGGCGCGGCCAGAGCACCCGGTCGACACAAAGGCCCAGAAGCGAAACTTTTCGCTGTCGAATTTCGGAAGCATGGCGCGCACTCTCAGGCGCCTAGAATGTCCCCCGTTGGCCCGCCAACGGCAAGCTGGCCACCCGGTCCAGCGGGCTGAGGACGCCACTGCCGCCCCGATTCAGCACGTGTGTATAAATCTGGGTCGTCGCGACATCGGAGTGGCCCAGCAGCTCCTGCACTGTGCGGATGTCATAGCCCGCCTCGATGAGGTGGGTCGCAAACGAGTGCCGAAGCGTGTGGCAGGTCGCAGGCTTGGCGATTCCCGCCGCCTGCACTGCAGAACGCACGGCGCGTTGGAGGACCTTCTCGTCGATATGATGCCGGCGCAAGGCGCCGTCCCGCGGATCCTTCGATCGATGGGACGCCGGAAATACATATTGCCAACCAATCTCGACCGGCGCCTTCAAGTATTTCCGGGCCAGGGCGTGCGGAAGATAGACACCGGCATAACCCGCGCCGAGATCCTCGCGGTGCAGCTCCCTCACTTTTTCCATCTGCCGCATGATCGGCTCGACCAGGCTGACGGGAAGCACCGTGTGGCGGTCCTTCCCGCCCTTGCCGTCTCGCACGGTGATCTCGTTGCGCGCGAAGTCCACGTCCTTCACCCGCAAGCGCACGCACTCCATCAATCGCATCCCGGTGCCATACAACATGCTGGCCATCAACCATTCGCGCCCGTCCAGGCGCGACAACAGCCATTGGATTTCGAGCTGGGAAAGCACCACCGGGACCCGTTGCGGACGCTTGGCCCGCGTAACCGACTCCAGCCACGGCAGATCGATATGCAGGATTTCCTTGTAAAGGAACAATAACGCCGACAGCGCCTGGTTCTGCGTACCCGCCGCCACCTGCCCGACCACTGCGAGATGAGTAAGGAAGGCCTCGACTTCACCCGCGCCCATCTCCTTGGGATGTCGCTTGCCATGAAACAAGATGAACCGTTTGATCCATCCCGAATAAGCGTGCTCGGTTCGCTTGCTGTAATGCTTGACGCGACAACGGTCACGAACCGCATCCAACAAGCGTACTTCCGGGCCGATCCCGCCGACAACCTGCTCCCTCCCCGACCCAGACTTCGCCTTCGTTACCGGGGTCATTCTGGTTGTGTAAGTCATACCGCCCCACAAGTGTCCGATAACACCGATGGTTCACCCAATCCCCCCGCCCCAACGTCATCCAACCCATTGAAAAAAGGTAGGATTTCCTTGCATCCCAAACTTCCCCCCCGCCATACTCCGCGCAACACCCCACTTCGGGGCTCTACTAAGCGTTAGGCGCAGGGTTTTGCTCTCGGATTTTCGTACTCCGTTCAACACAAAAGTGGAGTCAGCGGCGCGAGTATTGCGGGCAGTTGGTTGCCGCGCCGCGT
>JANNWV010000173.1:0-2702 GCA_031408815.1 Gammaproteobacteria bacterium
CGCGCGGTCGCCATCAATGGCATCTCGGGTCTGTGCATCACCAAGCTCGACATCCTCGATGGCATGCCGTCGCTGAAAATGTGCATCGCCTACAAGTATCGAGGCAAGCAGACCGAGTACGCGCCGCTCGATGCCGCCGGCTGGGACGAGTGCGAGCCGGTGTACCTGGAATTTCCCGGCTGGACCGAAACCACCGCCGGCGTCACCGAATTCGCGAAGCTCCCCGCTGCGGCACGCGCCTACCTGCGCGCGCTGGAAGAGCTGGTGGGTTGCCCGCTGGCGATCGTGTCCACCGGACCGGGCCGCGAGTCGACCATGATCCTGCGCGATCCGTTCGCCTGAAAAAAAGCGCAGCCTGGTCAGGGCCGCGCTTCAGAGGTCATGCCGGCTTACAGGACGCGCGAGGTCGTGCCCAGGTGCACGTCCACTTTCTTCGGCGCCTCGGTGGTTCCGTCGGAATGACGGATGGTCACCTCGAAGGTGCCGGGAGACAGATTGCGCATCTGGTACGTCCCGGATTTGTCGACTTTGACTTCACGCGTGAATCCGGTGGCGACGTTTCGGATGACGGCGACATCGCCTGACTTTGCGATGCCCGCCAGGGCGCCCACCGGTGACTGGGCAAGTGCGATGGCAGGACCGAGCACGACGGTGGCGAGCAGGGACAACAGGATGGTTCTGGTACGCATGGGTGTTACCTCCTCTGATGGGGGTATAGGACGTGGCTACTGCGCGATGGGTTTCCAGGCGAGGCGTGCGCGAAAGCCTGCGCGAATGGCGGCCTCGTCCCTGGATGCCTGGGAATTGGGCGGTGTCCACCGCCAAGGCGCTCTTGTCGCCGCTGCCGACTCAGCCTGTTTCGAGGCTATCAGTGCAAATCCAAATGGCCGATGAACATCGACGCCTGGCGAAGTCCGGCGTCCGCGTTTGCGACAACGCATCACAGTGTTGGCCCGGCGGCGCTGTCTCGCCGCAGCGCGCAACAAAAAACCCGCCATCAAGGCGGGTTTTCCGGTGAAGCTATGTAGTGGTGCCCAGGAGAGGACTCGAAGAGAACCGTGCAGGCCGCGCCAGTGCTGGGTCTTGCGGCCTTGGCGGCGGGTATACCCGCACACTTACCCGCAGTCCGGACGTGGCGCCTACGGGCTCGGCGACATAGGCTGTCGCCATAGGGGACATCTGAGGGGCAGCATGGATCCGATCACTCTCTCAACGGCCTTCGCGACCATGGTCGGCTTGGTCTCCGACTTCAACGCGTCCCGGCAGGGCACGGCGGCCGCTTCCGTCGAGGACTTCAAAGCCTGGCTCGCCGAGAACCGACACCAGGACGTGATCCGGGCACTGGACCAGAACGCCGCGACGCTGCTCAGCGTAAAGATCCTGCTGCTCGAGGATCGCAAGAGCCTTGGGGAGCAACTGCGCTCCTTGGATGAGCAGTTGGCGCGCCTGGCATCCGGACTGGAGCTCTTCAAGCCGCTGGCCAGCGCCGTGCATCCTGGTCTCGAGCTGTCCGCCCAAGCGATGGGTATCCTGCAACGGCTCTACGCGGCCGGCGCGGGCAAGTTTCTGAAGTCGGGTTCGCTCAGTGGAACCGACCTCATGATGATTGATGGATCCGGTGGGGGCAGCATCCCGATCGACGAGCCACAGTTTCTGGAGTCAGATATCGATACGCTGTTGCAGCTGCGGCTCATCACATACATCGGGCGCAACGGCAGAGGCGATCCGATGTATGCCTTCTCCCGCAACGCAGCAGCTCTGGTGAAGGCGCGAGACTTTTCGGGCTAGACCGGGCCTTGAGGTCGGTCCTAGAGGCTCTGGCGGCTCCAGACGCAGTCCTGCCGGGGCAGGAATAGCCGTTGGGTCTACTGTGCGACCATCGTGGTCGCAGTCCATGACACCAGGGGTTTAGACCATGCCGGGCAGACAGGCCAGGAAGCGGATCCATTTCGTGCGCGCCACCTACAACGTCGGCGCCGAGCCGGCCCTCTCCCTCGAGACGATGGTACGGCGCGCGCTACGCAACCGCAGCGTGACGGCTAGCCAAGTTCCGATTCCGGCCCTGGGCATCATGGAGACCCGCCAGAAGGTCGTCCCGAACCGAGGGTTTATCCGCATGGCGCTCGGTGCTGGTGCGCCGGGGGAGTCGATGAGCACTATGGGGCTGACGGTCGCAGGGGAAGGTGATACGGATTACGCCAACGCACCACCACATAATCGCGCGTTCAAGCTCTCGGATGCCTTCGTGCTTGTCGAGGGCAATGAGTTGCTCGTGATGGTCGATGGGATGCGCCTTGGATCGGTAGCGCTCTACCTCAGGCTCCTGCTCGGCGTTGCAGGCCAGCCAGCAGCGCACTCGGCCTTCGAGCTCGCACCGGTTGGCGACCCGGACAAGGAAGCTGTACTCGCTGAAGAGGGCGTCAGCGCCTTGAAGTTGAGCGGAAGCGCGTACGCGGCCGAGAACCCGGATGCCTTGGCGCCTGGCGCCGATGCGACGGGCCTGGTTGAGCAGCTGTGGGCGAACTTGACAGGCAAGATTCGCGACGTGTTTGAGTACGAAGCTGGTAACGATCAGGAGCGCGCGCGCCTAGCCGCCAGCTGGGGTGATTTGAAGGTCACCACGACCATCCGGGCCCGCGGCGGCAGTCGCGCGGACCCAATCGTTCTCCAAAACCTGCAAGGGATCGGTATCGACCTGATCG
>JANNWV010000174.1:0-9073 GCA_031408815.1 Gammaproteobacteria bacterium
ACGACGAGAAAGCGGCACACCAGGCCTGGGAATTGACGACGGCCTTGTTTGAACGCCAGCTTCGAAAGCCCACCTGACACCGGTCTGATGCAATAAAAAAGCCCGGGAATTTCCCGGGCTTTTTTTATTCGATGCGGAGCCTGTCAATCGCTCCAGACAGTCGCCTGGTGCGTCACCGGCATCACCAGCGCAGCCAGCTTGGCGTCGCCGCTGAGTGCGGCAATGGCGTCGGCCAGGATGGCGGCCGTCTCGCGCAACAGCGGATCGGGGCGATTCTTGGCGGCGGCTTCGGCAGCAACCTGCTGAGCCACGTTGCGCTCGTCGGCCTGCAGGCCGTCGTCGTCTTCCGGACCGCCCGGCAACACCAGGCCCAGGGCCTTGCGCTCGGCGGAACGTTGCTTGCGCTTGGCGAGGTCCTTGTCGCGTTCGATGCGGCGCTCGGCTTCATTCAAGGAAATGACCTTGCGGTCGCGGTCGGCCTTGAACTGAGCAACATCCTGCGCCCACCAGCTGAACTCGCGGTCAGTGGCGATGCGCGTGTCGTGCTGGGCCTTCAGGCGCGGCACGATCGGCTTGAAGTTGCCCAGGTTGCTGTGCGGCGCGGTCTGGATGCGGGTGGCCGGCAAGGCGTTGTCGAAGGTGCTCTCACCAAACTCGCTCGCGTCCACCGTCACCGGGAACTGGATCTCCGGAACGACGCCGGCATGCTGCGTGGTCTGGCCGTCGACGCGGAAGAACTGCGCGATGGTCAGCTTTACCTGGCCGTACTGTTGCGCGGCCTTGGTCGGCCAGCGATCGAGCGGGATCAGGTTTTGCACGGTGCCCTTGCCGAAGGTCGGCTCGCCCACGATCAGGCCGCGGCCATAATCCTGGATGGCGGCCGCGAAGATTTCAGCTGCCGATGCCGACGAGCGATTCACCAGCACGGCCAGCGGGCCGTCCCAGGCGACGCCGCTCTGGTCGTCGTTTTCCACGGCCACGCGGCCGCCGGATTCACGCACCTGCACCACGGGGCCGCGGTCGATGAACAGGCCCGTCAATTCGACCGCCTCCACCAGCGAACCACCGCCGTTCTCGCGCAGGTCCATCACCACGCCATCCACGCCCTGCGCCTTGAGTTCGGCGAGCAGGCGGGCGGTGTCGGAGGTGGCCGAACGTGCGTTCGGATCGCCACGACGCGCGGCTTCGAAATCGAGGTAGAAGCCCGGCAGCGTGATGACGCCGATCTTCTTGCCCTGCACGTCGATCACCGACTTGCTGGCGGCTTGTTCTTCCAGCTTGATGGTGTCGCGCACGAGAGTAACCATCTTGTGTGGACCGTCGATGCCGGAATCGGCCGGCAACACATCCAGGCGTACCTTGGTGCCCTTGTTGCCGCGGATCTGGTCCACGACATCATCGATGCGCCAGTCCACCACGTCTGTCATCGGGCCCTTGTCGCCCTGGCCGACGGCAACCACGCGGTCGCCGACCTTGATCTTGCCGCTGGTCGCGGCCGGGCCACCCGGCACCAGGGTGCGGATGACCACGAACTCGTCCTGGCGCTGCAACACCGCGCCAATGCCTTGCAGCGACAGGCGCATCTGCATGTCGAAGTTTTCGGCGCTGCGCGGGCTCATGTAGCTGGTATGCGGATCGATGGAAGTCGCGTACGCATTCATGAAGAACTCGAACACGTCGTCGCCGCGCATCTCGTGCACGCGTGATCCCAATTGGGCGTAGCGCTTGTCGAGTGTCTTGCGGATTTCTTCCTGGCTGCGGCCGGCAAGCTTGAGGCGGAGGACGTCGTTCTTGACGTACTTGCGCCAGATTTCATTCAGGGCGGCCTGGTCGGGCGCCCAGTTGGCTTTCTCGCGGTCGTAGGCCCAGCTTTCCTTCGCGGAAAAATCGAAGGGCTTGGCCAGCAAGCTGCGCGCGAACGCGGAACGCTCGTCGACGCGTTTGGCGTAGGTCTTGAAGATGTCGTACGCCGGGGCGAGCTTTTGCGTCTTGATCGCATCGTCGAGGGTGCTGCGATACGGCGCGAAACGGTCCATGTCGGCTTTGACGAAGAACAACTTGTCGTTGTCCAGCGCTTCGATATAGCGACGGAAGATGTCGGCGGACAACTGGTCATTCAGCGGCATCGGCCGGTACGCGTAGCGGCTGTCGGACAGCAGGCCATAGACCAGCGTCGTCGCTTCGGCCTGGGCCTGGGTCGGGGCCATGGCGGACGCAGGCGCCTTCGCGGCGGGCGCGGGCGTACTGGCCGCGGCGATAGCCAGGGTCAGCGGCAGCAGGGCGGAAAAAACCAGCAGGTTGCGATTGAACATTCGTCGGTACTCTTGGACCGCAGGAAACAAGGTCAGCTTGCGCTGATGACGCATGGGGTGCCTGTGCCGATGGTACCGGTTTACAGGTTCTGCCCTAGGCCTGAACGAATCCAGCTTCAGCCGCCATTCGGTCGGCGTGGTAGGACGAACGGACCATCGGACCCGAAGCCACGTGGGTAAAGCCTAGACCGTAGCCCAGCACCTCAAGTTCCTTGAATTCCTCCGGCGTCCAGTAGCGGATGACCGGATGGTGGTGCGGCGTGGGCTGCAGATATTGCCCAATCGTGATCATGTCGACGTCATGGGCGCGTAAATCCCGCATCGCACCTTCGACCTGTTCACGGTTTTCGCCCAGGCCCAGCATGATGCCGGACTTGGTCGGCAGGCCGGGGTGTTGCCGCTTGAATTGCTGCAACAGCTGCAGCGACCAGTCGTAATCGGCGCCCGGGCGCACGTTGGTATACAACTCGCGCACCGTTTCCAGGTTGTGGTTGAACACATCCGGCGGCGACACGGCCAGGATCTCGAGCGCCCGCTCCATGCGGCCCTTGCCGCGGAAATCGGGGGTCAGGATCTCGATCTTTATATTTGGCGACAGGGCGCGGATTTCGCGGATGCAATCGGCGAAATGCTGGGCACCGCCGTCACGCAGGTCGTCGCGATCCACGGAGGTGACGACCACGTAGCGCAGGGACATATCCGCAATCGTGCGCGCTAAATTGGCGGGCTCCGTGGCATCGGGGGGCTTCGGCCGGCCGTGGGCCACGTCGCAGAATGAGCAACGCCGCGTGCAAACCTCGCCCAGAATCATGAAGGTGGCGGTGCCGTGGCTGAAGCACTCGTGGATGTTCGGGCAGCTGGCTTCTTCACAAACCGTCACGAGGCGGTTCTCGCGCAGCTTGCTCTTGAGCTTCGCCACCGCGTTGCCGGCCGGGATGCGCACGCGGATCCAACTGGGCTTGCGCAGCAATGGCGCGTTTTGATCGAACTTCACCGGGCTGCGCGCGATCTTGTCGCCGCCCAGTTGCTTCACGCCTTCCTGAAGGGGCGCGACCACCGTGATGGGAATGATCTTGCTGGCGGTGTCGGACATGGTCGCTTCGGCTCAGGCGGGGATGGGTTCGGGGGATGCGAAAACGACCCGTGCGTTCAGTTGCCCGGCCAGCTTTTCCACCAAGACCGGCTTGACTTCATCTGGTGTCGCCGGCCCCCCGGATTTTAGCACCGAGGTCACCTGCAATCCCTCGTAGCCGCAGGGATTGATGCGGGAGAACGGCTCCAGGTCCATGGCCACGTTGAAGGCCAGACCATGGAACGTGCAGCCATGGCGAACGCGCAGGCCCAGCGCGCCGATCTTGGCGCCGTCCACGTACACGCCGGGCGCGCCGGGGCGGCGCACAGCGCTGATGTTCCAGGTCGCCAAGGTATCTATCAGTGCTTGTTCGATGCGGCAGACGAATTCGCGCACACCGATGTTCAACCGGCGCAGATCCACCAAGGGGTAGGCCACGATCTGGCCGGGGCCGTGGTAGGTGACCTGCCCGCCGCGATTGGTGCGGACCACGGGAATATCGCCGGCTGCCAGCACGTGTTCGGGCTTGCCGGCCTGGCCCAGCGTGAAGACGGGATCGTGCTCGACCAGCCACAGCTCGTCATCGGCGTCCTCGTCGCGGGCGTCGGTCAGCTTTTCCATCGCCGGCCAGACCGTTTCGAAGGGCTGGCGGCCCAATTCCCGGACGATAAGAGGCCGCTGCACGGGGCTTACAGGGTCCACTTCACTTCCGGATGGCCGCGCAGGGCCAGGTGCGCGGTGTCGTAGTCGGCGCGGCTATTGGCCTGGAAGCTGATCGACACCGACACGAAACGTCCGGCGCTGGAGGGGCGCGAGCGCACGGTTTCGTGCAGCACCGTCAGCCCGGCGGCGGCCAACTCATGCGGAATGACCTGTTCCAGGCCGGCGCTGGCCGGACCCATGGCGGTTATCTCGAACACGCCCGGAAACTGGAAACCCTTCTGTTCTTGTTCACTGTCCATGGGTGCATTATCGGGTCGGTCGGGCAGTTTCCCAAGCCGACCGGGCCTTTCGGCACGTGCCGGCGGCGGCTGTTCCGGCTAGCATCCCGCGGCCGGTGTCCGCGCCTTGCGCTCGCGCCCCGATCAACCCCCTGACTTCCGACCTGAAACGGGAAACCCGATGTCCTCCAAACCCCTAGCTCTCGCCATTGCCGCCTGCCTGACGCTGGCCGCCACCCCCGGCTGCCAGACCGTTGCCAAGACCGACGCCCCGGCCGAATCCGCCGCTGAAGCTGCCACCGCCCCCGCCGCCACGCCCGACATCAAGTCCAATCCGTTCTATTCGCCCAGCACGCTGTACCTGCATGCCGTGGCCTTCGACACGATCAAGAACGAACACTACGTGCCGGCCTTTGAGGAAGGCATGCGCCAGCAGTTGCTTGAAATAGATGCCATCGCCAACCAGGCCGATGCCGCCACCTTCGACAACACCATCGTTGCGATGGAGCGCACCGGCCAGATGCTGAGCCGCGTGTCCGCCACCTTCTTCAGCATGACCGGCGCCAACACCAACGATGCGCTGGAAGGCATCCAGCGCGAGATGTCGCCGAAGCTTTCCGCACACAACGACGCGATCGTGTTGAACGGAAAACTCTATGCCCGCGTGAAGTCCTTGTACGATGCGCGCGCCACCCTGGGCCTGGATGCCGAATCGGCTCGCCTGCTCGAGCGCTACAACACCGACTTCGTGCGCGCTGGCGCGCAACTCAGCGACGCCGACAAGGTGAAGCTCAAGTCCATCAACTCCGACCTCGCCACCCTGTCCACCACCTTCAGCCAGAACGTGCTGAAGGAAGCCAATGCCTCCGCGATTGTCGTGGATACGCTGGCCGAACTCGACGGCATGTCGGAAGCGGCGATCAACGCAGCGGCTGAAGCGGCCAAGACGCGCAAGCTGGAAGGCAAGTACGTGCTGGCGCTGATGAATACCTCCGGCCAGCCGCCGCAAGCGGTGCTGAAGAATCGCGCGCTGCGCAAGCGCCTGTACGACGCGTCGGTGACGCGTGGCAGCCACGGTGGCGAGTTCGACAATCGCGACGTGGTCCTGAAGATCGCCAAGCTGCGCGCCGATCGCGCCGTGCTGCTCGGCTATCCGAACCACGCCACCTACGTGCTGGAAGATGAAACCGCGAAGACGACCACGGCCGTGAACAAGCTGTTGTCAGACCTGGCGCCGGCTGCCGTCGCCAACGCGAAAGTCGAGGCCGCCGACATGCAGGCGATCATTGACAAGGAAAAGGGCGGCTTCAAGCTGGAAGCCTGGGACTGGGCGTATTACACCGAGAAAGTGCGCGCGTCGCGTTACAACTTCGACGAATCGCAGCTCAAGCCCTACCTGGAAATGGACAGCGTGCTGCAGAACGGCGTGTTCTACGCCGCCAACCAGTTGTACGGTCTGACCTTCAAGGAACGCAAGGAACTGCCGGTTTACGACCCGGGCGTGCGCGTGTTCGAAGTGTTCGACAAGGACGGCAAGACGCTGTCGCTCGTTTACATCGACTGGTATGCACGCAGCAACAAGCGTGGCGGCGCATGGATGAACGAGTACGTGAGCCAGTCGGCCCTGATGGGCACGCAGCCGGTGATCGGCCAGCACCTCAACATCCCGAAGCCATCGCCGGGCCAGCCAACCTTGCTGACTTGGGACGAAGTGACCACCGCCTTCCACGAATTCGGCCACGCGCTGCACGGCATGTTCTCGAACGTGAAGTACCCGCGCTTCTCGGGCACCAACGTGCCGCGTGACTTCGTCGAATACCCCTCGCAAGTCAATGAAATGTGGGCCGACTGGCCGAGCATCCTGCCGAACTACGCCAAGCACTACCAGACCGGCGAAGTGATGCCGAAGGCATTGCTGGACAAGGTGCAGGCCTCGTCGAAGTTCAACCAGGGCTTCACCACCACCGAATACCTGGCGGCCGCCCTGCTCGACCAGCGTTGGCACCAGCTGGCCCCGAACCAGATCCCGACCGACGCACTGGCGTTCGAAGCCGCCGCGCTGAAGTCGGAAGGCGTGGACTACGCACCGATTCCGCCGCGCTACCGCACCACCTACTTCTCGCACATCTGGGGCGGCGGCTATTCGGCCGGTTACTACGCCTATCTGTGGAGCGAAGTGCTGGACGCCGGCAGCGTGGAGTGGTTCAAGAAGAACGGCGGCCTGACCCGCAAGAACGGCGACCACTTCCGCGACACGCTGCTGTCGCGTGGCGGCAGCGCGGACGCCGTGGGCCTGTACCGCAACTTCAGCGGTGGCGAGCCGGACGTTGGCCCGCTGTTGAAGCGTCGTGGCCTGGACAAGGGCGTGAAGAAGTAAGTCCTTCAACACCCGAGGGAAATGGAGAAGCCGCCGAAAGGCGGCTTCTTCACGACAGGCCGGGTGTGGCGTTAGGATGGGACGGGGACAGCGGTGAAACCTCTATGCCTGGAACGCCTTACGACTCGGACGCCTTCAGTCGCGACATGATCGCGCGATGGGGACATTTGTCCGACGGCCTGGCTTTTGACGAGGGCTTGATCAACCTGCAGCTGGGTCACCTGGGCGTCGTGTGCGTAACCCGGCCCGGCAGTGCCAAGGCCATCCTGCAGTTCCTGGGCGAAGTCGCGTCACGGCCCGATGCGGCGGCGGAAATCCGCGACGCGATAACGGACTCGTTCCTTGATTGGGGCGATCTGCGGGAAGCAGGCCTGGCGCGTACGGTGCCGCCGCAGCTTTCGTCGGTGATCAGGGGCTAGCGACGAAATGACCAGGCGCGACGCGGCCGCCTAGTCCTCGTTGGCTGCGGCCTCGCGACCCTGCTGGCGGATCAGGTTTTCCTGGCGTGCGTCCTCGATGGACATCAGCACATCGTCCACGTCGGCGATGGCTTCGCTGAAATGGAACACGCCGGTGAGTTGCGTTTCCGGCAACAGCTCGCCCTTCTCGAACAGCGCCCACATTTCCTCGCCGTAGTGCAGGCCCTCGAGCTCGGGCGCGAATCGCGCCAGCGTGCCACGGACATTATTGACGTCGCGCAGCAGCATCGTGCGCGCATTATTGTTACCCGCAGCGCTCACCGCCTGCGGCAGGTCGATGATGACGGGGCCGTTTTCATCGACCAGCACGTTGTATTCGGACAGGTCACCGTGGATCAGTCCGATGCAGAGCATGCGCACGACCTGGCGCACGAGATAGGCGAAGAATTCGCGTGCCTGCGCGGGTTCGAGTTCCACCTCGCCCAGGCGCGGCGCGCTGTGCCCGCTGCTGTCGGTGATCAATTCCATCACCAGCACGCCGCTGAAATAACCGTACGGCCTGGGCACGCGCACGCTGGCGGCCGACAACTGGTACAGCGCATCGACCTCGGTGTTCTTCCAGGCGGCTTCCTGTTCCTTGCGGCCGAACTTGGTGGCCTTGCCGATGGCCCGGGCCTGGCGGCTGCCACGCACCTTGCGACCTTCCTGGTACTGCACACGCGCCTGGAAGCTGCGCTGGCCCATGTCCTTGTAAACCTTGGCGCAGCGAAACTCGTCGCCGCAGCGCACGACATAGACAGCTGCTTCCTTGCCACTTTTCAGCGGTCGGATCACCTGGTCGATGACGCCGTCATCGATGAGCGGCTGCAGGCCGGCGGGGACTTTCATTGAGGGCGCGGCCAAGGACGGGATGGGGCATTATCCCTGAGATCGGGCAGGAACGATCAAACAGGCCACCGCTGATGGCAACCAAACGACCGAAGACCATTGCCGAGTACATCGCCGCCGCACCCGAGGCCGAAGAGGCCATCAAGTGGGGTAATCCATTTTTCGTCGAGCCCCGATTCGTGTTCGCCTTTTCCGCATTCAAGGCGCACCTGAACCTGGTGCCGACTGCAAAGGTGCTGGCGCGATTCCGGAAGGAACTCGGGCCATACAAGGCGACCGAACACATGATCCAGGTCCGCTACGACGAACCTCTGCCGGAAGCCTTGATTCGCAAGATCGCCGAGGGCTGCGTGCAGGAAGTCGCCGGGCGTGACAGTGACTCCTTCTGGTAATGTCTCAAGAAAATCGAATTGGCTGACAGTGAAAACCAAGAAGACCCTGGAATCGTCGCGCTTGGTATTGGTGGCCTCCACCGCCGCGCACGTTCGCACCGAACTCGATGCGCCGGAAAAGCTGTGCCTGATGCTGGACGCCACCGTGTCGCCGGCGTGGCCGAGTGGCGAGTACGACCGCGACGCGATGGAATTTTTCCTGTCGCGGTTCGAGGAAGGCGGCGAAAGCGTGGAAGGCTGGTACGGCTGGTATGCGCTGGGCCCTGGCAGTGATGGCGCCTCACGCGAATTGGTGGGCGCCGGCGGATACTTCGGCCCACCGGGCGAAGATGGCACGGTGGAAATCGGTTACTCGGTGTTGCCCGAATGGCAGCGCCAGGGTTATGCGAGCGAAATCGTGAGCACCCTGGTGGCGCATGCCTTCACGTTTCCGGACGTGGTACGCGTCATCGCACACACGTCGACCGAAAATCCCGCATCCATCAAGGTGCTGGCTGGAAACGGCTTCCAGCCCGCTGGGCCGGGCGAGGAAGCAGGCACGCTGCGCTTCGAAAGTGCCAGGCCTTAAGTGAAAGTCCGCACACGCATCCTGCTGGTCCCGGCGATTGTGCTGGCGGCCGCGATGGCATGGGGCTACTGGCATGCATCCACGCACGCCTATCTGGATTTCCA
>JANNWV010000175.1:0-2449 GCA_031408815.1 Gammaproteobacteria bacterium
CATCGACCTGGCCGACGTTCACGAGCCCATCCTGGCCTGCCCGAACGACCCGGACGACGTGAAGATGCTGAGCGAAGTGGCTGGCGTTCACATCGACGAAGTGTTCATCGGCAGTTGCATGACCAACATCGGCCACTTCCGGGCCGCGAGCAAGCTGCTCGAAGGCAAGCGCGACATCCCGGTGAAACTGTGGGTCGCGCCGCCGACGAAGATGGATGCACAGCAGTTGAGCGAGGAAGGCCACTACGGCGTGCTCGGCACGGCGGGTGCGCGGATGGAAATGCCCGGCTGCAGCCTGTGCATGGGCAACCAGGCGCAGGTGAAGGAAGGCGCGACGGTGTTTTCCACCAGCACGCGCAACTTTCCGAACCGGCTCGGCAAGAACGCGAACGTGTATCTGGGCTCAGCCGAACTCGCGGCCATCTGCTCACGCCTGGGCCGCATCCCGACCAGGGCCGAGTACATGGACGGCGTGGGCGTGCTGGCGGCCAGCAGCGAGCAGATCTACAAGTACCTGAACTTCGACCAGATCGAGGAGTTCAAGGCAGTGGCGGATACGGTCGGTGCGTAGGCCAAGCACGGTTGACGCAGCGTTGTACCGAGTCGACCGATACCCTGTACGGCGAGTGACATTGGCCACGCCCTCGGGTCTACCCCCAACTAGGCCGGCAATGCGCAATCTCAGACGTTCAGGTTGGCGATGATTCACCCTCTTGCGCTTCTCGGCTACTTGTGGCTCGCCGCGATCATCGGCTGTGCGGCACTGCTGTTGTTCCACGGGGCGCAGGCGCTTTTGCGCGTCCGGCCGTTGCCGACATCCCGTGTGGCTTGGTCAGCAATTGGTCTGGTCGCACTGACACTACCGCTGTGGATCGAGTCTGTCTTGCTTGAATTTCAGTGCAGATCAGCCGGGCTGACCCTCGCTGCAAGTACTCAGGCGACAACCGAAGGCCTCTACTGGCGATCGCACTTCGTTGCAGAAAATTCCTATAGCTCAGGTATTCCTCTTGGTACCGATCCCTTACGCCAAGCGTTTGCCTTGGGCGCGCTCCGCGCATTGTCGGAAGGCCGGATCGCATATCTTGAGATCCCATATGAACCGATCGTGGATCCGCAGGCCACGTTGAACCAGAAGCTCTTCGTGGCATTGCGGGAGGACCAAAGCAGCGAGTGTGTTGGTGAGCCGGTCAGCAGCGCTTGGGGGCATCTTCCCAAGAGTCTTTGCATCGCCTGGGAAACCACACCGAGGTTGAACACTCGATTTGAGGTCGTGGGGCTGCAAGGTGAAGGCTACAGCGGCACTACCGTCGGAATCAAGGACCGACAAAGTGAAGAAGAGATTGCGCGATACACGCATGTGCCCAGGACTCGCGCCAGCGAAACCCTCCTTGCTCTCTGGGGCATTCGCTCGATTCAGCCTCGCTCGTGTACACCAAAGATGACAGATATCGGGCCAGGCGCCGCGCTGGTCTCGCTAGCGTTCAAGCCTCGCGATGGCGTGCCAGTTACGCCCGGGACCGTGGAGCCCTACCTGAGTTCGGCATGGGCGGTTGTTCGGCCCCCACCTCCGGATCTAGCGATCCCAACCGGGCGCGCCGGCATTGAGTACTGGATCGCGCGCGGCGCAGTTCGACAGTTGACTGCCGACGATTTGAGCCTCTGGCGGGCTGCAAGTTCGCCTTCAAGCCCAAGTTCAATAAGTTTCGTCCCGAACAACGCCTTTGTGATCGAAGGCAACATCAAACTCCCGTCTGGCTTGTACGGCGCAAACGCCGTCACATGGATCGTCGCTTCAGGCACTGACATTCCTCCCGGACCCCGCGGGCACAGCACCTATCTCGCGGAGGGCAAGGGGTGCTTGTGGAGCCCATCAAAATGTCGGTAGTGGTGTCTGACCAAACCATTCTCTTACGGCGCCTGCATCCTTCGGAAGCCGGTGCAACAGGACGAGACTCAGGGCGTCCCGGCATGCACTTGCCACCCGCGGCGAACGAGATGCTGCCTCCTTGTTCTGTTCGTCAGAAGACTCAAATGCGATACCTTCGGTCCGGCGGTCAGCAGACGCCGCCAGAGAATTTACGCGTTCGGCGGCGGAGCAATCTGTTCCGCGTAGTCGTACAGCGCTTCGAGAATCGCCTGCCCGCGCTCGTCGGCCGATTCGGCGAGCGTGTCGATGCGGTCGAAGAATGCCGGGAGCGTGAAGCCACCGCCAGCATCCTTGTGCAACCGCTCGCTGCGATGCGCTTCCCAACGCGTCTGCTCGGCCTCTGAAAGTGTCTGAGGAAAGTTGCGCGCGCGGTAGCGGAACACCAGTTCCTCCAGCCGCGCATCGTCGAAACCGTTGCGTGCTGAAGCCAGCTTGTCGGCACTCATGCCAAGCAATCGATTCAGCGTGCGGCGGTCGTTGTTGCCAACGAAACCGCCGTACAGGTCTTCGTCGACATCCGGC
>JANNWV010000176.1:0-11715 GCA_031408815.1 Gammaproteobacteria bacterium
CCGGTCATCACGCTTCTGGGACAATGTTGATCTGAAACAACACTTCCCAAATGGTTCTTAAACCATTCTATGAAGTGTGGCGCAAACTGTTGATTCCCTTAACGAAAATGCATGTGAAATCTCCTTGACAGCCCCCATACGTGGGACTAACGTGGGCTTCCGAGGGAATTTCTGGTTTTTTGTGGGGAATGGTGGGGATGTTTCAGGGCGAGACCGCGATTACCGTGGACGACAAGGGCCGGCTGGCGATTCCCACCGCCGCCCGCGAGCAAGTCGCGCGTGGAGGTAACCGGCTGGTCGTTACCTACAACCCCTACGAGTCGGGCTGCCTGTGGCTGTACCCCGAGTCGGCCTGGGAAAAAGTCCGCGACCAGGTCAACGCCCTGCCCAACGCCAAGCGCGTGCATCGCAACCTGCAGCTGAAGCTGGTCGGCGCGGCCACCGTGGTCGAGCCCGACGGCAGTGGCCGCGTGTTGCTGCCGCAAAGCCATCGCAATACCGCCGGCATCGGTCGCAAGGCCGTGCTGTTGGGCATGGGCAACAAATTCGAATTGTGGAGCGAGCAGGCGCACCTCACGCAGATCCAATCGACGATCGGCGAAGACGAGGTCAGCGACGACATGCTCGACCTGAGGCTGTAACGGTGGTGGCCGGGTCGACTGCGGAAACGCAGAACCCCAGCCATCTTCCGGTGATGTTGACGCAGGTAATGGATGGCTTGCGGGTGCTCAAGGATGGCAAGTATTTGGATGGCACGTTCGGTCGTGGTGGCCATGCACGCGGCGTGCTCGACCAGTTGGGTCCGGCAGGAAGGTTGTTGCTGATGGACAAGGATCCCGAGGCGATCGCGAGTGCAGCCGAGTTGTTCGGCGGCGACTCCCGCGTCGCTGTTCGGCAGGCATCCTTCGCCACGCTCGCCGGCTGGGATGAAACCGCAGCAGGCCTCGACGGCGTGTTGTTCGACCTCGGCGTGTCGTCCCCGCAACTCGATGTCGCCGAGCGCGGCTTCAGCTTCCGCAACGACGGTCCGCTGGACATGCGCATGGACCCGACCAGCGGCGAAAGCGCCGCGCATTGGCTCGCCCACGCCAACGCCCACGACATCGCCGACGTGCTGTGGACCTACGGTGAGGAAAAGCTCAGCCGCAAGATCGCCGCCGCCATCGTGATGGACCGCGAGACCGCACCGTTTAGCCGCACGACGCAGCTGGCCGAGATGATCGCCCGCGTGGTCGGCCGCGGCGACAGCAAGATCCATCCGGCCACGCGCAGCTTCCAGGCCATCCGCATCTTCATCAACCGCGAACTCGACGACCTCGAGTGCGGGCTTGACGCGGCCTATTCGCGGCTGAAGCCGGGCGGCCGCCTCGCCGTCATCAGCTTCCACTCGCTGGAAGATCGCATCGTCAAGCGCTTCATCGCCAGCCACGCCAAGGCGCCGGCCGGCAATCGCCGCATGCCCGCACCGGAGGCCTTCACGCCGACCCTGCGCGACATCGGCGGCGCACAGCATGCCGACGACGAAGAGATCGCGATCAACCCGCGCTCGCGCAGCGCGGTGTTGCGGGTCGCGGAAAAGCTGGAGGCGCACTCGTGAGCCTGCGCTACTTCATCCTCGCCCTGCTGGTCATCTCCGTGCTCGGCAGCGGCATCGCGGTCGTGTACGCGCGCCAGGAGCATCGCCAGGCCTACGTGCAGCTGACCCGCCTGGTGCGCGAGCGCGACGAGATCAATATCGAATTCAGCCGCCTGCAGCTTGAACAAGCGACCTGGGCCGAAACCAATCGCATCGAACAAGTGGCGATAGAACGGATCGGGATGATCTTCCCCGCGTCGGCCGAACTGGTGGTGGCCAAGCCATGAAAGTCCGCGCCCGTCCCTACAACCTGAAGCTGCGACTGATGGTGCTGGCCGGTGTGCTCGGTGCCTGCGGCGTCGTGCTCGTGGGCCGCGCTGCGCAGATGCAGTTGTTGAACAAGGACTTCTACCAGCACCAGGGCGACCAGCGCTTCCTGCGTGAAGTACCGATCCCGACCTCGCGCGGCATGATCATGGACCGCAACGGCGAGCCGCTGGCCGTGTCCACGCCGGTGGAATCGGTCTGGGCCAATCCGAAGGAATTGCTAAAGCACGCCGACCGCATTCCGGAACTGGCGCAGGCGCTGGGCATTCCCCAGGACGTACTAGCCGAATCCATCGCGCAACGGTCCGACAAGGAATTCGTCTTCCTGCGCCGCCGCATCAATCCCGACGATGCCGAGGCCGTGGTCAAGCGCGGTATTCCCGGCGTGTACAAGCAGCGCGAGTTCCGCCGCTTCTATCCGCACGGCGAAGTGATGGCGCACGTGCTGGGCTTCACGAATATTGATGATCACGGCCAGGAAGGCCTTGAACTCGCGTTCGACAGCTGGCTCACCGGCAAGCCCGGCGCGCAGCGCGTCATCCGCGATCGCCGTGGGCATATCGTCGAGAACGTGGACCTGATCCGCGCCGCCGAGCCGGGCAAGGACATCACGCTGTCCATCGACCGCCGCATCCAGTACCTGGCGTACCGCGAGTTGAAGGCCGCGCTGATCGAGAGCGGCGCCGCCAGCGGTTCGGTCGTCGTCATCGACGTACCCACCGGCGAAATCCTGGCGATGGTTAACCAGCCGGCCTACAACCCCAATTCGCGCGAGGCTTCATCGCCAGGCGCACATCGCAATCGCGCCGTTACCGACGTGGTCGAGCCCGGGTCGGTGATGAAGCCCTTCACCGTGGCCGCAGCGCTGGAAGCAGGCCTGGACCCGAATACCATCGTGCAGACCAGTCCGGGCTGGATGATGCTCGGCAAGTACCGCATCAGCGATGTGCATGACCACGGCGCGGTGGACTTGACGCACCTGCTCAGCACCTCGTCCAACATCGGCGCGGCCAAGCTCGGCCTGGGCATGACCAGCGAGCAGTTGTACGACGTGCTCAATCGTTTTGGCTATGGCGAAAGTTCGCAGTCCGGATTTCCCGGCGAGTCGTCGGGCGTGATGGCGCCGCCCGCCACCTGGGGCCAGGTGCGGCGCGGCAGCATTTCCTACGGCATGGGTATTTCGGTGACGCCCATGCAATTGGCACAGGCCTACGCAGCGTTGGCCAATCGCGGCAAGCTGATGCCGCCCACCTTCATCAAGGGCGGGCAGGGCGAAGGTCGGCAGGCGATGGATCCGGTCATCTCGCACAACATCCTCAACATGCTCGAAAGCGTCACCGAAGTCGGCGGCACGGCGCAGAAGGCGGCCATCACCGGTTACCACGTCGCCGGCAAGACCGGCACGGCGCGCACCGCCAGCGGCGGTGGATACACCAAGCGCTATGTGTCGGTGTTCGCCGGCGTGGTGCCGCTGGACCGCCCGAAGTTCGCAACCGTCGTCGTCATCAACAATCCGCGCGGCCGTGACTATTACGGCGGCCTGGTGTCGGCACCGGTGTTCCACAACATCATGGACGGCTCGCTGCGACTGATGGACGTGCCGCCTGACCACGTCGAGCAGTGGTACGCATCGAATGCGCCGAAGGCGCCCGCCGTCGCCGCACCGACAGCCGTGCCTTCAGCCGTACCGTCAGCCGCACCGACGGCCGCAGATGCTGCCGCCGTGGCGGAGGGCCTGTGAGCACGCGCCCCGAAGCCATGACGACGCCGCTCAACGAACTGCTGGCAGGCGAGGCCGCCTTGCGCCCGGACTTCAATCCGGTCTTGCACGGCCTGTCTGCCGACAGCCGCGAATTGCATGAAGGCGACGCCTTCATCGCGCTCGCCGGCGCCAGCACGCATGGCCTGCGTTTCGTCGATGCCGCGCGCGCTGCGAAAGTCGCTGCGATCCTCTACGAAACCCCGGCGCCGGAAGGCAGCGAGCTTCCCGACTACGCGATCGGCGTGGAAAACCTGCGCGCCAAACAGGGCAGGCTGGCCGATCGCTTCTACCAGTCGCCGTCGCGCGCGCTGGCGATGACCGGTGTCACCGGCACCAATGGCAAGACCTCCACCGTGCAGCTGATCGCCCAGGCGCTCAGCCTGCAGGGCCAGACGGTCGGCACCATCGGCACGCTCGGCGCCGGCCTGTACGGCCAGCACGAGGCCGGTGAACGCACCACACCCGACGTCATCGCCGTGCATCGCCTGCTGGCGCGCATGCGCGCGCAAGGCGCAAGCCACGTGGCGATGGAAGTTTCCTCGCATGCGCTGGAACAAGGCCGCGTGGATGAAGTGGCGTTCCGCGTCGCGGTGTTCACCAACCTCACGCGCGATCATCTCGATTACCACGGGACGATGGCTGAATACGGCAAGGCCAAGGCGAAGTTGTTCCAGTGGCCGACGCTGCAGGCCGTCGTGGTCAACCTCGATGATGGTTTCGGCGCGGAACTGATCGACACCGTCGCCAGCGACGTGCGCCGGATCGGCGTCAGCTCGCGTGGCGCGCCCGGGGCTGTCCTGCGCGCCGAGAAGCCGGAACTGTCGCCGCAAGGCCTGCGCTTCAACCTGGTCGAAGGCAACGAGTCACACGCCATCGCTTCGCCGTTGCTCGGCCGCTTCAACATCGACAACCTGCTCGCCGTTGCCGGCAGCCTGCGCGCCCTCGGCTGGTCGCTGGCCTATGTCGCGAAAGTATTGCCGAACCTCTCGCCGGTGGACGGCCGCATGAGCCGCGTCGGCGGCCGCCGGGGCCAGCCGCTGGTGGTCGTTGATTACGCGCACACCCCCGACGCCCTCGAGCAGGCGCTGACCAGCCTGCGCGAACACACGCCCGGCCACCTGACTTGCGTGTTCGGCTGCGGTGGTGATCGCGATCGCGGCAAGCGGCCGCAGATGGCCGCGATTGCCGAGGCCAACGCCGACCGCATCATCGTCACCGACGACAATCCGCGCAGCGAAGACGGCGACGCCATCGTCGCCGACATCGTGGCGGGATTCAGTGAAGCGGCGGTATTCGAAGCGCAGCGCGACCGCGCCGCCGCCATTGCCCAGGCGCTGAAGGGTGCCGGCCCGAACGACATCCTGCTGATCGCCGGCAAAGGCCACGAGTCCTATCAGGAAATCGCCGGCGTGAAGCACGCCTTCGACGACCTTGCCGTTGCCAAGGCCGCGCTCGACGCGATCCATGCCGCGACACAAACTGGCAAGGAGGGCCCGCGATGAGGCCGGTCCTGTTGTCACAAATCGCGAAGTGGATCGAAGGCCGCCACCTCGGCAACGATGTCACCATCGAATCGGTCAGCACCGATTCCCGTACCATCGCGCCCGGCGCCTTGTTCGTTGCGCTGCGCGGTGAGAATTTCGACGCGCACGACATGGTTTCGCAGGCGCAATCGCGCGGCGCTGCGGCCTTCCTGCTGCATCGCGACGTGGACACCGAGCTGCCGCGCGTGCTGTGCGCCGACACGCAGGAAGCCCTGGGCGAATTCGCCGCCGGCATCCAGAAGGAGCGCCCGGCCGTCGTCGTTGCGCTGACCGGCAGCAACGGCAAGACCTCGGTGAAGATGCTCACCCAGGCCATCCTGTCGCGCGCCGGCCGCACTTATTTCAATCCCGGCAACCGCAACAACGAGATCGGCCTGCCGCTGGCCGTCATTGATGCGCCGGAAGACGCGCAGTTCGCCATCTATGAAATGGGCGCCGGCAAGCCGGGCGACATCGCTTACCTTGCCAGCATCGCGCCGCCGCAAGTGGCGCTGGTGAACAACATCGCGCCCGCGCACATCGAGCGCTTGGGCAGCCTGTTCGGCATCGCCGAAACCAAGGGCGCCATCTACGAGGCCCTGCCGGATGACGGCGTGGCCGTGATCAATGCCGACGACGCCTTTGCACCGTACTTCGCGCAGATCGTCGGTAGTCGACGTAGCTTCCGCTTCGGCATCGAGAACGACGCCGACGTGCATGCCAGCCGGATCCGCATCGACGCGACCGGTTCGCGCTTCTTCCTGTACACGCCGGCCGGCAGCGCCGACATCGTGCTGCCGCTGCCCGGCGCGCACAACGTGATGAATGCGCTTGCCGCCAGCACCTTGGCGCTGGCCGCGGGCGCCGGTTTCGACGCCATCGTGCAGGGGCTGGAAAACGCCGAGCCGGTGAAGGGTCGGCAGATTTCGCATGCACTCGCCAACGGTGCGGTCATCATTGACGACAGTTACAACGCCAACCCCGGGTCCGTGCTTGCCGCCATCGCCACGCTGGCGCAGTCCGGCGGCGATGCGTGGCTGGTGTTGGGCGACATGGCCGAACTGGGCGAGGACGCCTCGCGGATGCATGCCGAGATCGGTGAGAACGCCAAGTCCGCCGGCATCAAGCGCCTGTGGACCGTCGGCAAGATCAGCAGCGCGGCCAGCAGCGCCTTCGGCGCCGGCGCAGAACATTTCAATTCACAAAAAGAACTGGTGGATGCGCTCGAAGAAGGGCTGCGCATCCGCGGGGGCAGGGGACTGCGTGTGTTGATCAAGGGCTCGCGCTCGAGCGCGATGGACAAGGTCGTGACTGCATTGCTGGACATCAACCCAGGGGAAACCGGGCATGCTGCTTGAACTGGCGCGCATCATGCAGGAATTCGCGAGCTTCTTCGCGTTGTTCAACTACATCACGATGCGGGCGATCCTCAGTGCGCTCACCGCGCTGGCGCTGACCCTGATGCTCGGGCCTTGGGTCATCGATCGCCTCGCACGCCTGAAGGGCGGCGGCCAGCCGATCCGCAGCGATGGCCCGGCCACGCACTTCGTCAAGGCCGGCACGCCGACCATGGGTGGCGCGCTGATACTTCTCACCATCACGCTCGCCACCCTGTTGTGGGGCGACCTGCGCAACCGCTATGTGTGGGTGCTGTTGTTCGTGCTGATCAGCTTCGGCGCCATCGGCTGGTATGACGACTGGATCAAGATCGTCAGGCGCGATGCCAACGGCATCAAGTCGCGGCACAAGTACGCGCTGCAATCGCTGTTCGGCCTGGCCGCAGCCTTGTTCCTGTATTACACCGCCGATGTCGCCGCCGCGACCACGCTGTATCTGCCGTTGCTGAAGAATTTCGCGGTTCCGATGGGCCTGGGCTTCGTGGTACTCGCTTATTTCTGGATCGTCGGCTTCTCCAACGCCGTCAACCTGACCGACGGCCTCGACGGCCTGGCCATCATGCCGACGGTGTTGGTGGCGGCTGCACTCGGCGTGTTCGCGTATGCCTCCGGTAACGCCGTGTTCTCGCAGTACCTTCAGATTCCGGCCATCCCCGGGGCTGGCGAGCTGAGCATCTTCTGTGCCGCCATCGCCGGCGCGGGCCTGGGCTTCCTGTGGTTCAACACTTATCCAGCCATGGTCTTCATGGGCGACATCGGCGCGCTCGCGCTCGGCGCGGCGCTCGGTTGCATCGCCGTCATCGTGCGGCAGGAAGCCATCCTGCTGGTGATGGGCGGCATCTTCGTCATCGAAACCCTGTCGGTGATGATCCAGGTCGCGTCGTTCAAGCTCACCGGCAAGCGCATCTTCCGGATGGCGCCCATTCATCACCATTTCGAATTGAAGGGTTGGCCGGAGCCGCGCGTCATCGTGCGCTTCTGGATCGTGTCGGTAATCCTCGTGCTGGTGGGCCTCGCCACCCTGAAGGTGCGCTGATGGGCTTCCTCGGCGACCGCGCAACGCAAGCCCTGCGCTTCGACGAGCTCGAAGGCCGCTTCGACGCGTGGCTGCTTTGCATCGCGCTGGCGCTGACTGGCCTGGGCGTGGTGATGGTCGCCTCGGCGTCCATGCCCTACGCGATGAGCAACGGCGCCAGCCCGTTCTATTACCTCACCAAGCACCTGATCTTCCTGGCGATGGGCATCATCATCGGCTCGATCCTGATGCGCATCGAGATGAAGCGCATCGAACAACATTCGCAGTTCCTGTTGCTGCTGTGCTTCATCGGCCTGATCGCGGTGTTCCTGCCCGGCATCGGCAAAACCGTGAACGGCGCGCGCCGCTGGCTGAACCTGGGTCTGGCCAATTTCCAGATGGTGGAAGCGGTGAAGCTGATGCTGATCGTCTGGCTGGCGAGCTACCTCGTGCGCCATCGCGACGCCATCGGCGACAGCTGGAAGGCATTGCTCAAGCCCTTGATGGTGGCTGGCGGACTGGTCGGCCTGCTGCTGATCCAGCCCGATTTCGGTTCGGCGATGCTGTTGTTCGCGATCACCGGCGGCATGGTCTGGCTGGGTGGCGCACGCATCCGCAACCTTGCCATTCCGGCGCTGGCCGGGCTGGCCGTGATGTCCTTCGTGGTGATGCTGGAGCCTTATCGGGTTCGTCGGCTTACGTCCTTCAGCAATCCGTGGGCCGATGCGCTCGACAGCGGTTACCAACTGGTGCAGGCGCTGATTGCGATCGGCCGCGGTGACATGACCGGCGTCGGCCTCGGCGGCAGCATCCTCAAGCTCGACTACCTGCCCGAGGCGCATACCGACTTCATCTTTGCCGTCACCGCGGAAGAACTCGGCTTCCTCGGCGTCTGCGTGGTCATCACGTTGTTCGCCCTGTTCACCTGGCGCGCGTTGCGCATCGGCATGCGCTGCATGGAAATGCGCCTGCCCTTCGGTGGTTACTGCGCGTTCGGCATCGGTCTGTGGATCAGCCTGCAGGCCTTCGTGTCCATGGGCGTCAACATGGGCATCCTGCCGACCAAGGGCCTGACCCTGCCGCTGATTTCTTCCGGCGGCTCCAGCGTGTTGATGACCTGCGCTGCGGTCGGCCTGTTGCTGCGCATCAGCTGCGAACTCGACCGCGCCGAACGGCGCCAAGCGGCCCGCGTGCGCGGTGATGCGCCGCGCAGCGATGCCGTCGCTGAAGGCGAGGACTTCGACGTCGCCGGCCCGTCGAATACTTCCACGCGCCACGTGCCGCCGCCGATGACGGCGGTCATGCCGGTCTCGCGTGGCAGCGGTGGCCGTAGCCGCATCGAGCCGCGCTTCAGGGATCAGCGATGAGCGCCGTGCTCGCCAACACCATGGAATCACCGGTGATGATCCTCGCCGGCGGCACCGGCGGCCACATCTTCCCGGGCCTCGCCGTGGCGCGCGCACTGCGCGACCGCCACGTGCCGGTGTTGTGGCTCGGTGCCGACGGAGGCATGGAAACGCGCCTGGTGCCGGCCCACCAGTTCCCGATCGAAACCATCGCCGTGCGCGGCCTGCGCGGGAAGGGCTTCATCCGTAAGTTGGGTGCACCGTTCGTGGTCATGCGTTCGGTGTTGCAGGCGATCGGTGTGGTGCGTCGCGCGAAGCCGCGCGCAGTCATCAGCTTCGGTGGCTTTGCCGCCGGCCCGGGCGGCATGGCTGCCTGGTTGCTGCGCCGTCCGCTGATCGTGCACGAACAAAATCGTGCGCCCGGTTTCACCAATCGCATCCTGGCGCGTTTCGCCAAGCGCGTGCTGTGCGGCTTCCCGGGTAGCTTCCCCGGCGTGCCGAATGAAACCGTCGGCAATCCGGTGCGCCCGGAAATCTCCGCGCTGCCGCCGCCGGCGGAACGCTTCGCCAACCGCAGCGGGCCGATTCGCCTACTCGTGCTAGGTGGTAGCCAGGGCGCCCGCGCCATCAACGCCACCGTGCCGCATGTCCTCTCGCATCTGCAGGCCACGCATGCTTTCGAGATCCGCCACCAGTGCGGCGAAAAGATGATCGACGAAGCGCGCCGCGCCTACTCCGACGCCGGCGTCAGCGCCAGCATCGAGGCCTTCATCACCGACATGGCCGCGGCCTATGGTTGGGCCGACCTGGTAATCGGCCGCGCCGGCGCGCTCACCGTCGCCGAACTCTGCGCCGCCGGCGTGGGCAGCATCCTGATCCCGTTTCCCGGTGCGGTGGACGACCACCAGGCCCGCAACGCGGAGTTCCTGCAAGAAGCGGGCGGCGGCACCTGGATGCGCCAGGACGGCAAGCTCGAAAACGCCCTGCGTGATCGCCTTTCATCGCTCGCGGGAGATCGCGCGAAGTTGCTTGCGCTCGCCGAAGCGGCTCGCGCCGCTTCATTCCCCGACGCCGCGAAAGCCGTCGCCGATATCGCACTGCAGGAGGCACGCGCATGATGCGTCGTCGTTTGATGGGTAGCGGCGACCTGGCCCGCGCTTTCCCGCGCGTACATTTCGTTGGCATCGGCGGTGCCGGCATGAGTGGCATCGCCGAAGTTCTCGTCACGCTCGGCTACCAGGTGTCCGGCTCCGACCAGGCCGACTCGGTGGTAACGCGGCGTCTCGCGCAGATGGGCGCGGTCGTGCATCGCGGCCATGCGGCGGAGAATATTGGTAATGCCGACGTTGTAGTAATCTCCAGCGCCATCAAGCCGGAGAACCCCGAACTGGTCGCCGCCCACGACAAGCGCGTGCCGGTCGTGCCGCGCGCCGAAATGCTGGCCGAGCTGATGCGCCTCAAGCGCGGCATCGCCATTGCCGGCACGCATGGCAAGACCACCACCACCTCGTTGGCCGCGAGCGTGTTGTCCGAAGGCGGGCTCGATCCGACCTTCGTCATCGGCGGCCAGCTGCTTTCCGCCGGTGCCAATGCGCGCCTTGGCACCGGCCAGTGGTTGGTGGGCGAGGCCGACGAAAGCGACGGCAGTTTCCTGCGCCTCAACCCGCTGATCGCCGTCGTCACGAATATCGACGCTGACCATCTGGAAAACTACGGCGGCGACTTCAACCGAGTGAAGGCCGCCTTCAACGAATTCCTGCACCGCCTGCCGTTCTACGGGCTGGCCATCCTGTGCATCGACGATGTCGAAGTGAACCTGCTGGCCGAACAGATGCCGCGCCACGTGATGGGCTACGGCTTCTCGGACAAGGCCGATGTGCGCGCCACCGACGTGCGCCAGGAAGGCGCCACCATGTGCTACACGCTGCACCTGCCCGACACCGCACCCATAGACGTGCGCCTGAATTTGCCGGGCCGGCACAACGTACTGAACTCCCTGGCCGCCGCGGCCGTGGGCTGGCAACTGGGCGTGGACCCGCAGGCCATCGGCCGCGCGCTGGAAAAATTCCAGGGCATCGGTCGTCGCTTCAACGTCAAGGGAGAAATCGACTTCGGCCGCGGCATGGCCTTGGTCGTTGATGACTACGGCCATCACCCCAGCGAACTCGAAGCTGTCTTCGCCGCCGCGCGCGGTGGCTGGCCGACCCGCCGCCTGGTCGTTGCCTTCCAACCGCATCGCTACAGCCGCACGCGCGACCTGTTTGATGAATTCGCTTCGGTGCTGTCCGGCGTGGATGCACTCGTGTTGACCGAAGTCTATGCCGCCGGTGAAGCGCCGGTGGTCGGCGCCGATTCCAAGTCACTCGCCCGCGCCATCCGCGCGCGCGGCCGTATCGACCCCGTGGTCGTCGCCAACGCCGTGGCCTTGCCGCCGGTGCTGGCCGACGTATTGAAGGACGGCGACATCCTGCTGGTGATGGGCGCGGGCGACATCGGCCAGGTGGCCAACCAGATTGCGGTGCACGGTTTCACAGGAGTGGAAAAATGAGCATCGTCACCGACCCGCGCGGGTTTGGACGCGTCGCGGTACTGATGGGCGGCAGCAGCAGTGAGCGCGAAGTCTCACTGAACTCCGGCAGCAACGTGCTGGAAGCCTTGCGCGCCCGCGGCGTCGATGCGCATGCGGTGGACGGCATCCCGGCGTTGGTCGAGGCTCTCTGTGGGAGCGGGCGTTGCCCCGGTGGGGCGGGGGCGGAGCAAACGCGGCCC
>JANNWV010000177.1:0-2411 GCA_031408815.1 Gammaproteobacteria bacterium
CATAGACGGTGTCGGTCGGCGCGCTGCCGAACTTCACGTACATGTCCGAATCACCCGTGCCACCGGCCTGCACGAACTTCAGCCCGGTCGCGCCGGCCGGAACGATCATCGTGTAGTTGGCGGACTGGCCAGCGGCGGCGCCGATGCCGGTCACCGCCACCCCGTTGGTAAGCGTTCCGCCAGTCGGCGGCGGAGTCGTGGCGCAGCTGACGCCCACCGAGGTGAAGGCCGCCGTGACATCCGCCTTGGTGAAGCCCAGGTCGGTGGTCGCGGTCTCGACGCCGCAGGCGCCCTGGTTGAAGGTGCTGCTCGCGGTCCAGTACAGGTCATTGGCGCGTGCGAATGCCTGGAAGGCCTTCTGGGTATTCCAGCCGGCCTTGGTGGCCAACAGGTAGAACGCCTTGTTGTAGACGCCCGAGGAGTAATGCACGTCCATGCTGCTGGTGAAATTGGCGGCGTTGTCGATGGACTTGCCATCGAGCGGCGGGTTGTTCATGTAACGCAGTGCACCGGTGCCCTTGAAGATTTCCGCGCCGACTTTCCAGTCGTTCGTGCCCTTCATGAAGTACTCGGCGGCTTCGCCGGCCATGTCGGAGTAGGCCTCGTTGATGCCGCCGGACATGCCGGAATACGTCAGGTTGGAGTTCTGCTCGGTGAAGCCGTGCGAGACCTCGTGCGATGACACATCCAGGCTGACCAGCGGATAGAACGTGGTAGCACCATCGCCGAAGCTCATCGCCGCGCCGTCCCAGAACGCATTCTCGTAGTTGGTGCTGTAGTGCACCTTCATCGCGAGTTGGAACGTGAGCGGCGGCTTGCCGATGTAGGCGTTGTACATGTTGTAGATCACGCCGCCGAAATAATGCGCGTCATTGAGCGGCGAATAGCCGCCGTTGATCGTCTTCACCGTGTTGCGCGGGCAGGTGTAGGAAAACGCAGTGGCTCCAGTCGTGCCGCCGTTGAGGTTGACGGTCTTCACGTTGGTGTTGTTCATCGTGCACGTCGTGCCGCTTTGCGTCACGTCGTTGTAGCCGAAGTTGGTGCCGTACTCGTACTGCCCCGTCTTGATGTTGCCGCCGGGACCGGTGCCGACCAGGGCGTGCGTCAGGCCTTCCCATTGCTTGAGGACCTTGCCGCTCTGCGCATCGACGATGACGAACGGGCGGGTCGGCGAGCCGCCGCCGGCCGCATCAGCGAAGAACGTCACGACGTAAGCCATGCGGGCGCGCTTGTCGTCGCCAACGAAGATCACCTGGCGGGTTTCTTCGCGCTCGATCTTCATCGCGGCAGCGCGGTTGCCCAGCGTCAGCGACTTGGCGACAGAGGCGGCGCGCGACTTGCCGACCAGCACGGCATTGGCCGGCAGCTCCTTGTCGAGGCCGGAAACCATGCGACCGAACAGGTTCTTGACGTTGCCGGACTTGTCCTGGCTGACGATGACCTGCTCTCCCCAGACCGGGACGCCGCGGAAGGTTTGCTGGTAACGAAAGTGCTGGGTGCCGTCCTTGTCGGTGCCCTGGGTCAGGACGACGAGGGCGGAGTCCGCGTCCAGGCCGAGCATTTCGGCGTGGCGATCGCGGGCGTTGGTCGGGGCGCCCGACGCGGCGGCCAGCTTGTACTGGCTGTTGAGCAGGGAAACATTCTGGTTATGCAGGTCGGTACGGGTAGCGGCTTGGGCCGATGCCATGGCGAGGGCCAGGCTGAGCGGCGAGAGTGCGACAAGTGTGAGCGAACGGCGGTTTGACTTGATCACTTGGTGATATCCCCGGGGGTAAGTGGATCGGTAGCCGCGATTTGCGGCCAAACGTTTGCCTTGCTTCCGGATTTCACACAAACGCCATTCCCTGCGGGGCCGTTGCAACGACCTCTACTCATGGCAAAACAGGGAAGATGCGCTACCCGGACCGCGTGATGGAAATCACACAACCATCACCCGGCGGCGAACCTAACGTGCGCTGCGTCACAAGGTCACGCTGCATTGCAACAGCTTCGTCAAGTGCCGAAAGACTGTTGAATATGCTTTACAGGCAAGGTTTGCAAAGCCGCGTCAATCCCGGCGACCGAAGCTCCGGATCTGTTTCGGGCGGCGCGCGTGTAGCACGAGACTCAACACCAGCAGGAGCGGCGCGCCGTAGTAGGCAAGCCTCGCCGAGGGCGATTGCGCGGCCAGGAACCGGTTGAGGATGAGTTGGGGAAGTGATTCGGTGTCGGCAATCTCTTCAGCAAAAAGTTTCCCGGACTTGACCCTGGCACGCTCGGCCAGCCCAGCGGCCGACACGGCATGGCGACCGAGGAAGAGATAGCTTGCGGCAATGGGGCTTTGCAGCGTGGCCTGCTCGCGCAGTTGCTTGCCGATGGTCGGCGTGACGGCGAGGCCGCCCCAGACATAGATGTTATAGGCGAGGAACCAG
>JANNWV010000178.1:0-47527 GCA_031408815.1 Gammaproteobacteria bacterium
CTACAAGAAGCCAGGCGTCGAAGCCCAGCTAGACGAACTCCAGGCCGCCCGCCAGCGCGTGCGCGGAATGCGCAGCCAGTTGTCGATGCCCTTCTATTCCTTCGCGCCGCTGCTGCCGCGCCGGGAGGGTTGAGATGTCCATCGCCTGGAGTGACAACGCACCCATTTATCGCCAGCTGAAGGAACGCGTCGTCGGCATGATGCTCGACGGTCTCCTGAAGCCCGGCGATGCGCTGCCCTCGGTCCGGCAAATCGCCGCCGAGTACCAGCTCAACCCGATTACCGTCTCCCGCGCCTATCAGGAGCTGGCGGACGAAGCTTTGGTGGAAAAACGAAGGGGACTTGGCATGTACATGACCGACGGGGCGCGCGAGAAGCTGCTGGCCAGCGAACGCGAGCGTTTCCTGAAAGAAGAGTGGCCGGCGATGCTTGAACGCATCACCCGCCTGGGTTTGGATGTTGACCAGCTGCTGCGCGCGGGAGGTGCCAAATGAGCGCCGTCATTTCTGCACGCGGCCTGAGCAAGCGCTACGGCAAGTCGGTCGCCGTGGACAACATCAGTTTCGAAATCCCCGCCGGTCGTATCATCGGCCTGATCGGTCCCAACGGTTCGGGCAAGACCACGACGCTGAAAGCCGCGCTGGGTTTGATTCCCTTTGAAGGTGAATTGAAAGTGCTGGGCCTCGACCCGCGCACCCATCGCGACGAGCTGATGGAAAACGTCTGCTTCATCGCCGACGTGGCGGTGCTGCCGCGTTGGATCCGCGTCAGCGAAGCGGTGGACTTCGTCGCCGGCGTGCATCCCAAGTTCGACCGCAAGAAGGCCGAGCGTTACCTGGCCAACACCAAGCTGAAGCCTTCGATGAAGGTCAAGGAAATGTCCAAGGGCATGATCGTGCAATTGCACCTTGCCCTGGTGATGGCCATCGATGCGAAGCTGCTGGTGCTGGACGAGCCGACCCTGGGCCTGGACATCCTGTACCGCAAGCAGTTCTACCAGAACCTGCTGGAAGACTACTTCGACGAACAGAAGACGATCATTGTCACCACGCACCAGGTCGAGGAGATCGAACACATCCTCACCGACCTGATGTTCATCCGCGATGGCCGCATCACCCTGTCGGCAACGATGGACGAGATCAGCGAGCGCTTTGTCGAAGTAATGGTGCCTGCTGAAAACGTCGCTGCTGCAAAAGCGCTGAACCCGATCGACGAGCGCCAGGTTTTCGGCAAGTCGGTGATGTTGTTCGACGGCGTGCCGCGGGCACAGGTCGCGGCATTGGGCGAGACCCGCAACGTTGGCGTTGCCGACCTGTTCGTGGCCAAGATGAAAGGAACCTACGCATGAACACGATGAAGTGGCTGGTCAAACGCGAATTCTGGGAACACAAGGGCGGGTTCTTCTGGACCCCGCTGGTGGTCGGATCGATCATCGTCCTGGGCACCCTGGCGTCAACGGTTGCCGGGCTCGTGATGAAGAGCCAGCACGGCATGAACATCAACGGCCAGCAGGTCACCAACCTGTCGGGCGTGATCAAGCCCGAGCAGCACGAGCAGATCATCAATGCCGTCAGCCAGGGCTACATCGCCGCGTCGGCACCCCTGTTCATGGTGATGGCAGTAGTGATCTTCTTCTTCAGCCTCGGCACCCTGTTCGACGAGCGCAAGGACCGCAGCGTGCTGTTCTGGAAGTCCTTGCCCGTGTCCGACGGTGAAACCGTGTTGTCGAAGCTGGCGATGGCGCTGGTGGCGGCTCCGCTGATCACCCTCGCCTTTGGCATCATCACCAGCATCCTGGTCTTGCTGGTGGCCCTGATCGGCGCCTCGATGACCGGCTTGAACCTGGCCGGCGTGTTCGCCCAGCCGGCCACTTACCTGGCACCCTTCAAGATCGCGGCGATCCTGCCCGTGTACCTGGTCTGGGCCCTGCCGACCGTCGGCTGGCTGATGATGGTCTCGGCCTGGGCACGCACCAAGGTGTTCCTCTGGGCAGTGGGCGTGCCGGTGCTGACTGGCGTGCTGCTGGCATGGTTCAACGCGATGTTCGATTTCAACTGGGACTTGGAGTGGTTCTGGAAGAACATCGTGGCCCGCGGCCTGCTCAGCATCGCGCCGGGTTCATGGTTCGGCTTCGTGGATCCCTCAGGCGGCATGCAGGTTCACGACAACCACTCGTTCGATTTCACCATCCTGGTGGTGCAAAGCTGGAAGACGCTGGCCTCGTTCAACGCCTGGATCGGCGCGGCCATCGGCGCCGGCATGATCTACGCCGCCGCCCGCCTGCGTCGCTGGAAAGACGAAGGCTAGATTCCGCGATTCACCGAAAAACAAAACGCCCCTTCGGGGGCGTTTTTTTGTGCGCGGATTCAGTCCGGGGCGGCAGGACTCGACTCGAATTCCAGCGCCGAGTCCTTCAGGTCCACTCGGGGGGCCAGTTCGTACACATTTCGATACCCGTAGTCGTAAAGCGCAACGTACGTGGAAAGATTCAGCGACGCGCTGGGCAGCTTGCTGGGAAAGGGTTTTTCCGCGCCGGAAAAATTGTTGTTGCAGTAGATCAGGATGCGCAGGGCCTTGTCGGGTATCAGCTGCTGAAGGCTGTCGATGGTGAGGTCCGGGAAGCTCAGGTTGACCGCGCCTTTCACGTGCAGCAACCGGTAATTCACCGCGCTGCGCGCATCCAGGACCAGGGTTCCGGGCTCACGGCTCATTCGCTGGAAATCGGCCTCCGACAGGCGACGGCTTTGCCGGTGCTTCGCCGCCGCGACCGAGACCCGCAAGAATGCGTCCATGTCTATCGCCGGGCTGGCGACAGCGGGAATCGCACCCGCGGGAGCATCCGGGGCGGGCCCGACTGCCATCGCCGGGCCGGGGACCAAGGCAACACAAACCAGTAACGCACTGGCACGCATGGCGAACTCCGGCGAAGAGCCCGGATCGGGCTCCATGATTCGAACGGCCACGCGCAGCGAAAGTTCCGCCGCTTCGGCTACTCCAACCCGGTGCTGATTGCGTCCAGCAGCGACCCGGTCGCGTCGTCGCCGCTGAGCTCCCACATCATCGCGCCGCCAATGCCCTGCACTTTGGCGTAGGCCATCTTGTCGGCCACCGTGGCGGGGTCGTCGAAGCTCCAGAAGGTAGTGCCGTTGTAGATCCAGTGCGCATGCGCAATGGGATCGTCGAACGCCGGGTAGCCCAGTGTCTTGAGCACCCGATAGTCTTCCATGCCCGCCTCGTAGGTACCGGGCGCGACGATGCCATTCTGGTACAGCCCATTGTTGACGTTTGCCACATTGGTCCAGCCGTGGCCAAAGGCACCAATGCCGATATTGAGCTTCGCCGCGGGAACGCCGCGCGTCAGGAACGCTTCTACGGCATCGTTGGTGTTGGCCAGCCTGGCGTCACCGGTGGACGGATCGTTGATCGAGTCGTACAGGGCGCTGTGGTGGTTGCTTTTGGCGTCCCAGCTTCCGTGGAAGTCGTAGCTCATCAGGTTG
Organism: Gammaproteobacteria bacterium; assembly: GCA_031408815.1. Classification (GTDB taxonomy): domain Bacteria; phylum Pseudomonadota; class Gammaproteobacteria; order Xanthomonadales; family Xanthomonadaceae; genus Arenimonas. The sequence continues at coordinate 3,498 of JANNWV010000178.1, forward strand.
ATGAAATCGAGGCTGGGGTGGTACAGGTCGGGGCGGGTCACCCGGATCTTGTCGATGCCGGCGCTCGCGGCGATAGTCAGCAGCAGGCCGGGCCTGACCGCGTCGAGCTGGCTGCGGAACTCGGCCAGCAAGGCAGTGAAGTTGTCGCTGTCGGCGCTGCTGCCGCAGCTCAGGCCGCAGGCCGCGGGATATTCCCAATCGATGTCGATGCCATCGAAAACTCCGGCCGCGGCACCAGCGCCGCCGGCGTTGTCGTAGGTAGGCAGGTTGCCGCGGATGTAGGCGTCGATGCACGAGGCCACGAAAGCAGAACGATTCGCCGGCTGCGCCGCGGTCGCGAATCCGCGCGACCAGGTCCAGCCGCCAAGCGAGATCAGCACCTTCAGGTTGGGATGCGTCGCCTTGAGCTTCTTCAACTGGTTCCAGTTGCCACGAAGGGGCTGGTTCCAGATATCGGCGACCCCATCCACGCTTTGTGCAGCGCTGTGCGTATTGGCATAGTCGGCATAGGCGTCGCCGCCTGCGCCGGTGCTGGCATTCGTGGCCAGCGTGACGCCGACTTCGCAGCGGTTGTTGCGCACGTTGCCGAATGCATAGTTGATATGGGTGATCTTGTCAGCCGAGCCACTGGCCTGGATGTTGCGTACCCGGTAATTTCTTTCGTAGACACCCCATTGGGCAAAATAGGCGACGACCCGACCGCCCGCCGCTGTCGCCACCGACGTGCGTACGGAAACCGGCGTGCCTTGCGCTGAATTGCCGAACTGGTTACTGGCCGAAACGGAAAACGAGTAAGCCGTATCCGCCGCCAGGGTATTGACCGTGAAGCTGGTGCCAGCCACCGACGCGATGTCCACGCCATCGCGATACACGTGGTACTGCACCGTGCAATTGTTGCCGGGCACGGATGCCGCCCAGGAAAGGCTGGCGCTGGTCGCGGTCTGCGAGGGCGACGACAAACCCGTGGGAACACTGGGCAGGCTGGCGCACACCGGCGTTGCCACCGTGATGTTGACCAGCGCCGAGCTGCCCATGGCGCGGCCATTGTCGGTCGCCACCGCCTTCAGCGAATAACTGCCCGCCGCGGCGTTGCTCCAGCTCACCGAATAGGGTGCGGTGCTGTCGGTTCCGACCAGGGTCTGGCCGCGATAGAACTGGACCTTGCTGACGCTGCCGTTGCTATCGGAGGCGTTGGCCGAAATGACGATATTGGCGCCAGTGGCAAAGCTCGAACCATTCGCCGGGGAGGTGATGCTCGCCGTGGGTGGCGGGTTGACGGCCTTGCCTGCCGAAACCGGCGCAGCCCAGGACGAGGCAATCGCCATGGATAGCGCGAACGCAAGGCGTAATTCATGATCGGGGCGCATCAGCAATTCCTTTCCTGGTCATCACGGGATAGCACAACGCAAAACGAGGCGTTCATCCGCCACCCCTTCCACCCGAGCCGATCCCGCCCCGGGTCAACGACGTCGGGTCGAGCAAACGGCGAAGCTCCCTGTCACTGAGCGACGTCATCTCCTTGGCCACATCCAGCACGGGCCGACCTTCCTTGTAGGCGCGCTTGGCGATCTGCGCCGCGGCCTCGTAGCCGATCACCGGATTCAGTGCCGTCACCAGGATGGGATTGCGCGCGAGGCTTTCATCGAGCCGCGATTGGCGGACCTGGAACCCCGCGATGGCGCTATCGGCCAGCAGGCGCGTGGACGACGCGAGCAACTCGATCGATTGCAGCAGGTTGTGCGCGATGACGGGCAGCATGACGTTGAGCTGGAAATTTCCACTAGCGCCCGCGACGGTGATGGTCGCGTGGTTGCCCATCACTTGCGCGCAGACCATCGCCATCGCTTCAGGAATCACCGGATTCACCTTGCCGGGCATGATCGAACTGCCCGGCTGCAGCGCGGGTAATTCGATTTCACCGAGGCCGGCCAACGGACCGGAATTCATCCAGCGCAGGTCGTTGCTGATCTTCATCAGCGACACGGCCAGCACATTGAGCTGGCCGGAAAACTCCACGGCCGCGTCCTGCGACGCGATGCCCTCGAACAGGTTGTCGGCCTGGCGGAATTTCACGCCGGTCGATGTGCGCAGCGCACTGATCGCCTTGCGGCCAAAGCGCGGGTCCGCGTTGATACCCGTGCCGATGGCGGTACCTCCCAACGGCAGCGCATGCAACCGCTTGCTGCTGTCGTCCAGCCGATCGATGCCATTCTGGATCTGCGCCGACCACCCGGACAATTCCTGGCCCAGGGTCAGGGGCATCGCGTCCATCAGATGGGTACGACCTGTCTTGACGATTTTCGAAAGCTGCTTCGCGCGGCGATCGATGGTGGCCTTCAGGTGCTTGAGCGCGGGGCGAAGCTGGTCGTGCCAGGCCATGGCCGCAGAGACCTGGATAGCGGTGGGAATCACGTCGTTCGAGCTCTGGCCGAGGTTGACATGGTCGTTGGCGTGCACGGGCTTGCCCAACTTGCGCGAAGCCAGCGTTGCGATGACCTCGTTGGCATTCATGTTGCTGGACGTACCCGACCCGGTCTGGAACAGGTCGATGGGGAACTCTGCGTCGAGATCACCGCTCGCGACCTGCCCCGCTGCCTCACCGATCGCTTCCGCGATGCCCTTGGGCAGCAGGCCGAGCCCGCCGTTGGCCCGGGCCGCTGCCGCCTTGATCAAGCCCAGTGCACGCAGGAAAGTGCGCGGCATGCGCAGCCCGGAAATCGGGAAGTTCTGCACGGCTCGCTGCGTCTGCGCGCCATACAAGGCGGCCGCGGGCACGCGCATTTCGCCAAAACTGTCGCGTTCGATTCGGGTCTTGCCAGCCATGGGCGGCTCCGTGTCATGCAGGCCCCGATGATAGCCCCGGCCAGCCAGCGGGAGCGCGCCCGGCGGCCCGTGTAGAATTGGCGTCTTGAACGGAGCTTGACCCGATGTCCGACCAGACCCTGCTGGCACTGTCCCCGCTCGATGGCCGCTATGCCGGCAAAGTCGCCGCGCTGCGCCCCATCTTTTCCGAATTCGGCCTGATCAAGGCCCGGGTTCGCGTCGAGGTGGAATGGCTGCTGGCGCTGGCCGACGAGCCAGGCATCGTTGAGCTGGCCGCGCTTCCAGACTCTGCCGTCGCGCGGCTGCGCGCGCTGGCCGATAACTTCGACACCAGCGATGCCGCACGGGTGAAGGAGATCGAGCGCACCACCAACCACGACGTGAAGGCGGTCGAGTACTTCATCAAGGAAAAGTTGAAGGACGATGCCTCGCTCGCCACGGCGCTTGAGTTCGTGCACTTCGCCTGCACGTCCGAAGACATCAACAACCTGAGCTATTCGCTGATGTTGCGCCAGGCGCGCGACGAAGTGCTGCTGCCGGCGCTGGATGCCCTGTCCGCCGCGCTGCGCGAGATGGCGCATGCGCACGCGGCCCTGCCGATGCTGTCGCGCACCCACGGCCAGACCGCCTCGCCAACCACGGTCGGCAAGGAACTGGCCAATGTCGTGGCGCGACTACAGCGGCAGCGCAGGCAACTGGCCGCCGTTGAAATGCCCGGCAAGATCAATGGCGCGGTCGGCAACTACAACGCCCATGCCATCGCCTATCCGGACGTGGACTGGCCCGGTTTCGCGCAGCGTTTCGTGCAGTCGCTCGGCCTGGACTTCAACGCGTACACCACCCAGATCGAACCGCACGACGGCATCGCCGAATTGTGCGACGTGCAGCGGCGCATCAACATCATCGCCATCGACCTGTGCCGCGACGTCTGGGGCTATATCTCGCTGGGCTATTTCAAGCAATCGGTGAAGGCCGGCGAAGTCGGCTCTTCGACCATGCCGCACAAGGTCAATCCAATCGATTTCGAAAACGCGGAAGGCAACTTCGGCATCGGCAACAGCCTGCTCGGCCATTTTTCCGAGAAGCTTCCGATCAGTCGCTGGCAGCGCGACCTCACCGACTCCACCGTGCTGCGCGCGCTGGGTACGGCCTTCGGCCATTCCCTGATCGCCTTCGATTCGCTGGCGCGCGGGCTCGGCAAGCTCAGTGTCAATCCGGAGCGACTGGCCGCCGACCTCGATGCTGCCTGGGAAGTGCTGGCTGAACCCGTGCAGACGGTAATGCGTCGCCACGGCCTGCCCAATCCCTACGAACAATTAAAGGCGCTGACGCGCGGCCACGGCATTGACCAGACGGCGCTTCGGGAGTTCGTAGCCTCGCTCGACCTTCCCGCCGATGCGAAGGAACGCCTCGCAAAACTGACGCCCGCCACCTACGTGGGTCTGGCCGAAGCCCTGGCCCGCGAGATCTGACCATGCCGGTCACCGAGGTCCGCGCCACAGCGGAAAATTTCCTGGGCATGCCGGTATCGCGCTTCCTGCGCGAGTTCTGGCAGAAGCAAGCCCTGCTCATCCGCCAGGCGTTTCCCGGCTACCAGGCGCCGCTCAGCCCGGAAGACCTGGCTGGCCTTGCCTGCGAGGAAGCCGCCCTTTCCCGCCTCGTTACCTACAAGCGCAAGCAGGACCAGTGGCAACTGCGCACCGGACCGTTCGCCGAAAGCGAATTCCCCACGCTTGGAAACAAGGACTGGACGCTGCTGGTGCAGGACATGGACAAGTGGGACAGCGACGTGCGCGCCCTGCTCGACCGGTTTCGTTTCCTGCCGGCCTGGCGCGTGGACGACATCATGATCAGCTTCGCCACGCCGGGCGGCTCGGTCGGCCCGCACGTGGACCAGTACGACGTGTTCCTGTTGCAGGCCCAGGGCCACCGGCGCTGGCAGGTGGATGCATCTCCCGACGCACCGCGCGCCTTCCGCGCCGACGCCGAACTCAAGCTGCTGGAGGAATTCACCGCATCCGACGAATGGGTGCTGGAACCGGGCGACATCCTGTACCTGCCGCCGGGCGTGCCGCATCACGGCGAGGCGGTGGACGCCTGCATGACCTTCTCGGTTGGCATGCGCGCGCCCTCGCAAGCCGAACTGATCGTGGACTTGGCCGAGGAATTGGCGGCGCGCCTGCCCGAAGAATCGCGCTATGCGGACCCGGACCTCACCGAACCGAACGATCCGTTTGAAATCGACGATGCCGCCCTGGCCCGCGTCGACCAGGCCATCGCGTCGCTGCAGTCCCTCAGCGCGGCCGAAAAACGCGAATGGTTCGGACGCTTCATCACTCGTTACCGCGCCGCCGGCGAAGTCAGTGCCGGGCCGCGCGCGCCGTCGCTTGCCAGCGTCGAGACCTCGCTCGCCAAGGGCGGCCTGTTGCTGCGGCATCCGTTCTCGCGGGCCGCCTGGGTCGCCGATGGCCCGACCCGATCGGGCAATGCGTTGTTGTTCGTAAGCGGCGAGTCGTTCCCGATGGATCGTCGATCGGCGCATGTGCTGGCGTCATACGATGCGCTCGACGACGCGGCATTGGCCAAGCTCGATGCAGCCGGCCGCACCGCGTTGGGCGAATTGCTGCAGCGTGGCCACTATCACTTGAAGCGCGCTTCGAGGACCCGTCAATGAACTCCCTTCCCGAATTTGATTTCCGCGTCGAACCGGCGGACTACGTGGTCGATTTCAAGGACCTGCGCAGTGTTCGCGAACCGGTGTTCGTGGTCGAGCAGCAGGTTCCGCTGGAAGAGGAATGGGACGAGCTCGACCCGAAGTGCCGGCACGTGATCGCCCGCGATTCCGAGCACAAGCCGATCGGCACCGGCCGACTGACGCCGGAACACAAAATCGGCCGGATGGCCGTGCTGCGCGAGTGGCGCGGCAAGGGCGTGGGCGAAGCACTGCTGGTGGCGCTGATCGACCAGGCGCGCGCACAGGGATTGCGCGAAGTGAGCCTGAACTCGCAAGTCGGTGCACTGGGTTTTTACGAAAAATTCGGGTTCAAGCCCTATGGCGAGCAATTCGAGGAAGCCGGTATCCAGCACCGGGCGATGAAGCTGGAGTTCGACCCGCGGGTGCCGAGCCCGCGCGCGGCGGCCCGGCCGCGTGGCCCGTCCGTGGGCATGGAGGAGTTCGTCGGCCTCGAGAAAACCATCGATTCAATCCGCACGCTGGTCCTGCAGGCGCGACGCGAGTTGGTCGTGTACACCCGCGACCTGGAACCCGCGGTGTATGCGCATCCGGCCGTGGTCGACGCTTTCCGGACCTTTGGCGTGGCCGGACGTGGCGCCGTCGCGCGCTTCATCATCCAGGATCCCAGCGTCGCCCAGCGGACCCCGCATCCCCTGCTCGCGCTGGCCCAGCGCCTGCCCAGCAGTTTCCTGTTCCGCAGTCCGCAGGACCCGGAAGAACTGCAGTACCCCTCGGTGTTCGTGGCCAACGACAACGACGGCTACCTGTTCCGCCTGCTCGGCAGCCGTTTCGAAGGCGACTGTAGCCCCGCCCTGCCCGGCCGCAACCGCCAGTTGCGGGAGCAGTTCGGCCGCAGCTGGGAACGGGCGCGACCGTGCACCGAACTGCGCTCATTGGCCATCTAAAGCCGCGGCATCGCGGCCTGCGACCTTCGTCGCGGGTACACGCGGCTATGAGGCTCGGGCTATAATTAGCGTTCTGCCTGCCCGGCATTGGGGGCAAGCGAACCAACCCATAGCCTGTATCGCCAACGAGGCAGCCAACAACGTCGTGGACAGCCTGATCAAGCAGTTTTCCCAGACCTCCCAGCTTTCCGGTGGCAACGCCGGCTTCATCGAAGACCTGTACGAGCAATACCTGGTCAACCCCGACAGTGTCGGCGACGCCTGGAAATCGTACTTCGACGGCTTCAAGGGTCGGGAATCGGGCGACGTCCCGCATTCCGCCGTGATGGCGCAGGTGCAGGCGGCGGCGCGTGGTGCACAGAGGGCCGGCGGAATCGACGAGGAAGCGGCGCGTAAACAGAGCGCCTTCGGCAAGCTGGTAACAGCCTACCGCTCACGCGGGCACCTGGGCGCATCGCTCGACCCTTTGGCGATGACCCTGCCGCAACCGGCGCCCGACCTCGGCCTGGATTTCCACGGTCTTGATACATCCGACCTGGACCGTGAGTTCAGCGTCGCGACCTATTTCGGCACCGAAAAATTCAAGCTGCGCGACCTGCTCGCGAAGCTGAAGGCTACCTATAGTTCCAACATCGGCGCGGAGTTCATGCACATCTCCGATGCCACCCAGCGCCACTGGATGCAGCAGCGCCTGGAAAGCGCGGCCGGCCAGTTCGGACTCGACGCGCAGGAAAAAACGCGCGTGCTCGAGCGTCTGACCGCTGCCGAAGGCCTGGAACGCTACCTGCACACCAAGTACGTCGGCCAGAAGCGTTTCTCGCTGGAAGGTGGCGACTCGCTGATTCCGCTGATGGACACCCTGGTGCGTCGCGGTGGCACCCATGGCGTGAAGGACGTGGTGATCGGCATGGCCCATCGTGGCCGCCTGAACGTGCTGATCAATACGCTCGGCAAGCCGACCGCCAAATTGTTCGCCGAGTTCGAGGGCAAGTTCGACCATCCCGACACGCCCGAGCATTCCGGCGACGTGAAGTACCACATGGGTTTTTCCGCCGACGTCGCGACGCCGGGTGGCCCGGTCCACCTGGCCCTTGCGTTCAACCCCTCGCATCTTGAAATCGTCGACCCGGTGGTCGCAGGCTCCGTACGCGCGCGCCAGCTGCGACGCCAGGACGTTGGCCGCAAGCAGGTGATGCCGGTGCTGATCCACGGCGACGCGGCCTTCGCCGGCCAGGGCGTCATCATGGAATTGTTCCAGATGTCGCAGGCGCGTGGTTTCGCCGTCGGCGGTACGGTGCACGTGGTCATCAACAACCAGGTGGGATTCACCATCAGTCGTCCCGATGACGCGCGCTCCACCCTGTACTGCACCGACCCCGCCAAGATCGTCGGCGCGCCGGTATTGCACGTGAATGGCGACGATCCGGAAGCCGTGGTTTTCTGCGCACAGCTGGCCTTCGATTTCCGCCAGGCCTTTTCGCGCGACATCGTCATCGACCTGGTCTGCTATCGCCGCCACGGCCACAACGAAGCCGACGAGCCCGCCGCGACCCAGCCGCTGATGTACCAGAACATCCGTGCCCGCAAGACCACGCGCGAGCTCTACGCAGATGCATTGGTGGCACAGGGCGTGATCGACGCCGCTGCCGCGGCTGGCCTCGTGGATGGCTATCGCAACAAGCTCGATCGCGCGGAGGTCACCACCGAAGTCGCCAACGTCGGTCCGGATCCCTTCGCCGTCGACTGGAAACCGTGGCTGACCGGCAAACTGTCCGACGCCGTGAATACCGGTCTTGCGCGCTTCTCGCTCGACAGCCTGGCCAAGCGCATCAACACGCTGCCGGCCGAGTTGTCGCTTCACCCACGCGTCGCGAAAATCTACGAAGACCGCCGCAAGATGATGGTCGGCGAGTTGCCGATGGATTGGGGCTTCGCCGAAAACCTCGCCTACGCGACCTTGCTGACCGAAGGTTATCGCCTGCGCCTGGTCGGCCAGGATTCCGGCCGCGGCACCTTCTTCCATCGCCATGCCGTGCTGCACGACCAGGTAACCGACGCTACGTACATGCCCCTGCATGAACTGACCAAGGACCCCGAGCACGCGATCATCATCGACTCGCTGTTGTCGGAAGAAGCCGTGATGGCTTTCGAGTACGGCTACTCCACCGCCGAACCGATGACGCTCAACATCTGGGAAGGTCAGTTCGGTGACTTCGCCAACGGCGCCCAGGTCGTGATCGACCAATTCATCACCTCCGGCGAATCGAAGTGGGACCGCCTGTGCGGCCTCGTCTTGTTCCTGCCGCATGGTTACGAGGGGCAAGGCCCGGAACACAGTTCCGCGCGCCTGGAACGCTTCCTGCAACTGTGCGCATTGAACAACATCCAGGTCTGCACCCCGACCACGCCCGCGCAGATGTTCCACATGCTTCGCCGGCAGATGCTGCGCGCCACGCGCAAGCCGCTGATCGTGATGACGCCAAAATCCCTGCTGCGAAACAAGAACTCCGTCTCGACGATGGACGATTTGGCCAAGGGCGGTTTCCAGAACCTGATCCCGGACAGCCGCTGCAAGGACGCGACGATGGCCAAGCGCGTCGTCGTCTGCGGCGGCAAGGTCTATTACGACCTGATGGAAGCTGCTGACACCAAGGAACTGAAAGACGTCGCCATCGTCCGCATCGAGCAGTTATATCCCTTCCCGCGCGCCGATCTTGCCGCTGAACTCAAGCGGCTCGGCAATGCCAAGGAAGTGATGTGGTGCCAGGAAGAACCGATGAACCAGGGCGCCTGGTACCAGATTCAGCACCACCTGCGCACCTGCCTGCAGCCGGGCCAGGTGCTCGACTACACAGGTCGCGCGCGTTCCGCCGCCCCTGCCTGCGGGCACCAGGCCACGCATGTGGTCGAACAGGCCAAACTCCTTGCCGACGCGCTGGTCAATCCCGCCGACGGCGACCACGTGTCCGAATAACCGAAACCCAACCAGGGCAACGCCAATGAGCATCGAAGTCAAAGTTCCCGTCCTTCCGGAATCCGTTTCCGACGCGACCATCGCCACCTGGCACAAGAAAGTGGGCGACAGCGTGCGCCGCGACGAAAACCTGCTGGACCTGGAGACCGACAAGGTCGTGCTCGAAGTTCCGTCGCCGGTGGATGGCGTGCTGAAGGAGCTTCGGTTCAAGGAAGGCGACACGGTCACCAGTTCGCAAGTGGTCGCGATCATCGAACCGGGCGCCGTTGCCGCTGCGCCTGCGCCGGCCACCACTGCAGCTCCTGTGGGAGCGGCTTCAGCCGCGATTCCCAGCACCTCCGCGGCCCCGATCGCGGCTGAAGCCGCTCCCACAAAGGCCGCTGCGTCTGCCACAAAGGCCGACACCTCGCAGTTGTCCCCTGCGGGCCGCTTCGTCGCCGAAGCCAACCAGATCAACCCTGCCGACGTCGCCGGCACCGGTCGCCACAACCAGGTGACCAAGGAAGACCTCGTCAACTTCATCAAGGCCGGCGGCTCATCGGCGCCGGGCGGCGCCCGCCCCGAGCAGCGCGTGCCGATGACACGCATCCGCCAGCGCATCGCCGAACGCATGATGCAGTCGAAGAATTCGATCGCCATGTTGACCTCGTTCAACGAGGTGAACCTTGCCAAGGTGATGGCGATGCGCAAGGAACTGGGCGAGCCGTTCGAGAAGACCCATGGCATCAAGCTCGGCTTCATGAGCTTCTTCGCCAAGGCCGCTGCCAACGCGCTGCAGAAATATCCCGTGGTCAATTCTTCGGTGGATGGCACCGACGTGATCTACCACGGTTATGCGGATATCTCGATTGCGGTTGCGACTGAAAAAGGTCTGGTGACGCCGGTACTGCGCGGCGTTGAAAACCAGGGCTTCGCCGAGATCGAACAAGGCATCGCCAACTACGCCAAGGCAGCCCGCGAGGGCGGCCTGAAGCTCGAAGACCTGCAAGGCGGCACCTTCACCATCACCAATGGCGGCACCTTCGGTTCGCTGATGTCCACCCCCATCGTGAATCCGCCGCAGTCGGCGATCCTGGGCATGCACGCCATCAAGGAACGTCCGATCGCCGAAAACGGCCAGGTCGTGATCGCGCCGATGATGTTCATCGCGTTGTCCTACGACCACCGCATCATCGATGGCAAGGATGCAGTGCTGTTCCTGGTCGACATCAAGAACCAGCTGGAAAACCCGCACCGCATGTTGCTTGGCCTGTAAGGAAAAGGAATTCTTAAATGAGCGAGCAGTTCGACGTAGTGATTATCGGTGGCGGCCCGGGCGGCTACGTGGCCGCGATCCGCGCCGCGCAGTTGGGCCTGAAAACGGCCTGCGTGGATGCTTTCATCGGCAAGGACGGCAAGCCCGCACTGGGCGGCACCTGCCTGAATATCGGCTGCATTCCCTCCAAGGCGCTGCTCGATTCATCGCGCCAGTTCCACAACCTGACGCATTCGTTCAAGGACCACGGCATCAGCGCCGACAACGCACGCATCGACGTGCCGGCGATGATTGCGCGCAAGGACAAGATCGTCAAACAGTTCACCGGCGGCATCACCACCCTGTTCAAGGGCAACAAGGCCAATCCGGTCACGGCTATCGCCGGTTTCGGTACGCTGCATCCGGGCAAGGTCGTGCGCATCAAGGGCCACGACGGCAAGGAAGCGGAAATCACCGGCAAGCACATCATCCTGGCCGCAGGTTCCAAGCCGATCGAACTGCCGTTCGCAAAGTTTGACAACGTGCGCATCCTCGACAATGCCGGCGCGCTCGACATCAGTGTCGTGCCCAAACGCCTGGGCGTGATTGGCGCCGGCGTGATCGGCCTGGAACTTGGCAGCGTCTGGCGCCGGCTCGGCAGCGAAGTCACCATCCTGGAAGCGCTGCCTGATTTCCTGGCCGCCGTCGATGCCGACATCGCGAAAGCCGCCGCGCGTGAATTCAAGAAGCAGGGCCTCGACATCAAGCTCGGCGCGAAGCTCGGCAAGGCCGAAATCAAGGGCGAGGAAGTGCACCTGACCTATGCCGACGACAAGGGCGAGCAATCATTGGTCGTGGACAAACTGCTGGTCGCGGTCGGCCGCCGCGCCGCTACCGAAGGCCTGCTGGCTGAAGGCACCGGCGTGAAGCTGAGCCCGCGCGGCGTCATCGAAGTGGACGGCCACTGCGCCACCGGCGTCGAAGGCGTGTGGGCGATCGGCGACTGCGTGCGCGGCCCGATGCTGGCGCACAAGGCCTCGGAAGAAGGCATCGCCGTAGCGGAGCTGATCGCCGGCCTGCCCGGCCACGTCAACCTCGACACCGTGCCCTGGGTCATCTACACCGAGCCGGAAATTGCCTGGGTCGGCAAGACCGAAAAAGAATGCAAGGACGCCGGCATTCCGGTGAAGATCGGCACGTTCCCGTTCGCGGCCATCGGTCGCGCCGTGGCGATGAACGAACCTGCGGGCCTGGTGAAGGTCGTGGCACATGCCGAGACCGATCGCATCCTCGGCCTGCACCTGTGCGGCGCGAATGTGTCCGAGTTGGTGCACGAGGGCGTGGTCGCGATGGAATTCCACGGCTCGGCCGAGGATCTGGCGCGCATCTGCCACGCGCATCCGACCCTGTCCGAAGCCATCCACGAAGCCGCGCTGGCGGTGGACAAACGGGCGATCCACAAGTCGAACTGACGCGGTGCCGCGCTATCGGGAAAAAGCAACGATGAGCTTGGCCAGTCCGATCCGCAACGTCTCCGACACCGCTCGCTGGGTCGCGATCTATCGCGCGATGGAAAGCGAGCGGCCGGATGCGCTGTTCCACGATCCATTTGCGCGCAGGTTGGGCGGAGAACGAGGCGAAGCCATTGCCAAGGCCATGGGCGGCAAGTCCTCCAGCTGGCCCTTGGTGGTACGCACCGTGGTGATGGACGACGTCGTCAAGCGATGCGTGGCGCAAGGCGCGCGCACCGTGTTGAACCTGGCCGCAGGGCTCGATACCCGCCCCTACCGACTCGATCTACCAAAAGACCTGCTGTGGCTCCACGTCGACCTGCCGGAGATGCTCGACTACTTCCGGGATTCGATGCAGGCCGAACAGCCGAGTTGCAAACTGGAATTCGTAGCCGCCGATTTGCGTCATGCGGAAGTACGGCGGGACGTACTCGCGCGGGCTGCGGGCAATGGCCCCTTGCTGGTGATCACAGAAGGCCTGTTGCTGTACCTGGAAGCCGAAGACGTAGTAGCGCTGTCGCGCGACCTGCACGACGTGGCGCGCGCACAGTGGTGGCTGACCGACCTCGCTTCGCCAATGCTGTTGAAATATCTCGAGCGTCGTTGGCAAGGAAAATTGACTGCGGGCAATGCGCCGTTCCGCTTCGGCCCCGAAAACGGCACGGCGTTTTTTGCCCCGCAGGGTTGGCATGAACTTGAATTCCACTCGACCGTGGCCGATGCCTGGCGCCTGGATCGAAAAATGCCCTTCGCCTGGCTTGCCCGGATCCTGTCGAGGTTGCAGCCGAAATCAAGACGAGAGCAGATGATGCGCATGTCCGGCACTACCTTGCTTGCCTCCGGAGTTGAACCCCATGGCTGACCAAAACGCATTCCGCGCCTTCCGCATCCACAATGACGCGACGGGCTATCGCGCCGGCGTCGAAATACTGCGCAGCGAACAATTGTCGCCCGGCGAAGTGCTGGTGAAAGCCGCCTACAGCAGCATCAACTACAAGGACGCCCTCGCCGGCACCGGCCAGGGCAAGATCCTTCGCCACTTTCCGCTCAATGGCGGCATCGACGTCGCCGGCCATGTCATCGCGTCGTCCAGCCCGCAATTTCGCGAGGGCGATGCCGTGTTGTGCACCGGTAGCGGCCTGTCGGAAACCCGTGATGGTGGCTACAGCGAAATCGTGCGGATGGAAGCGAAGAACACGATTGCGATTCCAGCCGGCCTGGACCTTCGCGAAAGCATGGTGCTGGGCACCGCCGGCTTCACTGCGGCACTGGCCTTGTACCGCATGTTGCAAAACGACCAGCGTCCGGACATGGGCCCGATCGTCATCACCGGCGCATCAGGCGGCGTTGGCACGCTGGGCATCGACATCTTTTCGCGCGCGGGTTTCGAAGTCCACGCGATCACCGGCAAGACCGACCACGCGGATTTCCTGTCCGGGCTGGGTGCGAAGAAAATAATCTCGCGCAAGGACCTGCGCTGGGGCCAACGACCCCTGGAGGCCGCTACTTGGGCCGGCGCGCTGGACAACGTCGGCGGCGAGACGCTCGCCGGCCTGACGCGCTGCATCATTCCCTACGGCAACATCGCCAGTTGCGGCATGGCCGGCGGCCATGAACTCGCCACCACCGTCATGCCATTCATCATCCGGGGCGTGTCCCTGCTGGGTATTGCGTCAGCCGGCACCGCGCGCGCGGTGCGCGAGCAGGTCTGGCAGCGGCTCGCCAGCGACTGGAAACCGGCGCACCTTGGTCGCATCGGCAACCGCGAAATCGGCCTGGACGGCCTGGCCGACGTCTTCCCGACCATGCTCGCCGGTGATTCATTTGGCCGTACTGTCGTCAAACTGTGAACGAACCTTGCGTATGCGGGGCGATGCAGGCATACAATCACCGCATCCTCTGGAGGGGTTATGGCACGCATCCTGATTGTTGATGATTCACCGTCGCAGCTGCTGGGCATGAAGCGGATTGTTGAAAAGCTCGGCCACGAAGCCGTGACGGCGGAAGACGGCGCCGCAGGCGTGGAGGCCGCGAAGGCATCCCTGCCCGACCTGATCCTGATGGACGTGGTGATGCCGAATCTCAACGGCTTCCAGGCAACGCGCGCCATTTCCAAGGAAGCGACCACCTCGCAGATTCCGGTCGTGCTGGTCACCACCAAGGACCAGGAAACGGACAAGGTCTGGGGCATGCGCCAAGGCGCGAAGGCCTACATCACCAAGCCGTTCACCGAAAACCAGCTGGTCGAGGTCATCAACTCCCTGCTGGTACCGGGCTGATCGGTCAGGCGCGGGGTTTACCGCCGAACTGTTCGGCCATCTGCTCGTAAAGTTCGCGCTGCGCCGGCGTTTCCGCGCGTGGCGCAGTCACTTCAATCTCGACGATCTGGTCCCCTGCTGCCGGCTTGCCTGGCAGGCCGCGGCCGCGCAGTCGCAGTTTTTTCCCGGTGTCCGAATCCGCCGGCACGCGCAGGTCGACGCTGCCCCCGAGTGTCGGCACGCTGATCGTCGTTCCCAGCGCCGCTTCCCACGGGGCCAACGATACGGTGTACAGGATGTTGCGCCCATCCACTTCGAACTCGCCATGCGGCTTGTAGTCGATTTCCAGCAGCAGGTCGGACCGGTGCGGGCCCTGGCTCTGGCCCTGCCCGGCCAGCCGGATGACCTGCCCCGGTCGGATGCCGGCCGGAATCTTCACCTGCAGGGTGCGTCCATCCACGCCGATGGACTGGGTGCCGCCGGCGTAGGCCACTTCCAGCGGGATGGAAATCTTTGCACGCAAATCGCCCGGGGGCGGCGCGCTGCGAGGGCCTCGTCCTGCGGCCCGGCCGCCGCCGAAAAGTGATTCGAAGAAATCACTGAAGCCGTCGCCGCCCATGCCTTGTTCGAAACGGAAGCCGCCAGGGCCTGCGCCGCCATGCTGCTGCCCGAAGCCGGGTGGCGGACGGAAGTCTTCGCCGGGCCGATAGCCACTCGCGCGCAACTGGTCGTACTCGGCGCGTTTTTCCTTGTCGCGCAGGACCTCGTAGGCTTCGTTGACCGACTTGAATCGCTCTTCGGCGCCCGCCTCCTTGCTGACGTCGGGATGGTACTTGCGGGCAAGCCGACGATAGGCGGCCTTGAGCTCCGCCTCGCCCGCGCTGGGTTCGACCCCCAGTTCCTGGTAGTAATCCTTGAACTGCATTGACCGCTCCATGAAAAAAGCACGCGAAGTGCGCCTCGCGGGCCAATTCTACGTCCTCGGCTGCAACCATTCATGCCGCTGTCACGAATCTGAGCGCGGGCTTTCCAGATTCAAGCCCGGGACGCGACCCGGCCCCGATCTGATTTAAACTTCATATTCCTTTGTAAACGACTCGGAGAAAAGATGAGCATCCAGGCAGGCGAAAAGATCCCCCAGGCCACCCTCAACTATCTCAAGGACGGCGTCCAGGCAATCAATACCGACGAACTGTTCAACGGCAAGAAGGTGGTGCTGTTCGCCGTGCCCGGCGCCTTCACCCCGACCTGCTCGGCCAAGCACCTGCCCGGTTATGTCGAAAAACTCGAGGAGTTCGCCAAGCGCGGCATCGATGTCGCCTGCCTGTCGGTGAACGACGCGTTCGTGATGGGCGCCTGGGCCAAGGACCAGCACGTGCCGGACAATGTGCACATGCTTGCCGACGGCAATGGCGTGTTCACCAAGGCACTCGGCCTGGAACTCGACGCCACCCCTTTCGGCATGGGCCTGCGCGCCAAGCGCTTTGCCCTTTACGCCGAAGACGGCGTGGTCAAGCAGGTGCACGTGGAAGCCCCTGGTGAATTCAAGGTATCGGCCGCCGACTACGTGCTCGAGCACCTGCCCTGAAGCCGGGCGGCCATTGACCGGTCGTCCCCTGTGCAAGAAAAACCATCCGTTCCCCGGGAGAGCTCCATGAAAAAGCTGATCGCCGTACTGCTGCTGGCACTGGTTACCCTCGCAACGCCCATGCTGGCGTCCGCTGATTGCTTCGACTGCGGCAGGATCAAGAGCATCGAGGCCTACACCGGCCATCGTAGCGGCACGGGCGGCGCAATCGCCGGCGCCGTGGTCGGCGGCGTCATCGGCAACCAGGTTGGCGGTGGCGACGGCAAGAAGCTGGCAACGGTCGCCGGCGTGGTTGGCGGCGCTTATGCAGGCAAGAAGATCGCCGAAAATTCCGAGAAGACAAAGTACCGCATCGTGGTTCGCATGGACGATGGCCGCCTTGAATCCGTCACCCAGAGCAGCATCAAGAACCTGAAGGTCGGCAGCTCGGTACGCATCCGCGACGGCAAGGCCGTCCGGCTCTAAGCGGGATGCACGAAGGTCGGCCGGCATCGCGCCGGCCGGCCTTTTATTTTGGTTGCACCATCGACGGCAGTTTTTCCGCCTGATGGGTTGCGGCGGCCACTTTGGCGATCGGCGTCATTTGCAGCGCCACGTCGGCCATGTCCAGCCCCAGGCCGTTGCTGGCGCCGCGCGAGCGCATCATTCGCCCGAAGTCCACGTCCACGTAGCCCATTGGCTGACCTTCCGCCGAAAACGCCATGCCCGGCACGCCGTCCACCAGCAGCAGCGTCTTCGGGATCCGCGTCTCGCCCATGATGAAACCGGGGCGGAACACCGGCACGCCACCCCACTCATCGGAGGTACGCAACAGCGAGAAGAAGGTCATGCCCGGTTCGGCACGGATGCCCTTGTCCAGGTCGACGAATCTCAGCCCTACCGGCGGCGTACGCAGGCGCAACCAGGCCAGGCCCAACTGCGTATCGCGGGTTACCAGGTCGGCGGGAAGCCAGTCCTCGCTGTCGGCCAAGCGCACCCGAAACTCGCTGGACTTGGCGACCGGCGCCGATCCCGGGCTCTGGCCGGCGCCCATGAAGGTTCGGAAATCCACACTCACCGAGCGGTCCGGCACCAACAGCAGTCCATCGGCGCTGACCAGCAAGGCCTGCGTGCGGTCTTCGATGCGGTCTTCCTTACCCGACGCCGTCACCGACATGATGAACTTGACGGTCACCACCGAGGCAGCGTGCTGGGCGGTCAGCGACCGGTAGATGGCACGATAGTCCTGCGCATCGTCGCGTCCAACCGGTGCAATGCCGGGGGCAGCGTCTGCGGCAAGCCCGGCCGTCGGCAGGGCCAGCAACACCGCGGCAACAAGGATGGCGATCTTCATGGTTTCTCCGGGGCGTCCGCGTTGAGCCAGTAACGTTCGAGGAACAGGATTCGGGTTTGCGTGCCGCGGATTACCTGCAGCGGTATCAGGTTGTCGCCTTGGGATGCCAGCGCGGTTTCCAGCGCCTTGGACAGCTGGTTGGGCGTGCTGATCGCCTGATTGCCCAAGTGGGTGATGACATCACCGCGGCGCAGGTGCGCAAGGCCCGCCGCGCCGCCGCTCTCAACGCCATCGATGTATACGCCCTGTTTGTCGGAATTCAGGCGCAGGTTCACCCGATCGTAGAAGCCGAGCTCACGAAGCTGCGCGCGCAGGCGGCCACTGGCGAGCGTGCGCAATCCGGACGTCTCGACCGGCGATGGCAACACGGCCAGTTCGAACTGTTGCGCCTTGCCGTCGCGCATCGCGGTGAATTTGGCGGTGGTTCCCACGCTCAGGTCGTGCACGCGCTGGTCGAATCCTTCCGATGAAATATCATTGGCCGGCTTGAGTGATTCACCGTCGATGGCGACCAGCAAGTCGCCGACGCGCGCGCCCTCCTTCGCCAGCGGACTGCCCGGATAGATTCGCGAAATCCGGAAACCCGCGCTGGGCAATCCGATGTCCTTGGCCAGCGTGCTGGTGAAGGGCTGCACTTCCACGCCGACCCAGGACTTGGGCAACTCGGGCAGCGGTTCACGCGACTGGTCGCCAAAGACCGGTTTCAACAAGCTGAGGCGTTGCGAACCGTTGCTCTCGAGTTGCAGCACCAGCGGCTTTTCCTCAGTGGCGGTCGCCGCCTGCGCCAGCATGTCGTCGAGCTTCGCCACGGGCTTGCCGTTCACGGCGCTGATCACGACGCCTGCCGCGATTTCCGGTCGCGCGACGGCCGCCGGGCCGCCCGGCCGGATGCCCGTCACCAGTACGCCCGACTCGGCCTGGATATTGCGACGCTTGCCCATCGCAGGCGTCAGCTCCGAGGCCGACATGCCGTAGGCGGCCAGCGCCGATTCGCGCCCGCGCTCGGTGGCCTGCGCCAATGCCTTGAGCTTGATCTCGCGTTGCGTTCCATTGCGCATCACCTGCAATGACACCATCGAATCGATCGGCAATTCGGCGATCGCCTGCTGCACCTGCGGCACGTCGATCGGTTGCAGCGCGGTGATCGGGCTGCCATTGAGGCTCAGGATCCGGTCGCCTGCCTGCAGGCCGGCCTTTTCCGGTGGCGAGCCGCGTTCGACGGCATTTACGAGCACGCCTTGCGTATAGGGCGTGCCCTTCAATGATCGAAGGCGGAAACCCAGCGACACACGCGGCACCTTGCCGTTGTTTATCAACGACTCGACGATGCGGCCGGCTTCCGCACCGGGAATCGCGAAGGCGAGGTCGCCGCCGACGATCATGCCGCGCGTGTTCACGCCGACGATCCGTCCCGACAGGTCAACCAGCGGGCCACCCGAATTGCCAGGCGCGATCGAGGCATCGTGCTGGATCCATGCGTAGTAACGGCCGGTGGGTTCGTCTTCACTCAGGCTGTCTTCGTACTCGGCTTCGTCATCGAACAAGGACACCAACAGGCGGCGCGGATTGTTGACGACGCCTGCGCTCATCGAGTTGGACAATCCCCAGGGCGCGCCCATCGCCAGCACGGTATCGCCCGGGCGCAGGTCCATCTGGGTGGCGAATTGCGCGAAGGCGAATTTTTCCGGCGTGGCCGGTTGCACCTGCAGCACGGCAAGGTCGGACAGGGTATCCGTGCCCACCAGCTTGGCCGGCAGTTCACGACCGTCGGCGAAAACAACACGGAACGATTTTCCATTCTGCGTGACATGCGCATTGGTGGCGATATGCCCTGCTTCGCTCACGACCGTGCCGCTGCCACTGGACACGCTGAGCGACGGTTCACCCTGCCGGTAATCCTGGCGCACCGTCAGGATGCTGACGACCACGGGCAGCACCCGGTCCCTTGCCGCTGCAATTCGATTGCCGTCGGCAGGCGCAGGCAGCGCCTGGTCGGCGATGGCAGGCAGGACGAAGGAAAGTGACAGCGCCAGCGCGATCAGCGCGGAACGAATGCGTGGATACGAAGGATGCATGGCGACCCCGGAAGACTTGTCCCAGCTTAGGGCCAAGCCGGGTGAAAAATCCATGAGTGTGCGGCGTTGTTCGACGGCGTCCGCAAGCCCTGGGCTGCGGACGCCTACCGCATCCCGGTTCAGGCGGGCGCCGGTTCGCCCGGCTCGATACCCGCGTCCGGCGCAGCTTCTTCCCCTTCGACGATCGAATCGATCACGTCCAGTCGCTCGACGGCGATCAGCTTCTCGTCGCCGGCAACACGCATCAGGGTGACGCCCTGCGTGTTGCGGCCGACCTGCGAGACTTCCGCCGCGCGGGTGCGCACCAGCGTGCCCTGGTCGGAGATCAGAAGGATTTCATGCTGTTCAGTCAGCTGGATCGCGCCGACCAGCGCGCCGTTGCGGTCGCTGGTCTGCAGCGCGATGACGCCCTGCGTGCCACGTCCCTTGCGCGGATATTCTCCCTGGCCGGTACGCTTGCCGAAGCCGTTTTCGCTGGCGGTGAGGATGTCGCCATCGCCGTCCACCACGATCATGCTCTTGACGCTTTCGCCCTTGGCCAATTTCATGCCACGCACGCCGGTGGCGGTACGACCCATGGATCGCACTTCGGACTCCGCGAAGCGCACGGCCTTGCCGTTGGAGGCAAACAGCATGATGTCGCGCGCGCCGTTGGTCATCTGCACGTCCACCAGGCCGTCGCCCTCATCGAGGTTGATCGCCCAGATGCCGGTCGAACGCGGACGCGAATAATCGGACAGCGGGGTTTTCTTGACGGTGCCATCGCGGGTGGCGAAAAACACGTACATGCGCTCGCTGAATTCGCGCACCGGCAACACCGCCTGTACCTTCTCGCCCTGTTCCAGCGGAATCCAGTTGATGATCGGGCGCCCGCGCGAATTCGGGCCGGCATCCGGCAACTGGTACACCTTCAGCCAGAACACACGTCCGGCGCTAGTAAACGTGAGCAAGGTGTCATGGGTGTTCACCACCCACAGGCGCTCGATGAAATCCTCTTCCTTCACTGCCGTGGCCGAACGACCCTTGCCGCCGCGCTTCTGCGCGCGATAAGCGGTGGTCGGCTGGCGCTTGGCGTAACCGGCGTGCGACAGCGTGACCACCACGTCTTCCGATTCGATCAGGTCCAGGATGTCGAGGTCTTCCTCGCCCGGGCGAATCTCGGTGCGGCGCTCGTCGCCGAATTCTTCCTGCAGGTTGCGCAGCTCGGTGCGGATCACGTCGAGCAGTACGTCGGGATTCTCAAGAATCCGGATCAGGCCGGCGATGGTTTCCAGCAACTGGCGGTATTCGTCGGTCAGCTTTTCCTGTTCCAGCCCGGTCAGGCGGTTCAGGCGCATTTCCAGGATTTCCTTCGCCTGCACTTCGGTCAGGCGATAGCCATTCTCGTGCAGTCCGAATTCCATCGTGAGGTCTTCGGGGCGCGAAGCCTCGGCGCCGACCGCACCCAGCAGCGCGCGCACCAGGCCCGGCTCCCAGCTCTTGGCGAGCATGCGGTCCTTGGCGACGGCGGGGCTTTCGGACGTCTTGATCAGCTCGATCATCTCGTCAATATTCGCCAGGGCGACGGTAAGCCCTTCAAGGATGTGCGCGCGGGCGCGGGCCCGGCGCAGCTCGAATATGGTGCGGCGAGTAACGACTTCGCGGCGATGGCGGACGAACGCTTCCAGCACCTGCTTTAGGTTGAGCAACTGCGGACGGCCGTCCACCAGCGCCACCATGTTGATGCTGAACACGCTTTCAAGCTGCGTCTGCGAATACAGGTTGTTGAGGATGACTTCGGCCGACTCGTTGCGCTTGACCTCGATGTAGATGCGCATACCGTCCTTGTCGGACTCGTCGCGCAGTTCCGAGATGCCCTCGATCTTCTTTTCCTTCACCAGCTCGGCGATCTTTTCGATCAGGCGGGCCTTGTTGACCTGGTACGGCAGCTCCGTGACGATGATCGACTCACGGCCATTGTCCTCGTTGATCTCGATGTCGGCGCGGGCCTTCATGCGGACCCGGCCGCGGCCGGTGTGATACGCGGCATGGATGCCGGCGGCGCCGTTGATGATGCCCGCCGTCGGAAAATCGGGACCCGGGATGTACTGCATCAGGTCGCTGATGGTTGCTTCCGGATCGTCGATCAGCGCGATGGTGGCGTTGATGACTTCGGTCAGGTTGTGCGGCGGGATGTTGGTGGCCATGCCGACCGCGATGCCGGCCGAACCATTGATCAGCAGGTTCGGGACCCGGGTCGGCATGACCGTCGGTTCCTGTTCCTTTTCATCGTAGTTGGGCTGGAAATCGACCGTGTCCTTGTCGATGTCGGCCATCAGCTGGTGGGTCAGCTTGGCCATGCGCGCTTCGGTGTACCGCATGGCGGCGGCGGAGTCGCCGTCGACCGAACCGAAGTTGCCCTGCCCATCCACCAGCATGTAGCGCAGCGAGAACGGCTGCGCCATGCGCACCAGCGTGTCGTACACCGACTGGTCGCCGTGCGGGTGGTATTTACCGATCACGTCACCGACGATTCGGGCGGACTTGTAGTAGGGCTTGTTGGAATGCGCGCCGAGTTCGTGCATGGCGAACAACACGCGGCGATGGACAGGCTTGAGGCCGTCGCGGACATCCGGGAGGGCGCGGCCCACGATCACGCTCATCGCGTAATCGAGGTAACTCCTGCGCATCTCGTCTTCAAGGTTTACCGGGATGATTTCCTTCGCCAGCTCTGCCATTCTTTGATCCGATTTCCGCAGTTTTTAGGGTGGCGCGAACGCGCGCCGCAGGCTGCTTTCGCAGACAGGAAATCATACCAGAAGCGGGGCCTTCGCGGCAGCCGGAAAGCCCATGAAAAGCAGGGGTTTCAGGCCCTTGACACAGGCCCGAACATGGCCATCATTTTCGCGCCGTCGGGCTGCTCGATCACGCCCCGTTCGGTGACCAGCGCATCGATCAGTCCGGCCGGCGTCACGTCGAACACCGGATTGAAGGCGGCCACGCCATCGGCCACCGTGCGCACGCCCGACATGGACAGTAATTCGGCGCCGTCGCGCTCTTCGATGTGGATGTCTTCGCCGCGCGACGTGGCCATGTCCACTGTGGATGCGGGCGCCACGACCATCACCTTTACCCCGTGGTGGCGGGCGGAAATGGCGTGCGCATAGGTGCCAATCTTGTTGGCGGTGTCGCCATTGGCGCAGATGCGGTCGGCGCCGACGATCAGCCATTGCACCACGCCGGTCTTCATCAGGTGGGCGCCGGCCGCGTCGGCGATCAGGGTGGCGGGGATGCCGTCCTCGCGCAGTTCCCACACGGTCAGCCGGGCACCTTGCAGCCAGGGCCGCGTCTCGCCCGCGTACACCCGATTGATGCGATCCATGGCCACGCCCGCACGGATCACGCCGAGGGCAGTACCAAATCCGGCGGTGGCCAGCGAACCGGTATTGCAGTGGGTCAGCACGCCCGATCCGGGCGCGATCAGGTTGGCGCCCAGTTCGCCCATGTGGCGGTTCGCTGCCAGGTCTTCGCGTTCGATCGCGACGGCCTCGGCCTCGATCGCCTCGCGCCAGTCGGCTCCCACCGCGGCCAGCACGCCGCGCATTCGCGCGATGGCCCACATCAGGTTCACCGCGGTCGGTCGCGCTGCATTCAATTCGACGATCCGGGGCTCCATGGCCTGCATCGCCGCGACGCCCGTCACTGCGTCCACGCCATCGGCAGCCAGCACGACGCCGAACGCCGCTGCGATACCGATCGCCGGCGCACCGCGCACCACCAGGTCACGTATTGCCTGGCTGACTTCATGGCTGCTCCGGCAGTCGAGATACTGGACCGTGAACGGCAATTTGCGCTGGTCCAGCAGCGACAGCATGCCGTCGTGCCATCGGATGGGACGGATGTGGTCGTAGCGATCGAAGTCCATGTCGGCTTTCCTGTGCGATGGCCTAGTTTAGCCGGGCCAGGCACCGGCTTCGCATGGCACAGTGGCCCGCGCTATGCTGGCGCATGGCAATCACCCGAAAACCAGCCTCGAAAGCCGCTGCGGCGAGTCTTGAAGTGGCCTTGCCCGAGTCGGGCGTGGAACGCACGCTGCACACCGCTTGCGTCAAGGCAGGCGCCGCCGCGGCGCTGCAGGTGGCCCTCGACCGCCTGCCGATGATGAAGCCCTTCCTGCCGCGCGCGGTAACCGACGCGGGCCGGGGCGATGCGCCGGAACGAATCCAGCGCCTGCTGGTGAAACAGATCTACGCGCGCTACCACCTCAAGCCCGCGGGCTGGGAAGTCGAGGGCATCCTCGCGGTGGCGCAGACGCAAAGCGTGATGACGCCGCTGGCCTCGCAAGAAGGCTTGAAGTCGGTGCTGAGGGCCTGGGTACCCGACAGCGTGAGCAGCCCGCTGATTCGCTTCACACCGCTCGAGCCGCTGATCACCGCCACGGCGAAGGCCGTTGCCGCCACCTGGGCAGCGGGCCGTTATGCCGACAGCGTCTGCCGATTGCGCCGGGCCGGTGCCGATTGGCTGCCAGCACCCTTGTCGGAAGCCTTGAACCTGGCGCCGACCACGCTTCGCCGCTGGAGTGCGGAAGCACTCACGCTCGCGCTGCCGCCGCTGCGCCTGGCCACCACCTGGGGGCTGCGCGTCGCCGAATTCGCGATCCCGACGCCGAAGCATGCGGCACCTGCGAAAAAGGCAGCGACTCAAGCAAAAGCTTCAGAGCCAGTACGCAAGAAGGCCTCACCCACGGTGCGTAAGAGAAGTAAGCCCGCGCGATGAAAAAAGCCCGGCCGAAACCGGGCTTTTCACTGGTGATAGACCGGGTTTCGATCAATAGATAACGAACTCCGCGCGGCAGCCGCGATCCACCCAGACGCCGCCGTTGCGGGTGCCCCAGCTGACGTTCAAGCGGCAGCTGGAATCGCTAAGCTGGCGGCGCAACTGTGCACGACCGCCGTAGCCTGAGCTTCCGCAGAAGTTGTAACGGCCATCGCGCGACTCGCAACGAACCACGCGCCCGGATCCTTGGCTGTAGCGATTGTCGTAGCCATTGGCGTAGCGATCATCGTATCGATCGTCGTATCGATCGTCGTATCGGTCACGGCCGTCGCCATAGCGGGAATCGCGATTGCCGGTCGTGGCAAACCGCCCGCGGCAACCACGACTGACCCACACGGAATCCTGAGTGACGCCCCAAGTGCGACCCCGGATGCAAGCGCTCTGCGACGTCTGTGCGATCAGGCTGACGCCGCCGCGGGTATCCATGCGACAGTAGTTGGTGCGGCCCTCTCGCGACTCGCATCGAACAACGCGTGAAGTCGAATTGCGATAGCCATCATCGCGATACTGGTCGTCGTAGTAGCCACTCTGGTAGCCGTAGGCCGCCTGTGCGCCGCCGGCGACCGCTGCCAGGGCAAGCGCGAGCCCAGCCAGGAAACCTGGTTGAAAGATCATTTTCATCGCCGATTCTCCAAAATCAAACCTCGACACGCTGTCGATGCACCAAAGATATTCGACGGCCGATGAATGCGTTTCGAATACTGCGTCGCAACCTGCGCTTGCTTAGCTGCAGTTCATCTTGCGAGCTGTGATAGCCCGCACACCTGCTGCATTGCGGCTCCCAGGCAAAGCCCCTAAGGTGCCTGCATGAAACTCCTCGTGAGACAGGGGCATGCGCGTCCGGCCTTCTTCGGCCTGGCCGCGCTGTTGCTGGTGCTGGTGGCAAGCCTGGCGCTGGCGCTCAAGAACCCGCTGGTCCTGGCAGGTAGCCTGGCCTTCGGCCTGATCCTCATCGCAACGGTGTACCAGTTGCTGAGGCAGGCCGAGCAGCGCGCCTTGGCCAGTGAACAGCTCGCGGAATCGTCCCGGCACGAGTTGCAGAGGATCCAGGCCAGCCAGGAGTCGCGAAGCACCGACCTGGCATTGCTGGGCCGTTACGGCAACCTGCTGATCGGATGCACCGACCTGGCCGAGGCATTGCAGATCAGCGAACAGATGCTGTCGCTGCTGCTGCCCGACAGCGCCGGCACCATTTACCCGCTGATCGACGGCGAAGGCCTGGCCGAAGCCACGCATTTGTGGGGAGTCCATACGGCCAACACGCAACTCCATGCGAGCGCGGAGGATTGCTGGTGCATGCAGCGCAAGCGAATGCACCTGAGCAACAGCATCTCCCCGGACAGCATGTGCATGCATGTCGTCGCCGGCGAAGGCGGCAGTCCGTTCTGTGCCGTTTGCATCCCGCTTATCGCCCAAGGTGAATCGCTGGGCTGGATCTACCTGAGTGCGCACGGTACCGTCGCCTTCCCGAAATTGCAGGTCGCGATCGCCGCGGCCGACCAACTGGCGCTGGCACTGGCCAACCTAAAGCTGCGCCAGAGCCTGCGCGACCTGTCGGTGCGCGATCCACTGACAGGCTTGTTCAACCGTCGCTACCTCAGCGAATCACTCGGGCGTGAAATGTCGCGGAGCAAGCGCCGCGGCCTGCCGCTTGCGGTACTGGCGTTTGACCTGGACCGCTTCAAGGATTTCAACGACAGCTTCGGACATCCCGCGGGCGATGCGGTACTGGTCGCCTTCGCGCGCATCCTGCAGGCCCACTCGCGCAGCGAGGACATCGCCTGCCGCCAGGGCGGCGAGGAATTCGTGTTGATCGCCCCCGAGATGGACATCGGCGTAGCCCTGCGCCGCGCCGGCGAACTGATGCGTGTGCTGGCCGGGATGGACGTGATGCATGAAGGCCAGTTACTGCCAAAACTCACCACGTCAATCGGCGTGGCGGTCTTTCCCGAACACGGGCAGACGCCGGAAAGCTTGTTGTTGCAGGCCGACCAGGCGCTTTACGAGGCGAAGGCGCAAGGCCGCAACCGGGTGATGGTGGCTTCTGCGCCGGCAGCGGGAATACCCGGACTGGATTGAGGGCGGTGGTTCTTTTCTGGCCCGGAACCGGACCTGCGCTCAGGCTCGGTCGAACGGCACGGCGATGACGTCGGCCATGCGCTCGGCGCCCAGCATCATCAACAACAATCGATCCACACCCATGGCCACGCCCGAGCAATCGGGCATCGCCGGCAGCGACGCGAGCAGGCGCTCGTCGATGGGCGGCATCGAATCGCCCTTCTTCTTCCGACGACTCAGGTCGCGCACGAAACGCTCGCGCTGTTCGTCGGCGTCGCCCAGTTCGCGATAGCCATTGGCGAGTTCCACCGGGCCGAGGTAAACCTCGAAGCGTTCCGCCACGGGGATGTCGCCTTGCCGGATTCGCGCCAACGCCGCCTGGCTCTTTGGATAGTCGTATACCAGCAGGATCCGGTTGTCGGGAATGGACGGTTGGATCAGGTGGGTCATCAACAGGTCCAGCCAGTCGTCCCGCGACAGGCCGTCGGCGCTGATGTCGAATACCGCGAGCGGCGCGCGCAGCTCCGCCTCGCTGGCGGTGAGCGGATCGATCGACAGGTGCTCGAGATAGAGTTGGCGGAAGCTGGTGTCGCGAATGCTCGCGCTCTTGCCGACCAGGCGCAGTGCTTCCTTCACCAGTTCGGCACACTCATCCATCAACTGGTGATGGTCCCAGCCCAGGCGATACCACTCGAGCATGGTGAACTCGGGATTGTGCAGCCGCCCCATCTCGCCGTTGCGGAAGACCCTTCCCAGTTCATAACAGCTGCCCACGCCCGCAGCCAACAATCGCTTGAGCGGGAATTCGGGAGACGTGCGCAACCAGCGACGAGGCGCGCCGGCCGTCACGTGGCCGCAGAATTCAAGCTGGAAGCTTTCGATGTTCGGATCGGTGTTGCCTGCCGCCGACAGGATCGGGGTCTCGACCTCGAGCACGCCACGCTCCAGGAAGAATCGGCGAATGAGCGTGTTCAGGCGCGCGCGCATCTGGATGGCTTCGATCGACGCGGTAGGCTTCCAGTCTTTCATTCGCGATCCCGGTTTGCGGCAGGCTTCATTGTGCGTGTTTGTCGAGGAAATCCAAAAGCCTGGCTTCATCCCAGACCTCGACGCCCAATTCGATGGCCTTCTCCAGCTTGGATCCGGCCGCTTCACCGGCGACCACGAAACTGGTCTTCTTGGAGACGCTGCCCGATACCTTGGCGCCCAGCGCCTCCAGCCGGTCGCCAGCCTGGTCGCGGCTCATGCTCGACAAGGCGCCCGTCAGGACGACCGTCTTGCCGACCAGCGGGCCCTCCTCGGATCGCTGCGGCGGACCCTCAGTCCAGGCCACGCCGGCAGCGCGCAGCAGGGCAATGACTTCCCGGTTATGCGCCTCGTGGAAGAAGGTGGAGATGCGCCGCGCGACCACCGGTCCGACATCAGGCACGTCCAGCAATTGCGCTTCGTTGGCAGACATCAGTGCGTCCAGCGAGCCAAAGTGGCGCGCCAGCGTCTTGGCGGTGGATTCGCCGACGTCGCGGATGCCCAGCGCGAACAAGAGGCGCTCAAGCGCGGTGGCCTGACTGCCCTGGATGGAGTCGAGCAGGTTTTGCGCCCACTTGCTCGCCACCTTGCCGCCCTTGGCCGTCTCCGGCACCGTGCCGTCGCGCTCGTCGGCACGCCGGCGCATCTGCAAAAAATCGTCCATCGTCAACCGGTAAAGGTCGGCAACGGTGGCGACATAACCGAGTTCGACGAGGTCGTCGATCAGGCGATCGCCCAGGCCCTCGATGTCCATAGCCCGCCGCGACGCGAAATGGATCAGCGACTGCTTGCGTTGCGCCGGGCAGAACAGCCCGCCGGTGCAGCGCGCGGCGACCTCGCCTTCCTCACGCACCACGTCCGATCCGCACACCGGACAGGACGTCGGCATGGAAAACGGCGGATTGAGCGGATTGCCGTCGTCGTCGCGCGGCCGCTCATCCATGATGACGCTCACCACTTCCGGAATCACGTCGCCGGCGCGGCGCACGATCACGCTGTCGCCCACGCGAACGTCCAGGCGCGCGATCTGGTCGGCGTTGTGCAAGGTCGCATTGGTTACCACCACGCCCGCGACGTTCACCGGCGCGAGGCGCGCCACCGGCGTGATAGCGCCGGTGCGTCCCACCTGCACGTCGATGGCCTCGACGCGCGTGGTCTGTTCCTGCGCGGGAAACTTGTGCGCCAGTGCCCAGCGCGGTGCGCGCGATACAAAGCCCATCGCTTCCTGCTGGTCCATGCGGTCGAGCTTGTAAACCACGCCGTCGATGTCATAGGGAAGCTGGTCGCGACGCGCGCCGATGCGTTCGAAGTACGCCAGCAATCCATCCGCGCCAACGGCAATGTCCACTTCCGGGCAAACCGGCAAGCCGAATTCCCGAAACTGCTGCAGCACGCCGGAATGACGGGGTGCCGGCGACCAGCCGGATATCGCGCCGAGCGCATACGCATAGAAGCTGAGCGGACGCGAGGCGGTGATGCGCGAATCCAGCTGTCGCAGCGAACCGGCTGCGCCGTTGCGCGGATTTGCCAATGGCTTGTCGCCCCGGGCGCGAGCGCGGCCATTGAAAGCCTCGAACGCCGCGCGCGGCATGAATACCTCGCCGCGAACCTCCAGCAGCTTGGGCGCATCACCTCGAAGGCGCAGCGGAATGGCCCGGATGGTTCGCAGGTTTGCCGTCACGTCCTCGCCGGTGGCGCCGTCGCCGCGCGTTGCCCCGCGCACGAACAGCCCATCCTCATAACGAAGGCTGATGGCCAGTCCGTCGAGCTTGGGCTCAGTGGAAAACGACGGGGCCGGTTCCCCCAGGCTCGCACTGATCCGCGCGACGAACTCCTGCACCTCCTGGTCGGAGAAGGCATTGGCCAGCGACAGCATGGGCTTGGCATGGTGCACGGGCGCAAACTCGCCCTGCGCCTTCGCACCGACACGCAGGGTCGGCGAGTCCGGGCTGCGAAGTTCCGGATGGGCCCGCTCGATTTCTTCCAGTTCGCGCATCAACGCGTCGTACTGCGCGTCCGCAATGGTCGGATCGTCGAGCACGTGATAGCGGTAGTTGGCCTCGTCGATCAGCTCGCGCAGCCGGGCCGCGCGCTTGGCGACTTCGCCCATGGCCTAGCGACCCGGTCGGATATTCATCTTCTCGCGGGCGCGATCGTAGGCACGCATCTCATCGCGGATGTTGGCGATGCGCTGGCGACCCAGGGCATTGCGTTCTTCATCAAGCAACACCGCGTCGAGCAGTTCGGCCATGCGCTGCGCCGTCGGCAACAAAGTGTCCCACGCGTCCAGCGCCGACATCGGGCCCGGCAGCGTGATGAAGAAATTGACGCCGGGCGTCTGCAATTCCTTGATGCTGCGAAGGTCGAAGTAGCCTGGCTTGACCAGGTTGGCGACGCTGAAGATCGGGCCCAACTCGGGATGCTTGTCCACCATGCGGTGGAAGATATTCATGTGGCCGTAGACCAGCCCGGCCTTCTCGGACGCGACCACGAGGTCGGAGCCGCTGAGCGACTGGCCGGCGCGCGCCACCAGGAAAATTGAAACGATCTTGTCGTACTCGCCGGCGGGACGGCTGCCTACCGATCCTGCGGATCGAGCTGCGGGTTCGCCATCCCCTGCGCCGACGGGGCCAGTGTCGCCGGCGAGGGCCTGGCGTTCGTCCGCCAGCCCGTGCTCGGCTTCGATGACTTCGCGAAGGGTGGGTTCGACCCGCTCGCAAGCATCACCGGCCGGTGCCGCGACGCGCCTGCCCTGCTCTCTCTTGCCGCGGCTGGAATACAGGATCACGAGGAACACGATCAGGGCAACCAGGCCGATGCCGACCCGCATCATGTTGGTGTCACTGAGTCCTTCAATCATTGCCAGTCTCCGGAGGGTGCCAACCAGGTTGCCAGGGGCCGGCCCAAACGGACCGGTCTATCCCCGATTATGCCGTACGTGGCGCTCAGGCGGCACCCACCAGCCGCGAGGCCTCCGCCAGGTCCACCGACACCAGCCGACTGACGCCAGGCTCGCGCATGGTGACGCCGGACAACTGCGTGGCCGCCTCCATCGTCGCCTTGTTGTGGGTGACGAACAGGAACTGCACCTTTTCGCTCATCTCGGTCACCATCGCCGAGAAGCGTCCCACGTTGGCTTCGTCCAGCGGCGCGTCCACTTCGTCCAACAAGCAGAAAGGCGCCGGATTGAGCCGGAAGATGGCGAATACCAAGGCCACAGCGGTCAGCGCCTTCTCGCCACCCGACAGCAGCGAAATGTTCGAAACACGCTTGCCCGGGGGGCGCGCCATGATTGATACGCCGGTGTCGAGCAAGTCCTCGCCGGTCAATTCCAGGTAGGCATGGCCGCCACCGAACAGTCGCGGATAGAGCTCCTGCACGCCGGCGTTGACGCGGTCGAAGGTTTCCTTGAAGCGTCCGCGGGTTTCGCGATCAATCTTCTTGATCGCGTTCTCCAGCGTATCCAGCGCCTGGCAAAGGTCCGCGTTTTGCGCGTCCAGGTAGGTCTTGCGTTCGCTTTGCTCGCCGTATTCCTGGATCGCGGCCAGGTTAACCGGCTCGAGTCGGCGCATTTTTGCGTCGATGTCGGCCAGTGCCTTGGTCCAGATTTCAAAGTCGGCATTTTCGGGCAGGGCCTGGACCACGGCTTCCAGCTCGAGGCCGGCGGCGGCAATCGCTTCGCTGATCTGTCCGGCCTTCAGGTTGACGGCTTGTTCCTGCAAGCGCCGCGCACCGATCGCCTCGCGCTGCGCCAGGGCTTGCTGGTCGCGCTGCTGGCGGGTCTGTTCGTACTTGCGCAGTTCATTCTCGACGCCATCCAGGGCCGAACGCGCAGCTCCGAGTTCCTTTTCCACCAGCACGCGCTGGTCGAGCACGGTCTGCCGTTCCAACTGCAGCTTGATGATTGGCGCGTCGCCTTCGGCCAATTGGCCGAGCAGCTCAGTCAGGCGCAACTCCAGCTGCGCCCGCTGGCTGCCCATGCGGGCCAGTGACTGGGTCAGGGCAAGCACCCGCGCGCGCTGCGCTTCAAGCGAAAGTGCAAGCTGATGCGCCGCTTCGCGCGCTTCACGCGCCTGGTTGCGAGCCGTGTCACGAGACTCGCTCAGGCTGCGACGCAGGGCGTCGAGCTGTTGCCTCTCGGTTTCGTGCTCACCCATTCGCGCCACGGCATCGCCGAGGCGCGCACGCGCTTCGCGCGCCTGCGTTTGAGCTTCGTCCAGGGTCTGCGCCAGCGTCGTCAATTCGGTATCGATGTGCGCGACACGACCCTGCGCGGTCTCCACGCGGCTGCGCAGGCCCTGCAGTTGACCGGCCAGTTCGGAAACGCTGCGATGGCTCAGGTACAGGCTGCGCTGCGCGTCTTCGCGAAGTTGTTCGGCTTCCAGCAGGCGGTCGCGCAGGCTTGTGAGTGAGTCGTTGTGTCGGGTCTCGCGCGCGGCCAGCGACTCGATTTCTGCGCGAAGCTGCTTGATTTCGCTCTCGCGCGCCAGCGCGCCCTGCTGCGCTTCGCCGCTGCGAAGCACGCGAATCCAACCGTTGCCGAACCACTCGCCGGCGCGGGTAACCACCGCTTCGGTGCCGTCGAGTCGGGCGAGCAAGGCACGTGCGTGCGCGACATCATCGGCGACCCGCACGCTTGCCAGCAGACGACGCACCGATGCCGGCCCGCGCACTCGCGCGGCCAGTGAATCGGGCGGCACCGAGAGGCTGGCATCGGCGCCCGATGAAACGAGGGCGACGCGACCCTGGCCCAGGCTCGAGAGCGCGTCGAACCATTGCTCCGGCGAGTCCACGGCGACGGCTTCCAGAAGATTGCCCAGCACGGTCTCGACCGCAGCTTCCCAGCCGGCATCCACGTCCAGCGCTTCGCCCAGGCGCTGCTTGTCCTGCAGGCCCTGCGCCTTCAGCCAGTCGAGCGCGACATTCTTTTCCTGGCCCAAGGCTGCGTGTTGCAGGGCTTCGAGCGAAGCCAGCCGACCACGCGCTGCCTGGATCTGCTTGCGCGTGTCGGACAACTCGGCCTGCATCTGGCGCTGTTGTTCCTGCAGCGCCGACAGCGCGGTCTTGCGTTCTTCCAGAACTGTACCGAGTCCGTCGAGGCCGGACTTGTTCTGGTCGTGTTCGGCCGACATCGTTGCCAGCGAAGCTACCAGTGCCGCCGTATCGAGGCCGCTGCGCTCGGCAGCCAGCACGTCGCGACGACGCGCCGCATCTGCAGCCTGCTTTTCCAGGTATTCAATCTTGGTGCGCTCGACTTCCGCCCAGCGCGAGGACTCCGACTGGGCTCGCGCGTACGCGTCCCAACGTTGCTGCCAGTCGTGCAGCGCCGCTTCCGCGACACGCAGGGCTTCCTGGCACTGCTCGTCATCCGCGTTCAGTGCGGCCAGGCGCGGATCCGACTCGGCAATGGTGCTGCGCAAGTCACCCATCTGGCGCTCGTCGCCGGTGATGTGCTCGCCGATCTGCGCAAACGCGGCATCGGCCTCGGCGCGCGCGGTTTCAAGCCGCTGCCGGAGTTCGCGCTGGTGGGTGATCTGCTGTTCGATGCGCGCCAGCTCACCGCTGACTCGATAACCCTCGGCCTGCACCGCGCCAAGTTTTTCGCTGGCTTCGCCCTGCTGCACGCGGCAGGCCTCGATCTGCGCCTCGGCGGCGCGCTGGTCGGCGAGTATCTGCTGCAGCTTCAACTCATCCTGGGTCAGCAATTCGCGAAAGCCAGCCAGTTCCGCATCAAGCTTGCGATATTCCAGCGCCTTCAGTTGCGCGTCCTTGTTCAGGCGTTCGGACTGCAGGCCCTGGTACTGCTCGGCGGCGCGTGCCTGGCGCTTCAGGTGGTCGATCTGCTTGTCCACTTCCTCGCGCAGGTCGGTCAGGCGCTCGAGATTCTCGCGGGTATGGCGGATGCGGGTTTCAGTTTCCTTGCGCCGTTCCTTGTACTTGGAAATGCCGGCGGCTTCTTCCAGGTAGACGCGCAGGTCTTCGGGCCGGGCCTCGATGATTTGCGAAATCATGCCCTGCTCGATGATCGAGTAACTACGCGCGCCAAGGCCGGTGCCGAGGAACAGGTCGGTGATGTCGCGGCGGCGGCAGCGCGCGCCATTGAGGTAATAGTTGGACTGGCCGTCGCGGCTGACCGAGCGCTTCACCGAAATCTCGGCGTAACGCGCGTATTCGCCGCCAATCGCGCCTTCGGCATTGTCGAAAACGAGTTCGACCGTGGCCTGGCTGACCGGCTTGCGTGAGGACGAACCGGAGAAGATCACGTCGGTCAGGCTGTCGCCGCGCAGTCGGCTGGCGGAACTCTCGCCCATCACCCAGCGCACGGCATCGATGATGTTGGACTTGCCACAGCCATTCGGACCCACGACGCCGGTCATGTTGGTCGGCAGGTGCAGCACGGTGGGATCGACGAAGGACTTGAAGCCGGACAGCTTGATCGTGGAAAGGCGCATGGCAACCAATGAGTGGTGCGGAACCGGACTGCAGCCGGCTGTCGGGGCCCAGCCCCGCCGCGTGGTTTCAGGTCATCCGAAAACCGACCGCCTTCAGTCCAAGTTATTGATTTTACTGGCAGACTGACGCGTCCGGATCGCGGTCAATGGGCAGTATAGCAGCGACTGTGGGAGCGGCCTCGCCCTCGATCCGATCCAGGAAATCGACTGCCCGGCGCAGGTGCGGAATGACGATGCTGCCGCCCACGACCAGGCCGACGCTGAACGCCTCGAAGAACTCGTCCCGGTTGACCCCGGCTTCCTTGCACTGGGCGACGTGGTAGCTGACGCAGTCATCGCAGCGCAACACCATCGAAGCGACCAGGCCGAGCAGTTCCTTGGTCTTCACGTCCAGCGCGCCGGGCTTGTAGGTCTGCGTATCCAGGGCGAAGAAGCGCTTCACCACCTGGTTGTCATGCCCGAGGATGCGGTCATTCATCCGTTGCCGGAATTCGGTGAATTCCGTCAGGCGGTCCGACTCGGCGTCCTGGCTCATGGCGCGGCCTCCACCAACGGCGCGAGGCCGCCACTCCGGTCGAGCGCGACCAGTTCCTCGTAGCCACCCACATGGGTGCCGTTGATGAAGATTTGCGGCACGGACGTCCGTCGGGTGCGCTCCATCATCAGTGCGCGCGCCGCCGGGTCGGTATCCACCCTGACTTCCTGGTAGCCGAGGCCGCGGGACTTCAGGAAGTTCTTCGCGGCGACGCAATACGGGCAGATGGCGGTGCTGTACATGATGACTTCGGGCATTTGCCACTCCTGTTTCCCGATACATGGGGTCGATAAGGAACATTTTACAGGCTCGGCGGTCGAATCCGGTGAAGGATCGGGGGGAACCTTAACCACCGATTCACCCTGCCCGGTCGTCGATGCGGCATGCTTGTGCGATTGAATGGGAGTCCTCCTTGCGCCCGATCCTCTTGGCCACCGCAATTGCCTTCGCGCTGGGCCTCGCCTGCTCCCCGGGCAAGGCCCAGGACAAGAGCCTGCCGGACATCGGGTCGTCCGCCGGCGAACTGCTGACCCCCGCAGAGGAATTGCAGTACGGCGCGTACACGCTCTACCAGCTTCGCCGCTTCGGCTACCTGCTCGAGGACCCGTTGATAGACAGCTGGATGGGAACCATGGGGCACCGCCTTGGCGCTGCCTCCGACCGACCGGCGCAACCGTTCAACTTCTTCCTGATGCGCGACCGGCAGATCAATGCGTTTGCCACCCTGGGCGGCTACATCGGCATCAATGCCGGCATCGTGTTGACTGCAGAAAGCGAGGACGAGGTTGCCGGCGTGGTCGCCCATGAAATTTCGCATGTGACGCAACGCCACGTGCTGCGCTCGGTCGAGCGCGCGAAGAAGGACCAGTTGCCGATCATGCTCGCAACGCTGGGCATGATCATCGCTGCCCAGCAGAGCGGCCGCAGCAGCGACGGCGGCGCAAGCAGCAGCGACGACGCCATCATGGCGGCGATCGTGGGTGGCCAGGCGCTTGCCGCTCAGCGCCAGATCAACTACACGCGATCGGGCGAGTCCGAGGCCGACCGCTTTGGCATCCAGACCTTGTTCAATGCCGGATACCAGGCCGACGGCATGGCCAACTTCTTCGAACGGATGGAACGGGTCACCCGCGGCAACTCCGGTGGCTACACCACGCCGGCCTACCTGCAGACGCATCCGGTGAACACCACCCGGCTCAGCGAAGCCCGCGAGCAAGCGATGCGTCTCAAGCGCGAAAAGCCGAACTACAAACCAAGCCAGGCGTCCAACGCCAACCTGTTGCTGCCCTATGGCCTGAGCGCGGCGAGCAGCGGCGTCGCACCGGAGCCGGTGCGCATGTTCGAGTGGGCGCGCGAGCGCTTGCGCGTACTCAGCGCCGAAACCCCGACGAAGGCCCTGAGGGAAACCAAGAACGCCGTCGACATGGCGGGCGCGAAGGCAACCGATGCGCAGCGCTACGGCCTGGCGCTGGCGCAAATGAAAGTCGGCTATCCGGCCGCCGCGGAAGATACCTTGCAGGCGCTGTCGCGCAAGCATCCCGGCAACCTGTGGCTGGGCCTTGCGCTGGCCGAAAATGCCTTCGTGGCCCACGACAACCCGGAGTCGAGGAAGCGCTATGAAACCCTGATGGTCCGTCATCCGGACGATAACGCGGTCATCCTGAGCTTTGCCGAAACGCTCAACTCGATCGGCGGCGCAGATGCCGGCAA
This sequence comes from Gammaproteobacteria bacterium, assembly GCA_031408815.1. Taxonomy (GTDB): domain Bacteria; phylum Pseudomonadota; class Gammaproteobacteria; order Xanthomonadales; family Xanthomonadaceae; genus Arenimonas. The sequence continues at coordinate 39,529 of JANNWV010000178.1, forward strand.
GCGCGCCCAAGCCATCCTGCGGCCCCTGCTCACCGACAACGCCGACAACCCGCTATTCCAGAAGAACTATGCCCGGGCCTCCGAACTGGCCGGCGACTTGCCGCGCGCCGGCGAGGCCTATGCCGAGACCGCCTACCTCAACGGCCGCGCCGAAGTCGCCCTCAACCAGTTGAATGCCCTGCTCAAGCGCACCGACATCAGTTACATCCAGCGTGCCCGCATCGAGGCCCGCATCTCGGCCATCACCCCCGAGGTGCTCGAGATGCGCCGCCGGAAGGTGAAACCCCAGGACCTGCCTGCCGATAACAGCTGATCGAGGCGCCTGATGGCGCCCCCCGGGCTCCCGCCAGTAACGCTACCGTCACAAAAGTTTTATCTACTTGCACCCAACGCCTGCAAATGACACGGTACGGAAGTGCAAAAACGCATCCTGATAGTCGACGACGAGCCCGCCATCCGCGACATGGTGGCCTTCGCCTTGCGCAAGGGCGACTACGAACCGGTGCACGCCGGTGACGGGCGCGAGGCAGCGGCCGCGATCGCGGACCGCGTGCCGGACCTGATCCTGCTGGACTGGATGCTTCCGGGCTCGAGTGGCCTGGAACTGGCGCGGCGCTGGCGCCGGGACGACCTGACCCGCGATGTGCCCATCATCATGCTCACCGCCCGCGGCGAGGAAAACGACCGGGTCAGCGGCCTGGAATCAGGCATCGACGACTACGTGGTGAAGCCTTTTTCCGCACGCGAACTGTTGGCCCGCATCAAGGCCGTGCTGCGCAGGTCGCGTGAAGACGAAGATGACGGTTCCGTTTCAGTGGGTGCCCTGCGCATAGACGGCGCGGCCCACCGGGTGTACGCCAACGACCAGTCCCTGCACGTCGGCCCCACCGAGTACCGGCTGCTGCATTTCTTCATGACCCATGCCGACCGCGTCTACACCCGCACCCAACTGCTCGACCACATCTGGGGCGGCAATGTCTATGTCGAGGAGCGCACGGTGGATGTGCATATCCGGCGGCTGCGCAAGGCGCTCGAACCGAGCGGCCTGCAGGACATGGTGCAGACCGTGCGCGGCTCCGGTTACAGATTTTCCAACCTGCCTTGATGGTTGACCAGCGCTTCCGCCGATCCCTGCTGATGCGCCTGGCATGGCGGCAATCGCTGCTACGTTTGGTGCTGCTGTACTCGGTCGCGATCGCCATTGGCTGGTGGACGGGACAGATGTCGTGGGTGTTGCTGGTCGCCACGGCCTTGGTGGCGGCACGTGGCTACTGGCGCCTGTTTCGAGTACTGCGCTACCTGGACTGGCGGCAGCAGCTGCGTACCGTTCACGGCCAGGGCCTGTGGGCCGCGCTCGAAACCCTGATCTATCGCCGGCAGACCGAAACACGCGCAAGGGCGCGACGGCTGGTCCGCCTGCTGCGCGCCTATCGCCAGGCAGCCACGGCGATGCCCGATGGCGCGCTGATCGTGGACAGCCGCGACTTCCACCTGATCTGGTTCAACAAGGCGGCACGGCGCCTGCTGGGCCTGAAGTATCCGCAAAGTCTCGAAACATCGGTGCTCGAGGCGTGGACCGACCCGCGCGTGGCCGAATGGTTGCGCAGCGGACGCACCGACGAGCCGATGATGGACCTGGCGTCGCCGGTGGATGAGAACCTGCGCCTGAGCCTGCGCTTGCTTCGCTATTCGCCGGACCAGTGGCTCGTTGTCGTGCGCGACGTGACCCAGTTGATGCGGCTGGAACAGGTACGTCGCGACTTCGTCGCGAACGTGTCGCACGAGTTGCGCACCCCGCTGACAGTCGTGCACGGCTACCTGGACATGATGGAGCCCGAAGACAATCCGGAATGGGCGCCGATGCTGGATGAAATGCGCAAGCAGTCGCAGCGCATGAATGAATTGCTGGAAGACCTGCTCACGCTGTCGCGGTTGGAATCGCGCGACCACCTGAGCGATGAAATCATTCCGATGGAATCGATGCTGGTGACCCTGCGGCGCGAAGCCGAGGCGCACAGCCAGGGTCGTCACCGGGTGATCGTCAGCGACGAAGCACGCTGCGACCTGCAAGGCTCGGCCAAGGAACTGCACAGCGCGTTCTCGAACCTGGTAAGCAACGCCGTCCGCTACACGCCCACGGGCGGACAGGTGGAGATCGCCCTGCGCCGAACCGACGACGGCGGCGCCGCGGTCTCGGTACGCGATTCCGGCTACGGCATACCCGCGCAGCACTTGCCGCGGCTGACTGAACGCTTTTACCGGGTATCCACCAGCCGGTCCCGCGAATCCGGCGGCACCGGCCTGGGCCTGTCCATCGTCAAGCACGTGCTGGGCCTGCACCAGGCCCACCTGCAAATAGAGAGCGAAGTCGGGCGCGGCAGTACCTTCACCTGCGTTTTCGGTCCTGAGCGGGTACTCGCGCGGCAATCGCTATAATGCGCAAATGACAGCCAATACCGAAGTACCCGACAGCGAGCTCTTCCTCAATCGAGAACTCTCGCAGCTGGAATTCAATTTCCGGGTTCTGGCCCAGGCGCAGGACAAGTCAATTCCCCTGCTCGAGCGTCTGAAATATCTGTGTATCGCCTGCACCAACCTCGATGAATTCTTCGAAGTGCGCGTCGCGACCGTACTTACCGCACTGGAGTTCGGCGCGCCGCTGTTGCCCGACCGGATGGATCCGAAGCTGGCGTTGGAAAAGCTGCATTCACTGGCCGGCAAGCTGGTGGACGAGCAGTACCGGCTTTGGAACGACGACCTGCGCCCGGCCTTGAACAAGGCCGGCATCCGGGTACCGACGCGCGACAGCTGGACCGCGAAGCAGAAGCGCTGGCTGCAGAAATACTTCAACGACGAAGTATCCCCGGTGCTGTCACCGCTGGGCCTGGACCCCGCGCACCCGTTCCCGCGCATCCTCAACAAGAGCTTGAACGTGGTGGTCGTGCTCGAAGGCAAGGACGCGTTCGGCCGCAAGGGCGGCATGGCCATCGTGCGCGCGCCGCGGTCCCTGCCCCGCATCATCCAGTTTCCCGAAGAAATTTCGGGGGGCAAGAACGACTTCGTGTTCCTGTCGGCCATTCTCACGGCGTTCGTGGACGACCTGTTCCCTGGGATGAAGGTCAAGGGCGCCTATCAGTTCCGCGTCACCCGCAACTCGGAATTGTTCGTTGACGAGGAGGAGGTCGAAAACCTCGCCAGCGCGCTGAAGGGCGAGTTGTTGTCGCGCGGATTCCAGCCCGCGGTGCGGCTGGAAATCGCCGACAACTGCCCGAAGTCCATCGTCAAGATCCTGCTGCAGAATTTCAACCTCGAACAGAACGCGGTGTACCGGATCAATGGCCCGGTCAACCTCAATCGCGTCATCCAGGTCTACGACATGTCGAACCGGCCGGAGCTGAAGTTCCCGTCGTTCAAGGCTCGCCGCGCCAAACTCGACGACGAGGCGCCCTTCGAGACGCTTAGCGAGCGCGACGTGCTGTTGCACCATCCGTACGAAAGTTTTCGCAGCGTGCTCGACCTGCTGCAGGCTGCCGCCAACGACCCGCAGGTGCTGGCGATCAAGCAGACCCTGTACCGCACCGGCAAGGACTCGAAGATCATCGAGCACCTGATTACAGCGGCGCGCAATGGCAAGGACGTGACAGTCGTCATCGAGTTGCGGGCGCGCTTCGACGAAGAAGCCAACCTCAACCTGGCCGACCGGTTGCAGGAAGCGGGCGTGCAGGTGATGTATGGCGTGGTCGGTTACAAGACGCACGCGAAAATGATGTTGATCGTGCGGCGCGAGGGCAAGACACTGCGCCGCTACGTGCACCTGGGTACCGGCAATTACCATGCGGGAACCGCGCGCCTGTACACCGACATCGGCCTGATGACCGCGCATCCTGAAATTTGCGCGGACGTGCATGGCCTGTTCCAGCAGTTGTCCGGACTGGCGCCGGCGATGAAGCTGAAGCGCCTGATGGTTTCGCCGTTTACGCTGCACGCAGGCCTGCTGTCCCGGATCGAGCGCGAAGCGAAACTCGCGCGCGCGGGCAAGAAGGGCCACATCATCGCCAAGATGAACGCGCTCAATGAATCGGGCGTGATCCGGGCCCTGTATGAAGCATCGCAGGCCGGGGTGAAGATCGAACTGATCGTGCGAGGGGCCTGTTGCCTGCGTCCGGGCGTGCCCGGCTTGTCGGAGAACATCAGTGTCCGGTCCGTGGTCGGAAGGTTCCTCGAACACAGCCGCGTCTACTGGTTCGGCAACGACGACAAACCCGAAATCTTCTGTTCCAGCGCTGACTGGATGGAACGAAACCTGTTGCGCCGGGTGGAAACCTGCTTCCCGATCCTGAATCCCGATCTTGCGGCCCGGGTATTCGACGAGGAACTTGCAAACTACCTGCTCGACAACCAGCAGGCCTGGCAACTGCATCCCGATGGCAGCTATTCGCGCCAACTTCCAACCGACGAGGAAGTCCCGTTCTCGGCGCAAGGCGCGCTGCTGGCCAAGCTGTGTGGATAGGCCATGACAGCCCCTGATTTCCCGCCCCTGCCCGACGGCGAACTGCTGGCGGCGGTGGATCTGGGTTCAAACAGTTTCCACATGGTGGTGGCGCGCGCCGTGCTCGGCCAGTTGCGCATCGTGGATCGCATCAAGGAACACGTGCGCCTGGCGGAAGGGCTTGACGGCAAGGGCGGCCTGAGCGAGGAAGCGTTGATCCGCGCCCACGATTGCCTGGAACGATTCGGCCAGCGCCTGGCCGCGATTCCCCGCGGCCGGGTTCGCGCCATCGCCACCAACACCGTGCGCCAGTTACGCCAGCCGCAGAACTTCCTGATGCCCGCCGAGACTGCGCTCGGCCATGACATCGAAGTGGTCTCCGGCCGCGAGGAAGCGCGATTGATCTACCTCGGTGTCGCCCACGGCAGCCCGCCGCGCAGCGAGCATCGCCTGGTAATCGACATCGGCGGGGGCTCGACCGAATTCATCGTGGGCGCCGGCTTCGACGCTATCGAACGCGAAAGCCTGCAGATGGGCTGCATCGCGACCACCCGGCGTTTTTTCGCTGATGGAAAGCTTTCCGCCAAGCGCTGGAAGGAAGCCCGCACCGAAATCACCGCAGAGTTCCAGCAGTTCGCTTCCACCTACCGCAACCTTGGCTGGCAAGAAGTACTTGGCTCGTCTGGAACGATCAAGGCCGTCGCCGACGCGGCCACGGCGATGAAGGTTGGCCGCGGCGCCATCACCGACTCGGCGCTGGCGGCCGTACGCGACCGGCTGCTCGGTTTCGATCGCATCCAGGACATCAAGCTGCCCGGGTTGTCAGCCGACCGCCGCCCGGTCATCGCCGGCGGTTTGCTCATCCTGGATGCGGCGTTCGCCGAACTCGATCTCAAGAAGATGGTGGTCAGCGACTACGCGCTTCGCGAAGGTGTGCTTTACGACATCCTCGGGCGCGGTACCGGCCATGACCCGCGCGATGGTTCGGTGCGCGCGCTGGCCGAGCGTTACGATGTTGACCGCGACCATGCCGCCCGCATCGAAGCCACCGCGCTCGCCCTGTTCGACCAGGTGGCGGACGCTTGGAACCTGGATGGCGATGATCGTCGCCTTCTCGGCTGGGCCGCGCGCGTCCACGAGATTGGGCTCGCTGTCGCGCATAGCCAGTACCACCAGCATGGCGCCTATCTGTTCGAGCACTCGGACATCGCCGGGTTTTCCCGCACCGAGCAGCAATTCATCGCCGCGCTCGTGCGCAACCAGCGCCGAGGGTTCAACCTGGCAAGCATCAGCGCGCTGACCGACCGCCTCGCCGGAGCGGCACTGAATTGTGCCCAGATACTGCGGCTGTCGGTCCTGATGCATCGCAGCCATGATACGCAAGAGGTGCCGATCACCGGGCTCAAGGCCCGCGATGGCCAACTCGAGTTGAGCCTGCCGAGGGAGTGGCTTGCCACGCATCCGCTTACCCAGGAAGACCTCGCAACCGAAGTGGAATACCTCGCCGACATCGGCCGGACCCTGGAAATATCGACCAGCTGAGCCTGGATCGGCCAAAGCCCTTCAAAGCAGGCTGTCGATCGGCAGTATCTTCATGAGCAGGACTTCGACCCGCCTTGCAGGCGAGGCGCCGGGCTCGCTGGTCAGGATGACGTCCTTGCCGCCCTCGTTGGTCTTCCAGACAAGTTGCCCTCCGCCGTCTTGGCTTTTCGTCACAGGGTGTTCGAGTTCAACGCGGTAGGCGTTGGCGGGTAGACTGATCGTGGCAAGGAAGTCCACGACCGCCTTGGCCAGGGCCGGGCTATCGACGATGAAGCCCATTTCCGTGTTCAGCAGTTCGGATCTCTGGTCCATGTTCATCGATCCGATGAATACATAGCGTCGATCCACGACCATCGTCTTGGCATGCAGGCTGACGCCGGATGAACTGCCGGTCTGCGCCAGGGTCTGCTTGACCCCAGCCACGGGCTTGAGCTCGAACAACTGCACGCCTCCGGCGAGCAGGTCGCGCCGACGCGCCGAGTAGCCGGCATGCACGGCCGGCTGGTCGGTCGATGCCAGCGAGTTGGTAAGTATCTGGGTCGTCACGCCGCGCTTCGCCAGCGCTATCAACGCTTGCTTGTCCTGGTCGCCAGGCACGAAATAAGGCGAAGCGGCAAGTACCTCGGTCTGTGCCACATCGAGCATCTGCTGGATGCGCGGGGCCATGCGAAGTCCTGGCTTGTCGTCATCGTCCTCTATTTTCTGCGGCTGATCGGCAACCAGCACGGCAGGGCCCCAGAACCATTGACCCTGGCGATCCGCCGTGGCGCCATCGGGTAATTCCTCCAGTACGGCCTGGGCATAGTCGGACTGTTCGAAACCCCGAGCATGCGCATCCAGCTGGAGGCGAAACTCGGCCAGGTCGTTGCGTTCGGAATGCGCCGACGGATAGCCCGATATCGGAAAGGAAGCAGGATTGTTCCAGTATTCATCGAAGCTGCGCGAAGCTTCGCGCACCACCGGGCCAAACGCCAGAAGGTCGAGGTCGCGGAAGTTGCTCTTCTCATCGGCATCGAAGTAGTCGTCACCGATATTTCGTCCGCCGACGATGGCGACCTTGTTGTCTGCGATGAAGCTCTTGTTGTGCATCCGCCGATTCAAGCGGCGGAAGTCCAACATCAACTGTACTGTCCTGGAAATAGCACCGGGACGATGAGTATTGAAGGGATTGAACAATCGGACCTCGATCATGGGATGCGAGTCGAGCGCCTCGAACAATCTCGCTTCCTCGTCAATCTTCATGTCATCGACCAGGACGCGGACGCGAACACCACGATCAGCTGCCTTGAGCAGCTGCTGGGCGATCAGCTGGCCGGTATCGTCATCACGGAATATGAAATACTGCAGGTCCAGCGATCGCTCGGCTCGGGCTGCCAGTGCGACCCGACTCATCAGGGCGTTGGTGCTCAGCGTCAATAGCCTGAAGCCCGACTGGCCCTCGGGATGCTTGTCTTTCTCCGCGTCGATGTACCTGGCCGAAGCGGTGTCGACGGCCGGAGCCAACGCCGAGGAATGATGCCTCGCGACATTGTCCTGGAGCGTGCTGCACGAGGCCAGCAACAGTAGCGCCGAGGCGGCGATCAGCCGCGTCTGTGCAAGGGCCGCTCGGTGGCGCAGGAAGTCCATGGCTCAATGGTAGGCGGCCAGGCTCGGACAGATGCCAAATCCACGGTTGGGATGCAGCCACCGTTTAACCTGGCGTCATTTCCAGGCCAGTCAGTGCGGCGCGGCGGTTGGCGCATACCAGTCGATGCGCCGCGTCACGCCCATCAATGCCGCCAGGATCACGAACAACATCAGCGACCCCAATACCAATGCGTTGTCCTCGGACACGAGCAATCCGTACAGGGCCGCGTACAGCAGCGTGAGCCCCGCCGCGAATCCCGCGCCGCGCACGACGCTATGCAATACCGAACTCAGGTAGAAGCCCAGCAAGCCAATGCAGGCGATGCTTGCCGCAAGATAGGC
>JANNWV010000179.1:0-22898 GCA_031408815.1 Gammaproteobacteria bacterium
GCCTCTTAAAGGACCCATCGCGGCCAAGGCCGCTCCCACAAGAGCCGATGCTGGCCGGCTGCTCGAGGCCTTGCGCCGCGCTGCGGGCGGCAACGACATCAGCGCTTTTGTCGACGACATTGAAAAACTGCGCGCCCAGCCTGCGCTCAAGCGCGCGCTATGGCCGCGCCTGCGGGCGCTGCGCCGGAGTCATTGAATGAGCGCGCTGGCGGCCGATGCATCGCAGATCAGGATCATGCGGCAGGCCGATATCGAGGCGGTGTCGGCGATCGAGCAGCGCGCCTATGTATTTCCTTGGACGCCCGGCATCTTCCGCGACTGCCTGCGGGTCGGGCACGAATGCTGGGTGCTCGATTGCCGGGTCGGCATCATCGGCTATGGCGTGTTGAGTTGCGCGGCAGGCGAGGCGCACGTGTTGAATGTCTGCGTCGCGCCCGAGCACCAAGGCCACGGCCACGGCCGGCATATCCTGCGTAGGCTGGTGGACATCGCGCGTTGGCACATGGCTGATCGGGTGTTCCTGGAAGTGCGGCCATCCAATCCGGGCGCGATTGCACTCTACGACGGCGAAGGCTTCAACGAGATTGGTCGCCGGCCGAACTACTATCCCGCGCACAAGGGGCGCGAGGATGCCATCGTCATGGCTCGCGAGTTGCTTCCGCCGGAGTAGCCGGTTTCGCGCTGCGCTCGATCCACGCGGGAATGGCTTCGCGGGCATGCGCATAGCCGGCTTCGACGACCTTGTGGAAACACGATACGTCCAGGATGTTGAACTGGTACACCGATGGTGTCAGCAGCAAGTCGGCCCGCGCGCCCAGTTCGCGCACGCGCGCCACGGTTCCGATTTCCGTGGACTTGAGCATCAGGGTGGCAAGGCTGGGCACGCGGATGCGCCGCTTTCCGCCGAACAGTCGCGAACGCAGCAAGGCCCAGGCCGAGGGCACGTGCTTGTAGTCGAGCAGGTATTCCTTGCGCGTGGACAGGTCCACCGCAATCACCCGGCCCACCGGCATCGCCTGCATCACGTCCACCGGCAGGCTGTTCAACACCGAGCCATCGATGGCCAGCTGGCCATGGTGCACCGCGGGCGGCATCACGCCGGGCAACGCGGCGCTGGCGCTGAGTGCAAGCCACAGCGGACCGCGCTGGTGCACGTTTGACGCGCCCGTGGACAGGTTGCTGGAGACGCAGAAAAAGGGGATTGGCAGGTCTTCTATGTTGCCCGGCAGGTGCTGGCGCAACAGTCGGCGCATGCGACGTCCGCGCAACAATGAAACCAGCGGCAAGGTGTAATCGGAGAATGGCTTGCCCTTGACGAAGGCCTCGTAGGCAACGCTGATGGCTTGCGCCGCAGGCCAGTCGTAGGACATTGCCGCGGCCATGATGGCGCCAATGCTCGAGCCGCCGACCCAGTCCAGCGCAACACCCGACTCCTGCATCGCCTGGTACACGCCCAGGTGGGCGAAGCCGCGGATCGCGCCGGCGCCCAGCACGAGGCCGGTGGCACGACCCGAAATGATTCGGATCACGCGCTGCACGTCATCGGTCCGGTTGGCGCGCACATGCAGGTGGAAATCGATCTGGCGCGCTTCCAGCCAGGCCAGCGTGCCGGTGATGGGCGTTGCGGCATCCGGCTGCATCAGCACCAGCGCCTGGTTCGACCCGCCTGCGCGCTCGTGCGTTGCCTCGAGTTCGGACTCCCAGGGTCGCAATGCGGAGTCGCCCGCGGCATCGCCGATGCGAAGCACCAGGTCGGCCTGGCGCATGCAGAACGAAGTCCACGGCGTCGCCGAGGGATCGCAACGGAACACCAGGTGGTCGAACCGGGATTCCTGGTCGGCGAGCCAGTGCTTCAGGGCCGCGTCGGGGTACTGCATGTCGTGCAGCGAGTCGGTGGGTGCGCCGGCTTTACCCAGTGTCTCGCGATGCAGGTCGTTGATCGACGCTTGCGCAGCGAGGCCCGCGACCAGCGACTCGCAGAAGCCGGTCACACGCGCAGAATTGTCCAGTGGCAGCAATGCAATCGTCTTCACCACGCGGCTGCCGGCCGGCCGCGGCTGCATGTTCTGGCGCATCCGGTCGGCCACGCTGGCGGCGAGGCGCATCACCAGTGCGGGATTTTGCCGGGCCATCAACTCCAGGCCCTTGCGGTCCACGCGCACCAGCAGGCTGTCGCGTATCGCGCGCACGCCGGCGCTGCGTGGGTGTCCGGTGAGCAAGCCGGCTTCGCCGACGCTTTCGCCGGGCGTCACTTCGCCCAGCAGCACGTCCTCTTCGCCCGGCGCATCGGCGACATCGCGCCAGACGCGAAGCCGTCCGCGCACCAGCAGGTACATGCTCGAGCCCGGTTCGTCCTGGCGGAACAGCCACTGGCCGCCGGCGACTTCCACCACGTCCAGCAGGTCGCGCAAGCCGGGTTCACCGGCGAGCCGCATGCCGAAATAGGCTTCCAGCATGACTATGGTGCTGGCATCGATGGGAGTCGGGTGGCTGCTGTCCCCGACTTCGATCACGTGGGCTCCTTCAGCGCAACGCGTCGTCCCACCTGCAAGCCTTCGAAGATGCGGGCGATCGACGCCAGCAGGTCGGCGATGTGTTTTTCATCTTCTGCGGTGAAGGCCTGGCCGTCGCGGCGATTGAGCAACTGCGCCACCGCGAACACATCGCCACGGCGATCAAACATCGGCATCGTCATGATCGACTTGGTGTGGTAGCCAAACATCTTGTCGACGTCGGGATTGAAGCGCGGATCCTGGTAGGCGTCGGCCACGCGCTCGGCCCTGCCGCTGGCGGCCACGGCGCCGGCGATGCCGCTGCCGATCGGGATGCGGATTTCCTGGCGGCCGGTCAGGCCTTCAGTGATGCGCAGCAGGAGTGTCTGGCTCGGGCGATCGACCAGGAACAGGGACGAGCGTTCGGCGTTGACCAACTGCGCCAGCTTGCGGGTGATCGCGAACAGCGACTGCTCGAGCATGGCCTGGAACACGGTGTCGTTGGCCAGCGTGGTCGCATCGAGGAAGCGCACGGCCTCGTCGGTGATCTCCTGCAGGCGGTCGCGGAAACCGGCTTCATCCATCGCCTCGACTTCAGCGCCGATGTCCTGCTTCTGCCGGCTGTCGGCGAGCAACTGCATCATCTGCTGGTTGTTGGCCAGCACCGAGTCGGAGAAGTTCTGCAACTTGCCGTCCTCGAGATGCACGATGCGATCGGCGATATCGAGGATGCGGTTGTCGTGGGTGACCAGAAGGATGGTGCAGCCCTGGTCCTTGGCCAGCTTCTTCATGCGGTCCACGACTTCGCGGCCGGACTGTTTGTCGAGCGAGGCGGTGGGTTCGTCGGCCAGCAGCATTGACGGTTCTGCAGCGAGCGCGCGCGCAATGGCAACGCGCTGGCGTTGGCCGCCGGAAAGTTGTTCGGCCTTGTAGTGGATGCGTTGGCCAAGGCCGACGGCCTCGAGCATGGCGATCGCGGCCTTGCGCCGCGCCGCCGCGTTGTAGCGACCGGTGACACGCAGGCCAAGCTCGACGTTTTGCACGGCACTGAGCGCACCGAGCAGGTTGTGTTGCTGGAAGATGAAACCGATTTGCCGGCGCACTTTTTCAAGCGTGTTGGGCGATGCGTCGCGCAGTTCGTCACCCAGCACGCGCACGCTGCCGACCTGGGTCGAGCGCAGGGCGCCAACCAAGGTCAACAGCGTGGTCTTGCCTGAGCCCGACGGCCCGGTGACGATGACGATCTCGCCCTGCGGAATCTCGACGTTGACGTCGAACAGGATCTGCTTGCGCAGGTTGCCCTTTCCGTAGTGGTGGGACAGGTTTTCGATGATGATCGGCGAAGCGGCCATCAGAACACTTCAGCCGGATCGAGCTTGCGGACCTTGCGCACCGCCAGCAGGCCTGAAATCGCGCACATGCCCAGCGTCAGCACGAACACCGTGGCCGCGCGTTCAAAGGTGACATGCAAGGGCAGGAACGTGGCGGCTGCCGCGCGCCCGTACAGGAAATGCGATAGCGCCAGGCCGGGAAGGTAGCCCAGCACACCCAGGATGGCTGCCTGCTGCAGCACGATGCCGGCGACGAAACGATTTGGATAACCCATGGCGCGCAACGTGGCGTATTCGTGCAGGTGCTCCGACACATCGGCGAACAGGATCTGGTAGACGATGATCGCGCCGACCACGAAACCCATGATGGCGCCGAACGCGAACACGTAGCCGATCGGCGTGGCGCGGTTCCAGTACGCCTTCTCGCGGGCGACGAAATCGGCCTTGGTCAGGACCAGCACGTCCTTGGGCAGGGCGACCTTCAGGCGGTCGCGCACCTGGTCAGCGTCGCTGCCGGGCTTGAGTTTGATCAGGCCGAGCTGGATGTCGTTGCGTGATCGATCGGGAAACAATCTCAGCCAGTTGTCGTCGCTGGTCATCAGGCTGCCGTCGATACCAAACGAGGTTCCCATCTCGAACAAGCCGATGACCTGGATCTCGCGATTGTTGACCTCGGTGACCACCCGGCCCTTGTCGCGCAGGGTCTGGGCGACGGGCCCGAATTCCGGACGCGACCGTGCGTCGAAAATGAGGACGTTTTCATTCTTCAGCAGCGGCCGTGCTTCCTCGAATCCTTTCGAATCCAGCAGGTCGTCGGCCGGATTGAATCCGACCAGGTTGATGGTGCGGCGCTGGTTGGTCCACGGGTTTTTCCACACGGCGGGAAAGATATAGACCGGCGCTACAGATTCAACCGCGGGATCGCCTTGCGCCTGGTACAGGCGGCGAATGGAAAATTGTTCGGGGCGCACGATGAACACGCTGTCCGGGCTGAACAGCGCGATGTCGTACTTGAGTCGCTCGTGGTAGCGGACGGCGCTTTCGAACAGCGCCGAGCGGAAGCCCAGCTGCATCATGATCAGCAGCACGGCAAAACCGATGCCGAGCAGTGCCACCATCAGGCGCAGCGGCCGATGGCGAAGTTGCATCCACCCCAGGGGCGCGGCCATCGTCAGGGACGTCGACCGATGGCGACTTCAACCTGCAGGTTGGTCAGTCCGGCTGCCGGCGCCGAATTGTCCAGTCGGATCTCGACCTCGACGATGCGCGCGTCCTTGCGGGCGGCGGGATCGGTGCCGAGTTGGTCGAGCTTGCGGACCTGTTGCCGAATGCGTTCGACGACGCCGCCCAGCTTCTGGCCGAGGGCGCGGCTGCTGATGGTGGCTGGCTGGCCAACGCGGACGCGACCGATGTCAGTTTCGTAGACCTCGGCAATGGCATACATGCGATCCACCCGGCCGAGTTCGACGATGCCCTTCGGACCGATCATCTCGCCCGGGCGCGCGTGGATGTCCAGGATGCGGCCGGCAACCGGCGCGCGGATGTAGGCACGTTGCTGCACGGCCAGGGCGCGATTGAGCTGGGCTTCCGCCACGCTGACGGCCGCGGCGGCGGCACTGGCGTTGGCACGCGCCGCAGCGCAGGCGGCCTTGCCGGCATCGGCGTCGCCCTTGGCGCGCTCGGCGTCTTCGCTGGAGGACAACTTGCGGGCCAGCAAATCCTGGCGGCGCTTGGAGACTTGCCCGGCAACCACGGATTGGACGCAGGCAGAGGTGGCTTCACTGTTGGCGGCGGTGGCCATGCGGCGCTGGTATTCGCGCTCGACCCGGGCTTGCTCGACCTGCGCCTTCATCAGCTCGGCGGCTTCGGTGACTGCAAGCAACTGGCCGGCCTTCACGTTGTCGCCGCGTTCGACCAACAGCTTGGCCAACACCGTTCCGCCAGTGGATTCGGGCGTGATGGGGGCGGTGATCTTCAGCGTGCCCTGCCAGGGTTCGAGCCGGCCAAGAGCCGCTACCTGGGCGATCGCCTGTGAGGAAAAAACCAATGCTGCCAATAGGGCTGCAGCCTTCATAATACGCGCTGCAGGCGCCGCTTTGCCGCGGACATCGGAATGCATTGGCCCCCCCAACGAATTATCCCCAAGTCGCGAAGCTTAACCTCCGGGGGCGTACGGATACAATGTGCGATCAGAGGCGAGCGCGTTGTCCGGTCAGCGCCGCTAATTGCGTACTCCACTCGACCAATCTTGTCCGTTCCTGCCCGACCACTGCGGCGGGCGCGTTCGCAACAAAGGTTTCGCTCGCCAGCTTCGCCTGGCACTTCGCGATCTCGGCTTCGATGCGGCGAATTTCCTTGTCCAGTCGCGTGCGTTCGGCGGACAGGTCCACCAGGCCTTCAAGCGGCACCAGCAAACGCAAATCGCCGACCACGCCCGCGGCGCAACCATCGGCCTGGTCGTCGCCCACCCAGTCAATGTTTTCGACCCGGGCCAGGAAGCGGATCTGGGAATCGAATTTGCCCATGCGCGCATGGTCGCCACTATTCTCGCCCTGCAGGCGCAGTGAAATGGCCTTGCCCGGGGACAGGTTGAGTTCGCTGCGGATGCGGCGAAGTTGCGATACGACCTGCTTGAGCCATTCGACATCGGCCTCGGCGGCGGCCGTGTCGGCATCGAGCCCGCCAGCCTCCGGATAGGGCTGGGTGCTGATGCTGATGCCGGTGATGCCGAGTTTCGGCGCGACCGTCTGCCAGATTTCTTCAGTGACGAAGGGAATCAAGGGATGCAGCAGGCGCAACAATCGCTCGAGGACCAGCAGCAGGGTATGCCGGGTGCTGTCCGCGGCGGCGGCATCGTCGCCATGCAGGGCTGGTTTGGCCAGTTCCAGGAACCAGTCGCAGTACTCGTTCCAGGTGAAGTCGTACATCGCCTGCGCGGCCAGGTCGAAGCGGTAGGCGGCGAACTGCGCTTCCACCTCCGTCACCGTGCGTGCCAGGCGCGCGATGATCCAGCGCTCCGCATCCGACGCGCAGGGATGCGCTAGTGTCGCGGGAGGCAGGATGCCGGGAGCGACGGTCCTCACTACGGGAGCGGCCTTGGCCGCGAAGCCTTCGCAATTCATCAGCACGAAGCGCGCGGCATTCCACAGCTTGTTGCAGAAATTCTTGTAACCCTCGGCGCGGTTCAAGTCGAACTTGATGTCGCGGCCGTGCGTGGCCAGCGAGGCGAAGGTGAAGCGCAGCGCATCGGCGCCGAAGGCCGGGATGCCGTCGGGGAATTCCTTGCGCGTGGCTTTTTCGATCTTCGGCGCATCGGTCGGCTTCATCAGGCCGCTGGTGCGCTTGGCGACCAGCGCATCTGCAGTGATGCCGTCGATGATGTCGATCGGGTCGAGCACGTTGCCCTTGGACTTGGACATTTTCTGGCCGTGGCTGTCGCGTACCAGGCCGGTGATGTACACGTCCTTGAAAGGGACTTCGCCGGTGAAGTGGTCGGTCATCATGATCATCCGGGCGACCCAGAAGAAGATGATGTCGAAGCCGGTCACCAGGACGGACGACGGCAGGTAGCGGTCGTAACCGAGATTCGCCATCGCTTCGGGCTGGGGCCAGCCCAGCGTCGAATGCGACCACAGCGATGACGAGAACCAGGTTTCCAGCACGTCGTTGTCGCGACGCAAAACCACGTCGGCGCCAAGATCCGTCTTGTTGCGAACATCTTCCTCGCTGCGACCGACATGGATGCCACCCTGGTCGTCGTACCAGGCCGGGATGCGATGGCCCCACCAAAGTTGCCGGCTGATGCACCAGTCCTGGATGTTGCCCATCCAGTGCCGATAGGTGCTGATCCAGTTTTCCGGAACGAATCGGACTGAACCGTTCTCAACGAGCTCGAGCCCCCGCGCAGCCAGCGTGTCCATCTTCACGAACCACTGGTCGGTGAGGTAGGGCTCGATGACCTGGCCGGTGCGATCGCCGCGCGGCACTTGCAGCTTGTGCTTTTTTTCCTCAACCAGCAGGCCGAGTTCTTCCAGGTCGGCAAGCACGACTTTTCGCGCCGCGAACCGGTCCATGCCGCGATATTTTTCCGGCGCATTTTCATTGATTGCCGCATCTGGCGTCAGGATATTGATCATCGGCAGGCCGTGTCGCTGGCCTACCGCGTAGTCGTTGAAGTCGTGCGCGGGCGTGACCTTCACCACGCCGGTGCCGAACTCGCGGTCGACATAGGCGTCGGCGATGATCGGGATCTCGCGATCGGATAGTGGCAGGCGCACCGAAGCACCGATCAGGTGCGAGTAGCGCTCGTCTTCGGGATGCACCATCACGGCGGTGTCGCCCAGCATCGTCTCGGGGCGCGTGGTCGCGACCACCAGCGAGCCGCTGCCGTCCGACATGGGATAGCTGATGGACCAGAGCGTGCCGTCTTCTTCTTCGCTGACCACTTCAAGATCGGAGATCGCGGTCTTCAGTACCGGGTCCCAGTTGACGAGGCGCTGGCCGCGATAGATCAGGCCTTCTTCATAGAGACGCACGAAGGTCTCGACCACGGCGGTCGACAAACCTTCATCCATCGTGAAGCGTTCACGCGACCAGTCGCCCGAGGCGCCCATGCGCCGCATCTGCCGCGTGATGGTGTCGCCCGATTCCTGCTTCCATTGCCAGACGCGTTCGATGAAGGCCTCGCGGCCCAAGCCGTCGCGGGTCAGGTTTTCGCGGGCCAGATTGCGCGATACCACCATTTCGGTGGCGATGCCGGCGTGGTCGGTGCCGACCTGCCACAGGGTGTCGAAGCCCTTCATGCGGTGGTAGCGGATCAATGCGTCCATCAGCGTGTGCTGGAAGGCATGGCCCATGTGCAGCGTGCCGGTCACATTCGGCGGCGGCAGCATGATGGTGTAGGGCGTGCCGGTGCCACTGGGCTTGAAGCAGCCGTTGGCCTCCCAATGGGCGTACCAGCGGGTCTCGAAAGTTTGCGGCTCGAAGCTCTTTTCCATGGGGCTCAACAGACGGAGCGCCCGGCGCGGGGCCGGGCGGTGATCAGGCGGGAATGGGCTGGGATGCTAGCAAAACCGGGCATTTTCCGCACCCGGCGGTGCTGGCGAGGGCCTCAGCCCAGTTCGGCGAACGCATCCCGCGTCAGGTTTTCCGGGGCCGAGTCGGTACAGTGCACTTCATCCTCGATACGCACGCCGCCGAAGAGGGTCAGGTGCTCGACCTTCTTCCAGTTCACCGATTTGGCCTGCGCCGTGGCCTTGAGTTTTTCCAGCAGGATCGGAATGAAGTAGATGCCCGGTTCGATCGTCACGACCATGCCCGGGGCCAGTGTGCGCGTCATGCGCAGGAAGGGATGGCCCTCGGGGCGCGGGATCAGCCTGCCGTCCACGTCCGAGAATCCAGCCACGTCGTGCACCTGCAGGCCAATCGGATGGCCAAGGCCGTGCGGGAAGAAGGTCGACGTGACGCCGGTCTCGAGCATGTTGCCCGGATCCATGTCGACGATGTCGAGCGCCTTCAGCACGCCGCCCAGCCGCAGATGTGTTTCCAGGTGCAGGTCGCGATAGTCGAGGTCGGCACGCACCTTGCCGGCGAGCTGTTGTTGCTCATGGTCCACGGCGCTTACCAGTTCGGCAAAGGCCTGGTCGCCATTAGCCCAGGTGCGGGTGATGTCGGAGGCATAGCCATCCACTTCGGCGCCGGCGTCGATCAGCAGCGACCGGTGTTCGGGCGGCGCTTCGAATTGCTTGTACTGGTAGTGCAGGGTCGCGCCGTTCTGGTTGAGCGCCACGATGTTGTTGTAGGGCACGTCGGAATCGGTGTGGCCGGCGGCGGCCAGGAAGGCGGCATTGATGCCCGCCTCGGATTCGCGGCCGAGGAAGGCATGGCGCGCGGCAACGTGGCCGCGTGCGCCCTTGCGCTGGGCGAGCCGCATCAGCGCCAGCTCGTAGGGTGTCTTGAAGGCGCGATGGAAGTGCAGGTAGTCCAGCACGGCCTTCGGATTGTTGGGCGCGAAGCCGGGCAACGCCGCATCGGCCTCGCCGAGGATGGCAGATCGACCGTTCGTCGGAAGATGCAGCACGGCCTCGACCGGATCGGCGAGCACGCGGATGTCGAAGTGCTCGACCCATTCACCTTCAGGCGGGCTGGGCGGGACATGCCAGTAGTCGTCGGGCTGGTAGTAGGCCAGCACCGGTTTGCGCCCCGGTGTATAGGCGATCCAGCAATGCGGGTGCCGGGTGAGCGGCAGCCACTGCTTGAACTGGGGGTTCACCTTGAACGGGTAGGGCATGTCGTCGAGGAAGCGCATCTTCTCGATGCCCGACGCCACCAGCAGGTGGTCAAAACCGTGGCGGGACAAGGCAGTATCGACACGTGTCTTGATTGTTGACAGGTGGGCAGGGTAAAGATGGCGGGACGAAAAGAAAGACATGGCTGGGGATTCGCTGGTGGCGGCTTCATTATTCTGCCTCATCGAGCCTTCCGTTTAGGGCAGGGCGATGCAGAACAGGCGTGATGACGGCGGATTTCTGGGGCTGCCTGCCTGGCTTTGGAGCCTGGGCGCCCTGCTGGTGGGCCTGACGCTGGCGGTGACGGCCGCCTGGCTGCACCAATCGGCGATTTCCCGATCTGAACGCAGCCTGCTCGAACGACGCGCCGAACGAAGTTTTGCGGCCGTTCAGACGCAATTGGAAAACTGTGGATTGCTGGCGCGCACCGTGCAGGCCTTGTTCCTGGCCTCGGATGAAGTGACGCCGAAGGAATTCGACAGCATCTACTCCAACCTGCGGCCGCGTGAGTTGTTCCCGAGCCTGCAGGCCATTGCCTATTCCGAGCGACGCGTGGATCCGCAGACGGGGCGCGAGCATTTCATCACGACCATGGTCGCCCCCGTCCCGGGCAATGAGCGGCTTGCCGGACTCGACCTCGCAACGCAACCGCGCAATCTGCGGACCGTTGCGCTGTCCCGCGATACCGACCAGCCGGCGATGTCGGGTTCGTTCACGCTGATCCAGCGCTTGGGACTGCCGGGCCCGAGCGACGGCATCACCATCCGGCTACCGACGTTTTCGCCCGGCGAGCCACCCGCGAACGAAATCAAGCGACGGCAACGATTCCTGGGTTCGATCGCGGTCTCGTTCCGCGTAAGCAAACTGCTCGAAAGCGCGGTGCCTGCGGAAACGCGCGAGACGATGGACGTGCGTGTGGTGGACATCACTGAGGGCCAGCGCTGGCCGCTGTTCGACTCCCCGCGCTCGTCGCCGTCCGCCATGGGCGCGCCGGACGTCCTGGATTACCGCTTCTCGCGTGACGTGAAATATGGCGGCCGGGTCTGGCGCATGGAACTGACCGGCCACCCCGGTGGCGCTAGCCCGTTATGGTTGCCGGCGCTGACCCTCGCTGGCGGCGTGCTGGCCAGCCTGCTGCTTGCCTCGCTGACCTGGTCGATGGCCAATACCCGCGCACGCGCACTGGTGCTGGGCCGCAACATGGCCGCGCAATACCGCGAAAGTGAGGAACGCTTCCGGGCATTGAACGAGCTCTTGCCGACACTCGTCCTGCTGGCGCGGCCCGATGGGCAGCTCGTCTATGCCAACCAGGTGGCGCGCGAGCGGCTCGCGCTGGGCGACCCGGAAATCGAACCGGTGCAGGTCAGGGACATCTTCGATGACATGACCGTGCAGGAAAAGATCAGGCTGGTGATCGCCGAGGACGCGCCGATGCGCAACATCGCGTTGCGCTTCGCCGGGGAAAAATTCTCGCCGTTCTGGGCCACCCTGTCGGTGTCGCGCATCGACCTGGATGGCAGCCCGCACCTGCTGGCCGTGGCCAACGACATCACCGAGTTGCGCGACCTCAACGAGATGCTGTTCTACCAGGCCGCGCACGATCCGCTGACCGGGCTGTACAACCGCCGCGAATTCGGCCGACGCCTCGACGCCGCGCTCGAACGAGTCGAGGCGGGTGGTCCGCCCAGCGCGCTTCTGTACTTTGACCTTGACCAGTTCAAGATCATCAACGATACCTCCGGCCACAACGTGGGCGACCAGTTGCTGTCGCAACTCGCGGCATTGTTGGCCAGCCATCTGTACGAAGGCGAGACGCTGGCGCGCCTGGGCGGCGACGAGTTCGGCATCCTGCTGGAGTCGGCGACCCGCGAGCAGGCGCTCGAATTCGCCGAGCGCATGCGCCTCGAGATCGATGGCTTCGTGTTCAGTTCGGAACAACGCATCTATGCGGTAAGCGTGAGCGTCGGCCTGGTACTGCTCGACCGACCCGGCGTGAGCCAGCGCGAAGTGCTGTCGCTGGCCGACACCGCCTGCTACATGGCCAAGGAACGCGGCCGCAATCGCGTCCAGCTTTATTCGGAAAAAGACGCCGATACCATGCTCCGCCGCAGCGAGATGGAATGGGCCAGTCGCCTGCGCCAGGCGCTGATAGATGACCGATTCGTCCTTCACTTCCAGGAACTGGTGGGCCTGCAAGCCGCGCAGGAAGGCGAGGGCCTGCACATGGAGCTGCTGATCCGCCTGCGTGACGAAGACGGAACCATGGTGCCGCCCGGCGCCTTCATCCCGGCGGCGGAACGCTTCGGCCTGATGCTGCAACTCGATCGTTGGGTGGTGGACACGGCCTTCGCGAATTTCAATCGCCTGGACCCGAAGGGACGCCAGGTGCACATGTGCGCCATCAATCTGTCGGCGCTGACCATCGAAGACGATAGCTTCGCGCCCTTCGTGCTCGAGCGGCTAACGCGCTACGGCGTGCCGCCTGCGTCCATCTGCTTCGAGATCACCGAGACCGCCGCAGTGGGCAGCATGATCCGCGTGGTGGAATTGATGGGTACGCTGCGCAAAGTAGGATGCAAGTTTTCACTCGACGACTTCGGCGCGGGCATGGCGTCCTTCGGTTACCTGAAAAACCTGCCCGTGGACTACGTGAAGATCGACGGCAGTTTCATCCGCAATTTGCAGACCGACCCGATCAGCGCGTCGATCGTGCGCGCGGTCACCGACATCGGCCATCAGCTGGGACTGAAAGTGGTAGCCGAGTGGGTGGGTGATGCGCAGACCATCGAGGTATTGCGCGAGGCCGGGGTGGATTATGCGCAGGGCTTCCGCGTGCATCGCCCGGAACCCACCCAATTCATGCGTTGACCTTCAGCGCTGGTTGGGCCGGGCCGGGCAGGCGCACCGGGTCAGACGTGCTCGCCGCCGGGCGCGGCGACCCAACTGCGCACGAACAGCAGGTCGCTCGGCGACATATCAATGAAACGCAGCCCGGTCCAGACCTGGCCTGGCGCTGCGGCGGCGTCCGCCCAAAGTTCGTGGGCTCCGATTTCCAGGGCGTGTTCGTGCCCGTGCGGATCGGCCAGTTTGAAGCGCAATTGGTATAGGCCGTCGCTGGCGAGGGCCTGGTTCGCGATCAGCAACATGCCGGTTTCGGACAGGTCGCTGAGGTGGCCCAATACGCGTTCGGTCATGACATCGAGCACCTCGATGCGTTGCTCGACCTTGCGCCGCTTGGCGCGACGGAATTCGCTGCTCATGGGGTCACCTCGGGATCGCCGGGCACCGCGAACGAGCGCAGCGCATTCAGCACGTTTTCCCAGGCGCGATCGATCGCGCTCGTCTTTTCTTCCTCGACGATCGCGACCTGGCCCTTGGCCATCAGCCGTGCCAGGCTGTCGATGGTGTATTCGGCATTCTTCTGGCCGCGTTTGTTGACAAACAAGGCATCCCCGGTGGCAGTGCTCAGCCAGGACAGGCGGCGGCGTACGCGATCGCCCTGCGGATTGATAACGAATTCGAACCAGGTGCCGACCGGCGCCTGCTGGATTTGCTCCATCTCGGCTTCTTCGGCGGAGGTAAGCGGGATGCGCCGGCCCCGTTTGCCTGGAAGTTCCTCGCCCAGGCGAGCCTGCGCCTTCAGGCGCATGGTCAATTCGGTGCGGCTGCTGGTGTCGTCCTTGTCGTTGGGATGCACCAGGCGGCGGGCGATGGCGGCGACATCGTCGCCCTGGTAGCCGACCTTGGTCAGTCCCTCTTCGATCTCGCGTTGCAGGCCGTGCCCCGGATCGAGCTGGTCGGGGAGCGAGCCTTCGGGCTGTTGCGAGATTTCAATCAGGCGTTCGGCGACCAGCAACTGCCGCTTCCAGGCGAGCGAATCCTCGCCTTGGCGCAGGGCGGTCAGCGCCATCACGTCCGTCCACGCCTGGCTCAGCATGGTCTTGGTGAATCGCGGCAACTTCTGGCCCTTGATCAAGGCCTCGACTGCCTGCGTTGCATGTTCACGCGCCAGGGTGAGCTTCTCCTTGCCGCGTGCGGCCTCGACATGACGCTTTTCGGCGACCTCGGCCTTCCTCGACAGGATCTGCAGGTGCGCAATCAGTTCCTGCACCACGTCGTTGAAGACGGCAGGATCGCCCTTGTAGTCATGTACCGCGCGATCGACGATGGAATGCATCTGCTTGGCCAGGCCATCGCTGTCGTCGTCGCTGAGCCAGTGCGTGCTGGTTTCGGCGATGGCGTTGAGCATCTGCCGCGCCGGATGCTCGTGGCGCGTGAAGAAACCCGAATCCTGCAAGGCCACCCGCATCAGCGGCACCTGCATTTTCGAGAGCAGCGTGGCGGCGGCGCTGCCAGGCTTCACGTCGCGCATCAGGT
This sequence comes from Gammaproteobacteria bacterium, assembly GCA_031408815.1. Lineage (GTDB taxonomy): Bacteria > Pseudomonadota > Gammaproteobacteria > Xanthomonadales > Xanthomonadaceae > Arenimonas. The sequence continues at coordinate 14,488 of JANNWV010000179.1, forward strand.
TGTCATAGAGCATGCCGACCAGGTCCAGCGCGTCGTTGTGTTCTTCCGACAGCGCCGGCGCCTCCTGGTTCGGGGAGACGCGTCGCAGCAGCGCGAGCATGTCCTGCTTGAGGTGGCCGACATTGCGCGGTGCGGCGCGGCCATGGGCGATCACCGGCGAGATCGGGCGCTGCTGCATCCCGCGCAGCGCTTCCTGCAGGTCGTTAGCGCCGACCACGTGCGGGGCCTCGCGACTGTCGCGGTTGCGGTCCGGATTGAGCTTGCCCAGCAATTGCCGGCGACTGGACATCAGCTGGCGCAGCAGGTTGTAGCCCTGGTCGTTGGCGATGTCGCCGTGGCCGCGGGCCATGGACATCAGCAACTCGGCGGCCTGCCGCGCGAGGTCGGGCGGAATCGCGTTGGCCGCCTCGCCTTCGAAACTGCCCGAGCGATTGCGTAGCACGGTTCGCGCCGTGCGTTCGGTCGAACTGCCGGCCAGGCTGAGCCCGTGGCCGATGATTTCCTGCTGCATGCCGGCGCCCGGCTTCTGTTCGACGCGGCGCGCGCGAATGGGCACGTATTGCAGGTTGGGAAGCACGCCACCGCGCGCCAGTTCGGCGTTGATCGCCTCCACCATGTTTCCGTACAGCGGCATTAACTGGCGTTCGAAGGCGCGGAAAAACAGCAAGCGCGCCTGCACGTCCAGTTCGAGCCGTTCGGTCACGCGTCGTAGTGACCGGCACAGGGCCTGCGGACCCACGGGAAGCATTTCCACGTCGAAGGCCGGTCGCCCGGCCAGCACGCCGAAGCGTTGGCCCAGCAGGAACAACTGCAGGCTGTGCTGGAGTTCCGCGCGCGTCGCCGCGTCCGTCAGCACGCTGGTTTCCTCGATTTCCAGGTCGTTGACCAGGGCGAGCTCATCACCGCGCCGATGCTTGGCCTGCAACTGACCGCGCACGATCTGCGGGTCCTGCAAGTTGGCGATCTCGGCTTCGAGCGCGTTCATGAAGTTGAGCACGATGTCGGTGCGGGAGTGAGACACCATGTCCTGGGCGAGCTGCCACTGCGCACCCAGCGCCTGGTCCATGCTGCCCTCGATCTGCCGATACAGCAGTTGCTCGAATTCCCGAATGGCGCCGTTGACGCCGTGCTCGAGATCGGGGGTCATGACCTTGAGGACCGACTTCAACAACTCGCGCACGCGGCGAGGCAGGGCTTGCGAGGCCAGTGTTGGAAGTACGGGTGACTGGCCTGCAGATGCGGACATGCGCCCCCCCGAGTCGATCTCCGAAGGTTGATTCTATGCACAGCACGGGCCGCTCGCCTAGCGCCCCGGTACGGCCGTTCAGTTCGAACGGCCGTACCGTGATCGGAAACTACCGCGCTTGCCAGCGCAGGCTGACCACGCCAGTCCGGCCGGGCGTGTTGTATCCCTGCACCAACTCGTAGTTGGTATCGCCAACATTCTCGACGCGGGCCTCGACAACCCAGTCCCGGGCGAGCGGAGCCGAAGCACGCAGATCGATACGCGAGTAGCCGGGCAGCAAGGACCCGCCGAAATCCGGCCGCGGCGAAACCGCGGAAAGATCAAGGCCGGCGCTCGCGCCATTGGCGAAGGCGTAGTCCGCCGAGGCGTGCAGCTTGCGGTTGGCGCGGCGCAACAGGCGCTCGCCGGTATCGCTGTCACGCGCGTCTTGCCATGTCGCATTGGCGCGAATGGCGAGCGCGCCACGGGTAAACGTGTAGTCGAGTTCGACGCCGTCGATGGCCGCGCTGCGGATGTTGGTGGCCTCGAACAGATAGCCGGCGAAGGCGATCATGTCGTTGATGCGGGTGCGATAGGCGGAAAGCCCCAACGACTGTGCCTGGGTGAACTGCCAGTCCATTCCTGCTTCAGCGCTTCGCGAACGCTCCGGTTTCAGGTTCTCGTTGCCAGCGAACAGAACCAGATCTTCGTCAATTTCGAAGCCCGGGTAATACAGTTCATTGAAGTTGGGCGCCCGGAAGCCCTGGCCCCAACTCGCGCGTAGCCGCAGCGAATCGCTGGCGCGCCATCCCCAGGCCAGGTTGCCGGTGCTGGCGCCGCCGAACTGGCTGTTCTGATCGCGGCGCAGCGAGGCATCCAGGGTGTGCGAGCCAAATCCGCCCTGCCAGGTGACGAAGGCCGCAGCATTGCGTCGGCTCTTCTCGAAGCCCTGGAAGCCTTCATCGGAATAACCCGTCTCGCGGCTCCAGTTGAGGCCGAATCCGAGGCTTTGCCTGTTCTGAAGCGCCAGCGAGTTCACCCAGTCCAGGGAATCGCGGGTGCTGCCGAATCGGGAGAAATAAGCGGGCGTGTCCAAGTCCTCGCTGCTCCGGCCCAGGGTCAGCGCATGGGTCCAGCGGTCCGAGACCGGGCCGCCCAGTCCCAGGGCGAAGACCCGATTGAGTGCTGCGGTTTGGCCTTCACCGGGCACGTTGGTGCCAGCATCGAAATCCACGTCGGCATCGGTGACCATCCCCGTGACGGACAGGGTCTGCGAACCCATCGCCGTCTTGCCGCGGAGCGCGAAATTCTGGTTGCGGTAGCCGTCCACGTCCGGGTCGTAGCCGAACGCGGCCTCGTTGGTCGCCGAGAATCCTTCTCGTCGTTCGGCGCCCACCGACAAGCCGATCGAGGAGCCGTCGCGTGCGACGCCGACGCCGGCGGTCGCGCCGGCGAGTTGCGCGCTGCCAAGCCGCGCCTCGAAAAATCCCTTCGATGCATCGCGCGTGAAGATTTGCACCACGCCGCCGATGGCGTCGGAACCCCACAGCGCCGCGCGCGGCCCGCGCACGATTTCGATCCGGTCAATCTGGGCGAGTGGAATGTGGGCGAAGTCGATCACCCCTTGCGTGGCGGCGTTCACGCGCACGCCGTCCACCAACACGAGCGTGTGGCTGGAATTGGTACCGCGCAGGAACAAGGTGCTGGCCTGGCCGGGGCCACCGTTGCGCGCGATGTCCACGCCGGCCTGGCGCGACAGCAGGTTGATCAGGTCGGGTGCCTGGGCGAGTTCGATGTCCTCGCGCGTGATGACGGTGACCGATGCCAGCGTTTCGGCGATCGGTTTCTCGATCCGGTTGGCGGTGACCTGGACCGTATCCAAGGTATTTGCTTGTGCTTCGTCAGCGAAGCAACTCGGGGACAGTGCGATGGAAATAGCGGCCGCAAGGGCCGCTTGCTGGATCGTGTGCTTCATGTGTTCTCCTGGAACGCTCACCCGCGTGGGAAATACACGCGCGGCAGGAAACACGGCAAAACACAGGCGCGGCAAAGCGCGACGGTCATGCCGCGTTGCCCTCCGCAACGTGCTGATGGACGGCGCTGCCATGGGGCAACACCGCTGGGTTCCAGGCCGGTCTCCGGACTTGCCAGGGACGTCGATGGGCTGACGTCGGATCCTTCGCCTTCCCAGGCGAACCCAGTGGCGTAATGAAGGAGTGTCCTGGCTTACCGTTGCGGGGGCAGCGCCGGAGTCTCACCGGCTTCCCGAGCACCTGGGACTCGACGATTGTAATTCATCCCGCCTTCACTCGTCGCGGTCGGTGTCGAGTCCTTCGAATTCGCCATCGCTGCCGGTGCGCAGGTGCAGCGTGATCGGGCGGCAGCAGACCGGGCAGTCCTCTATGTATTCGGCCTCGCCGCCGGAGGCGTCGGCCAGGGCTTCGAAGCGCTCGCCGCAGAAAGGGCATCGGACGAAAATGGAATCGAGCATGGTGGCTGCCTCGCGGATGTGATCGGAAGGGCCCGGTCAATCGGGCAGGAACAGCGATATCACGTCGTTGGTGAACCGTCGCCCAAGCTCAGTGGGCACGACCCGGTCGCCAGTCTGTTGAAGCCAACCCATCAGCTTCGCGTGGCCGAGTTCGCCGCGGATGACGTCGCGGCCCAGGCCGGTGCGCGACTCGAAATCGCCCAGGCTGAAGCCCTCGACCAGTCGCAGCGCGTTGAGCATGTAGTCGAAGGGCAATTGCGCCGGCGGAATCGGGTCATCGCCGCCGATACGGCTCGCGCCGGACGCCTTCGCCAGGTAATCGCGTGGGTTCTTGACCTTCCAGCGGCGAAGCACCGAGCCGTCAGCGCCGGAAGAAATCTTTCCATGCGCGCCCGCGCCGATACCCAGGTAGTCGCCGAATCGCCAGTAGTTGAGGTTGTGCGCGCATTGCCGGCCCTCGCGCGCATACGCAGACACTTCATATTGCGCATAACCGGCGTCGGCCATTCGCTCGATGCAGCGCTCCTGCATGTCCCAGGCATCGTCCTCCAGGGGAATGCCCTTGGGCGGTTTCGCGGCGAAGACGGTGTTGGGCTCCAGCGTCAGCTGGTAATGCGACAAGTGCGTGGGCGACAGGGCGATTGCGCGCTCCACGTCATGCAATGCCATGGCCAGGCTTTGTTCGGGCAGGGCATACATCAGGTCGAGGTTGATGTTGTCGTAGCCGGCGTCCTGCGCGAGTTTGACGGCGGCCTCGGCCTCGCTGCTGTCGTGGATGCGGCCGAGCCGTTGCAGGCAGCCGTCGTCGAAACTCTGGACGCCGAAGGAAAGGCGGTTGACGCCCGCAGCCAGGTAGCCTTCGAAATGACCGTGTTCTGCAGTACCCGGGTTGCATTCCATGGTGATCTCCGCGCCGGGCGCAAACCGCAATCGCGACGATGCCGCAGCGAGGATCTGGTTGATCGCTTCGGGTGGAAACAGGCTGGGCGTGCCGCCACCGAAAAACACGCTGTGCACGGTGCGACCCCACACCAGCGGCAGGTCCTGGTCGAGGTCGGCGACCAGCGCATTCACATACTCGGCGATCGGCAGTGCATCGGGTTGCTGGTGCGAATTGAAATCGCAGTACGGACATTTTCGCACGCACCACGGGATGTGGATGTACAGCGACAGTGGCGGTGGGCGAAGCGTCACCGGTTCGCCGGCGACGGACAGGTCTTTGTCAGGCTTCATGGCTGGAGACGCGCTTCACGCAGTCGCGTGCGCAGCAGTGCCAGTGCCTGGCCGCGATGGCTTGCGCGGTTCTTGATGTCAGGCGGCAGTTCCGCGGCGCCCGCGTTCAACACGGGGTCGAAAAAAATCGGGTCGTAGCCGAAACCGCCGGCGCCGCGCGGCGCATCGAGGATCAGGCCCTCCCAGCTGCCTTCAACGATCAGGGGTTGCGGATCGGTGGCGTGGCGAAGCACAACGATGGTCGAATGAAAGCGGGCGGTTCGTGCCGCAGCGGGTACGCGGGCCATCTCGGCCAGCACGCGCGCGATGTTGCCTGCCGAATCGCCGTGCACGCCGGCATAGTGGGCGCTGATCAGCCCGGGCGCGCCGCCCAGTGCGTCTATCACCAGGCCCGAGTCATCGGCCAGGGCCGGCAGCCCGGTCATCGCACACGCGTGGCGCGCCTTGATCAGCGCGTTCTCGACGAAGCTCAGCCCATCCTCGATGGCATCAACCACGCCCAATTCGCCCTGGGTGACCAGGCGCAGGTCGAAGTCGGCGAGCAGCGCTTGGATTTCCGCCAGCTTGCCGCGGTTGGAGGTCGCCAGGACCAGCGTCGTCATCGCTTCTGCCTGCTACCTGTCAGGCGGGCAATCCGAGCGCGGCGCGTTGCATCGCCACGAGCTCGGTTACGCCCTTGCCCGCAAGCGCGAGCAGCGCGTCGAGCTCCTCGCGACGGAAGGCGTGGCCCTCCGCCGTGCCCTGCAATTCGATGAAGCCTCCGCCGTCGTTCATCACGACATTCATGTCGGTGTCGCAGTTGGAGTCTTCAGCGTAGTCGAGGTCCAGAACGGGCGTGCCCTGGTAGATGCCGACCGAAATCGCCGCGATGGCACCAAGGATGGGGTCGCGGGTGAGGTCGCCGCGCTTGCGCAGAAGTGCGATCGCATCGCACAGCGCCACGTAGGCGCCGGTAATGGCAGCGGTACGCGTGCCGCCGTCGGCCTGCAATACATCGCAATCGAGCGTGATACTGCGCTCGCCCAGGGCGCGGCGATCGACGCAGGCGCGCAGCGAGCGGCCGATCAGGCGCTGGATCTCAAGCGTGCGGCCGCCTTGCTTGCCGCTGGCGGCTTCGCGATTCATGCGTTCGTTGGTCGAGCGCGGCAGCATGCCGTACTCGGCCGTCACCCAGCCTTCGCCCTTGCCGCGCAGGAAGCCGGGCACGCGGTTTTCGACGCTGGCGGTACACAGCACGCGGGTGTCGCCGAAGCTGATCAGGACCGAGCCTTCGGCATGCTTGGTGAACTGCCGTTCGATGCGGACATCGCGCAACTGGTCGAAGGCGCGGCCGCTGGGCCGGGTAATAGGGGACATGGGCGGATCCGACAAATTCTGGTCTGCTAGATTACCATTCACGCCCAGCCCTGCCGGGCCCCGTGGAGCGCCTCCCGCCATGATCCGCAGCATGACCGCCTTCGCCGCCTGCGAGCTCGCCGCCACTGGCGGCCAGCTGAGCTGCGAACTGCGTGCGGTCAACCATCGCTTCCTGGAATTGTCGGTCCGCGCGCCGGAAGAACTTCGCCCCGTCGAAGCGGCCTTCCGCGAGCGGGTTGCGCAGAAGGTGTCCCGCGGCAAGGTGGACCTGTCCTTCCGCCTGCGATCCGCGCCGGGCGCCCGCGCCGCGCTGACCGTGAATGATGAACTGATGGGCCAATTGGCCCTGCTGGCGCGCCGCCACCATTCGCAGTTTCCGCAGATGGCCATCGACTTCGTCGAACTGCTGCGTTACCCCGGCGTAGTCGAGGAAGCCGAGCTCGATGCCGCCGGCCTGCAGGCCGATGCCATGGCGCTGCTCGACCAGACCTTGGCCGAATTCGTTGCCGCGCGTGAACGCGAAGGCGCGAACCTCGCCGCCGTGATGCGCGAACGACTCGACGGCATCGAGCGCATCGCCGCGCAAGTAAAGGGCTGGCTTCCGGACATCCGCGCCGCGCTGCGCGCCAAGCTCGACGCCCGCCTGGCCGACCTGAAGCTGCCGCTGGATCCCGGCCGCCTCGAGCAGGAAGTCGTGCTGAATCTGCAGAAGATCGACGTGGACGAGGAGCTGGATCGATTGGCCAGCCACGTCTCGGAAGCGCGCCGTGTATTGGGACTGCCCGAAGCCGTCGGCCGCCGGCTGGATTTCCTGATGCAGGAATTCAACCGCGAGGCCAATACCCTCGGCTCGAAGTCGGTCGATTCGCGGACCACGCAGGCCGCGGTGGAGCTCAAGGTGCTGATCGAACAGCTCCGCGAGCAAGTCCAGAACCTGGAGTGAGCATGCGCGGAACCCTCTTCATCGTCGCCGCGCCATCCGGGGCTGGAAAGTCGAGCATCGTCAACGCCGTACTGAAGGACACGCCGGGCATCGCCCTGTCCATTTCCTACACGTCTCGCGCGCCGCGCCCCGGCGAACGCCACGCCCAGCACTATCACTTCATCGGCGTGGACGAATTCAAGCGCATGATCGCCGCCGGCGATTTTTTCGAACACGCACTCGTGCACGGCGACTACAAGGGCACCGCCCGGCAATCGGTGGAACCGCAACTGGCCGCGGGACTGGACGTGTTGCTCGAGATCGACTGGCAAGGCGCCGAGCAAGTCCGCCGACAGATGCCGGATGCACTCAGCGTCTTCATCCTGCCGCCGTCCCGCCACGCACTGGAAACCCGCATGCGCAGCCGCGGTCAGGACAGCGAAGAAACCATCGCACTTCGCCTTTCTGCAGCCCGCGAAGAGATGAGCCACTACGCGGAATTCGACTTCCTGATCGTCAACGACGATTTCGAAGCGGCCGTTCGCGAGATGCAATCCATCTTCATTGCCAGCCGCCAGCGCATCGCGGTCCAGTCCGAGCGCCACGCAGATCTCATCACGGCGTTGTTGCAGCCTGACTGAGAAGCTCATCGCGAGGGGCGATTTAGGAGCTCATCGCGAGGGGCGATCGCCGGCTTTCATTTTGAGTCGCCGCACGATACCGGCTTGGTCAAAATGAAATCCGGCGCTCGCCTGCAATGACCTCTGAATCCTGAAAGTTTCCAGCAACACCCTGCTGTACCGCCGCCAACGCAGGTCGCCCGCTGCCCCATTCGCAGGCTTGCTCGGTGGGGCCACCGGGCGATCCTGCGTTCTGTCGCCAGTACCAGGTGGGTCGCGATTGCCGCCGAAAATTCCGACTTGCCGGAAAAGGCTATCGCGAGGGGCGATCGCCGGCTTTCATTTTGAGTCGCTGCCCGAAATCAGCTTTGTCAAAATAAAATCCGGCGCTCGCCCGCAATGACCTTCACATCCTGAGAGTTTCCAGCAACACCCTGCGGTACCCCCGCCAACGCAGGTCGCCCGCTGCCCCATTCGCAGGCTTGCTCGGTGGGGCCACCGGGCGATCCTGCGTTCTGTCGCCAGTACCAGGTGGGTCGCGATTGCCGCCGAAAATTCCGACTT
>JANNWV010000180.1:0-4039 GCA_031408815.1 Gammaproteobacteria bacterium
AAGCCCAGCTATCACCGCACCTCGCCGCGCAAGCTCGAAGTGCATGCGCTGACGAAGGCGCACATCAATGTGCCCGACCTTCCGGCCGTGACGCATGTCGCCCCGGCCCAGCCCGCGCCGACTCGCGAAATCCGCGAAGAAGTAGTCGCCGTCAGCGACGCACCCATCCGCGCCGTTGCCGCGCCTGCTTCCGGCGGCTTCTTCGGATGGCTCAAGTCGATGTTCTCGTCCTCCGCCAGCGCCGCACCGGCACCGGCAGATCGTCCGCGCAGTGACCGTCCGGACCGCAACGACCGTGGCGATCGTGATCGCGGCGACCGGGGTGGCTCGCGTGGCAACGAGGCCCGTCGTGGCGGCCGTGGTGGCCAGCCGCAGGGCTCGCGCTCCGCTGGTGGTGGAAATCGCCAGCAGGCTCCTGGCAACAAGCCACAGCAAGCGCCTGCCAAGCCCGCAGAGGCGCAGGCAGCCAAGGGTCAGCAGCGTGGCGAACCCCGTGGCGAGCCGCGAGGCGAACCGCGACAGGAGCGTAGCGAAGAACAGAAGCTTCTCGACGAGCAACGTCGTCTCGAGCAGCAGAAGAAAGAAGCAGAGCGCCGCGAATTGCAGCGCCAGGAAAACATCAAGCGCGAGACTGAACGCCGCGCTGCTCGCGAGGCTCGTTTGGCCGCGCAGGCTGCAGAGACCGGCGGCGAAGTGTCCAGCGCAACGGGCGAGGCCCTCGCTGACGCGGCAACTTCTGAGGCCGTGGTATCTGCCGATGGCAACCCGACAGCGCCTGCAGGCACCGAGGCTGCCGCTGGCGAAGGTGGACGTCGTCGTCGCGGTCGCCGCGGTGGCCGCCGCCGTCGCCGCCAGGATGGAACCGTCGCCGGTGAGGTAGCTGGCTCAGAAGACGGCAGCAGCTCGCAGTCCGAAATTGATTTCGAGGACGAGGAAGAGGGCGAGGAGTCATTCGAGACGACGAGCACTAGTCCCGTTGCATCGAGTGCGCCGGTGCTGGCATCGTCGTTCACCGTCACGTCGGCCGAATCTGATTTCGACGACCTGCCGATGACCGAAGCAGTCGCCGCCGCGCCGGCTCCCACCTTCGTGGCCCCGGTGCAGTCGATCGTCGCCCCGGTCCAGGTCGTCGCGATGCAGGCGCCGGAACCCGAGGTTGCGGCTCCAATCGCGAGCGTCGCGCCCTTGAGCACGCCATCGGTTAGCGAGGTCTATGCCCTGCCCGCCGAGCCCGCTCCCGTGCAACCTGTGGTTTCGATGACAATCGAGCCTTTGCCGGCGAGCCCCGTCATAGCTCGCGACGAGGTTCCGTTGATGTCCGTCGAGCCCGAGTCGAAGGTCGCTTGGCTGCCGGAACTCGAGCCAGTGGCACAAATTGCCGAGCCGGGCAAAGTCGTGGAAGAAGAAATGAAGAACGACGAGTCCGTGGCAGATTCCAGCGCCAATATCCGCAGCACGCCTGCGGCCTAGGCGATCACCATCTGATGAAATAAGAAAGGCACCTTCGGGTGCCTTTTTTATTCAGGCCATGGCAGTTGGCTGGGTCAATCCGTGCTGCGCGGCCATGCGCGCGAGAGCGATGATGTCCTTGATACCGAGTTTGTCGAACAGGCGGTACTTATGCGTGGCGACCGTCTTGCCACTGAGGCTGAGGCGGCGAGCGATGTCCTCGGCGCGCAGGCCCTGGCAGAACATCAGGGATATCTCCATCTCGCGCCGCGACAACAGGTCGAACGGAGAGCGCTGGTTGCCCCCCAGGGCCATCTGCTGCGCGATTTCGATGCCAAGGTAGCGGCGGCCGCGGGCGGCGTCACGAATGGCGCGGATGAGTTCGGCCGAATCACAGGCCTTGCCCAGGTAGGCATGGGCGCCGGCATCCAGCAATCGCTGCGGCATCGGTCCGTCCACCTGCACGGACACGATGACAACCCTGGGACCCACCTGCCCCTTCACCAGTCGCTCGGTAACGTCGAGCCCGCTGACCCCGGGCAGATGCAGGTCGCAAACCACGACGTCGGGCTTGAGGCGCCTGATCATCGGTAGCGCGTCCTCGCCACAGCCTGCCTCTCCCACTACCTCCATGTCGTCCTGGCCAGCCAGGATCATCCGGTACCCCGTGCGCATCAGTCCGTGGTCGTCGAGCAAAAAGACGCGAATCATTTCCCTACCCCTGGTTCAACCTGATCCCAAGCTACGGCCCGCCGGACAATGTCCGCCAGAAGGTGTTTCCCCATTGAGTTGTACGAAATTCCCTACCCCGGGCGGCCGCAGGCTAAAATCCGCACCACGGAGAGATGGCCGAGTGGTTTAAGGCAGCAGTCTTGACCGGATCGTCTGGAACGATCCGGAACGGCCGAAGGCCGGCCCCGAAGGGGCGGAGGGCAGGATGCCCGGAGTCAAACTGCCGCGCGGTGCGTAATACGGAGAGATGGCCGAGTGGTTTAAGGCAGCAGTCTTGAAAACTGCCGTAGGTGTGAGCCTACCGTGGGTTCGAATCCCACTCTCTCCGCCACCAATGCTAGTCTGACCTCGGGCCCCCAGCCCGGGCGCCCACACCAGCAAAGGAGAACGACATGGCTTTCCTGTCCAGTTCCGGCAGCTCGATGGTCGACATGAATATCACTCCCCTGGTGGATGTGATGCTGGTGCTCCTGGTGATCTTCATGGTCACCGTCCCCGCAATCTCCCATCCCATTCCGGTCGCGCTTCCACAGCCTGATCCGGGCAAGGCTATCGCGCTCGAACCCATCCGCTTGCACATCGACGCCTCCGGGGCGCTCAGCTGGAACGGCGCGCCGGTCACGATCGAGGAACTCGAATCCCGCTTCCGGACCGAAGCTGCGCGCGGCCTGACTGCCAACGGCGTCATCGACCCCAAGCTCCAGCCGCTGCTGAAGATCGATGCTGATCGCGGTTCGGAATACCAGTTGCTGGCGCAGGTGCTGGCACGCGCCAACAATGCCAGCCTCACACGGATCGGGTTCGTCGAACCCGTCGCGTCGCTCTAGCTAGTCGCGGCGGATCTCGGCGCACTTCAACCGGTTGGTTTCGATGATCGCCGGAACGCGCTCGGCGAGGAAGTCGATGAAAACCCGCACGGCCGGCAGCAGGCCGCGCCGTGACGGGAAAACCGCGTGGCAGATGCCCTGCGGCAGGTGCCAGTCAGGCACGACGACTTCAAGGTCGCCACTACGCACCGAATCGGCGCACACCGATTCCGGCAACAGCGCGATGCCCAGTCCGGCTTTCGCTGCCGCCATCAACAGCGGAAAATCGTGGGTCATCAGATTGGGCTGGATGTCCACGCGTTCGATGGCATCCCCCGGGCCGTAAAGTGTCCAGCGCTGTTTCGACTCTTCCTCGCTCATGCTAAGGGTCGCGTGCGAAACCAATTCCGATGGGGTCAGCGGGCGGCCGCGTTTATTCAAGTAGCCCGGACTCGCCACCAGCAATTCGTTGATCTGGCCAAAGCGACGAAGCACGAGTTCGCCATCTTCGTCGAGCTTGTTTCGTACCCGCAGGGCTACATCGAAGCCTTCCGGAATGATGTCCACGCGTCGGTTACTGGCATGCAGCTGCACGCGCACCAATGGATAGGCGAGCATGAACTCGGGAACCAGCTTGCCGAGGATTTCTTCTGCGAGCGTAATCGGGGAACTGACCTTGATCAGTCCGCGCGGCTCCGCGCTGACGCGGTCCACCGCCTCGCGCGCGGCCTGCGCTTCGGCCAACATGCTTTGCGCATGCCGATAGACGCTTTGCCCAATGTCGGTAACTGCAAACTTGCGCGTGGATCGCTGCAACAAGCGCACGCCCAGGTCGGCCTCGAGCTGCGTTATGCGCCGGCTCAAGCGCGATTTTGGAATACCGAGCGCGCGCTCTGCCGCGGCATAGCCACCATGCTCGACGACGATTGCAAAAAACTGCAAGTCATTGAGGTCGGGTGTGCTCATGCGATGCGCGTCGCGCCACCCATGTAGGGACGCAGCACGGTGGGCACTTCGATCGAGCCGTCCGCTTGCTGGTAATTTTCCATCAC
>JANNWV010000181.1:0-55202 GCA_031408815.1 Gammaproteobacteria bacterium
TCGCGATATGAAAAAGAACGGCGGCCAATGGCCGCCGTTTTGCTTTGCAAGACCCATCGCGGCCAAGGCCGCTCCCACATCAATCGACCGTGGCGGGCAATAGCTTCTCCGGTTCCGGCCGGGACTCGACGACCAGTTCGCCATCGCGCACATCCACCGTGACGCGGCCGCCATCGACCAGCTTGCCGAACAACAACTCGTCGGCCAGCGGACGCTTGACCTTGTCCTGCAACAGGCGCGACATCGGCCGTGCGCCCATCTGCGGGTCGAAGCCGTGCTCGGCCAGCCACTGCCGTGCTGCCGGCGTCGCCGTCAGGCTGACGTGCTTGTCGTGCAGTTGGCTTTCCAGCTCGATCAGGAACTTGTCCACCACGCGCAGGATGTGCTCGAAGCCCAGTCCCTGGAACTGGATGATCGAATCCAGGCGATTGCGGAACTCGGGCGAGAAACCCTTGCGGATGACTTCCATCGCGTCCGTCGCATGGTCCTGCGTGACGAAACCCATCGTCCGGCGCGCCGCCTGCTGGGCACCGGCATTGGTGGTCATCACCAGCACCACGTTTCGAAAATTCGCCTCCCGGCCATTGGTGTCGGTCAGGATGCCGTGGTCCATGATCTGCAACAGGATGTTGAACACGTCCGGATGCGCCTTCTCGATCTCGTCGAGCAACAATACGCAATGCGGCGTCTTCACCACTTTCTCGGTGAGCAAGCCACCCTGGTCGAAGCCCACATAGCCCGGAGGCGCGCCAATAAGCCGGCTGACCGAATGCGACTCCATGTACTCGGACATGTCGAAGCGCACCAGTTCGATGCCCAATTGCATCGCCAATTGCTTGGTGACTTCGGTCTTGCCCACGCCGGTCGGGCCGGCGAACAGGAAATTGCCGATCGGCTTGTCAGGATTGGCAAGACCCGACCGCGCCAGCTTGATCGCCGAAACCAGCGTTTCGATCGCAGCATCCTGGCCGAAGATCACCATCTTGAGGTTGCGCTCGAGGTTCAGCAGCACGTCCTTGTCGGACGCGGAAACCTGCTTGGCCGGAATGCGCGCCATGCGTGCCACGATCAGCTCGACTTCTTCGACGTCGATGATCTGCTTGCGGTCGGCCAGCAGGCGCAGGCGCTGCCGCGCGCCGGCCTCGTCGATCACGTCGATGGCCTTGTCGGGCAGCAGGCGGTCGTTGATGTGCTTCACCGACAGGTCCACCGCGGCCTGGATGGCCTCGGAGCTGTACTTCACTTCGTGATGCGCCTCGTAGCGCGGCTTGAGGCCGTGCAGGATGGCGACCGCTTCGCTGATGGAGGGTTCGACCACGTCTATCTTCTGGAAGCGACGCGCCAGCGCGCGATCCTTCTCGAACACGCCGCGGTATTCCTGGAACGTGGTCGAGCCGATGCAGCGCAGCTCGCCGTTCTGCAGGACAGGCTTGATCAGGTTGGACGCATCCATGGTGCCGCCGGACGCCGAGCCCGCACCGATGATCGTGTGGATCTCGTCGATGAACAGGATGGCGCGCGGCTCCTTTTTCATCTGCGCGAGCACGGCCTTGAGGCGCTTCTCGAAATCGCCGCGGTACTTGGTGCCGGCCACCAATGCGCCAAGGTCCAGCGAATAGATGATGGCGTCGCTGAGCACGTCAGGCACCATGCCCTCGACGATGCGCCAGGCGAGGCCTTCGGCCAACGCGGTCTTGCCCACGCCTGATTCGCCCACGTACAGGGGATTGTTCTTGCGGCGGCGGCAGAGCACCTGGATGGTTCGTTCGACCTCTTCTTCGCGGCCGACCAACGGGTCGATCTTGCCTTCGCGGGCGAGTTCATTGAGGTTGCTGGCGAATTCCTGCAGGGGATTGCCCTTGGATTCCTCGCCGCTTTCGGCTTCGGTGCGCGGTTCGCCGGGTTGCGTCTTGTCTTCAGCCTCGCCGACCTTGGCGATGCCGTGCGACAGGTAGTTGACGACATCCAGGCGGCTGATGTCCTGCTGCTGCAACAGGTAAACCGCGTGCGAATCCTTTTCGCCGAAGATAGCGACCAACACGTTTGCCCCGGTGACTTCTTTCTTCCCGGAAGACTGAACATGGTAGACCGCACGCTGTAGCACTCGCTGGAATCCGAGCGTCGGTTGCGTGTCGCGGGCGTCGTCGGCCGGCAGGACAGGCACCGAGTCCGTGATGATCTGCTTGAGGCCGTCAGCCAGTTTCGGCTGGTTGAAACCGCAAGCCTTCAGCACTGCCAGTGCGGCAGGATTCTCCAGCAGCGCGAGCAGCAGGTGCTCGACGGTCATGAACTCATGACGCGCCTCGCGTGCCTGCTTGTAGCACTGGCCGATGGAGTATTCGAGATCCTTGCTGAACATTTTGGTCTCCGGAATGTTTCCCAGGATATGGGGACGCTTCCCTGGATTTCCAGCCTGCGATCCGTCGCGCTACGGTTCCAGCCTAGGCCTTTTCCATGCTGCACAACAGGGGATGCTGGTGCATCCTTGAAAATTCGTTTACCTGGGTCACTTTCGATTCAGCCACTTCCCGTGTGTAGACGCCGCAAACGCCTTTTCCCCGGGTATGCACGTGAAGCATGACCTGCGTCGCCTTTTCACGGTTCAACGCGAAGAAGACCTGCAGCACCTCCACCACGAAGTCCATGGGCGTGAAGTCGTCGTTCAACAGGACCACCTGGTACAGCGGCGGCCGCGAGACCTCGGGTTTCGAGGTCGCGACCATGGCACCGTAATCGTGCTCTCGTTCTTGATCTGGGTTGTTTGCCATGCCGCCAGTATAAATCGGGGTGGCAGGCCCCGGATGCAAGGCCCGGCCGCCAGGCGCCGGAATCGCATCGGCCCGGCATGGACGAACAGGCGGGAAGCCACCAGAATGGCAGTTTGCCGATGGGAAGAAACTGATTGAGCTATCGACGCGGCGAGTTCTGGCAACCCGATGTCACCGTGGCCACCGTGGTCGTGCGTGATGGCAAGCTGTTGATGGTGGAGGAGGACGTGCGCGGCCGACGCGTCCTCAACCAGCCCGCCGGACACCTGGAGCCGGACGAATCGCTGTTCGACGCGGCGTTGCGCGAGACCCTCGAGGAGACCGGCTGGAAGGTCAGACTGACTGCTTTCGTCGGCGCCTACCAGTGGAAGGCCCCCGACGAGTCGGCGGGAGGCTCCGGCCGACATTACCTGCGCATGGCCTTCGCCGCCGAGCCCGTCAGCCATGACGCCGGCCGGGCGCTCGACGAGGGCATCGTGCAGGCCCTGTGGCTGAGCCCCGACGAACTGCGCGACCAGCACGCGCGCCACCGCAGCCCCTTGGTCTGGCGTGTCGTCGAGGACTTCCTGGGCGGCCGCCGCCATCCGCTCGACGCCCTTCACCAGATGCCATGAGCCCGGCGCGCATCATCGTCGGCATGTCCGGAGGCGTCGATTCTTCGGTCACTGCCTTCCTGCTGAAGGCGGCTGGCGAGGATATCGCCGGCCTGTTCATGCAGAACTGGAACGAGGACGAGGGCTCGGGCTGCCGGGCCGAGGATGACCGGCGCGACGCACTGGCGGTCTGCGGGCGGCTGGGCATTCCCTTCCACGCCCGCAATTTCGCCGGCCAGTACTGGAGCGAAGTCTTCGAACACTTCCTGGCCGAATACCGCGCCGGTCGCACGCCCAATCCCGATGTGCTGTGCAATCGCGAGATCAAGTTCAAGACGTTCCTGGACGAGGCCCAGCGCCTGGGCGCGGAAAAAATCGCGACCGGGCACTATGCGCGCGTGGAACACCGCGACGGCACCTGGCGGCTCCTGCGCGGCGTCGATCGCGACAAGGACCAGAGCTATTTCCTGCACCAGCTTGGCCAGCAGCAACTGGCCGCCACCTTGTTCCCGATCGGCCACCTGCCCAAGGCCGAAGTGCGGCGCATCGCGCTGGAAGCCGCCCTGCCCACCGCCCGCAAGAAGGATTCCACCGGTATCTGTTTCATCGGCGAACGGGATTTCCGCGAATTCCTGGGCCAGTACATCCCCGCGCGTCGCGGCGAGATCCGCAGCGTGGACGGTACCGTGGTCGGCGAACACGATGGCGTTTTCTTCTACACACTGGGCCAGCGCGAAGGCTTGCATGTCGGCGGCGTGAAGGGTCGCCCCGCGGCGCCCTGGTTCGTGGTCGGCAAGGACGTGCCGGGCAATGTGCTGGTGGTCGACCAGGGCAGCGACAGCGACTGGCTGCAGTCCACGTCATTGGAAAGCGAAGCCGCACACTGGATCGGAGCGCCACCGGCGCCTGGCGCCTTCACTTGTTCCGCCAAGACTCGCTACCGCCAGGAAGACCAGCCCTGCCGGGTGGTCGTGCGCGAAGACGGCAGCCTGCAGGTCCAGTTTGATAGTCCGCAGCGCGCCGTCACGCCCGGGCAATCGCTCGTTCTGTACCGGGACGAGGAATGCCTCGGCGGAGCGGTCATACTTCGCACCGACGCTCGCTTCGAGCAACTTCACAGAGAACAGGCAGCATGAAAGATCGCGTCCTCGCCCTCGCCGGCTTGCTCCAGTCGGTCCGACTGGTACAACAGATGGCCAACAATGGCCACGCCGAGACGCGGCCGCTGGCGGCCTGCATCGGCAGCCTGTTTCGTTTTGATGCCGAATCGACCGAAGACGTCTACGGCGGCGCGTCCGAACTGGCGCCAGGCCTGGAGCGGGTGATTGCCCAACTCGACGGCAGCGACCGCGACACGGCGCAGACCCGCATCGCCATGAACGTGATGCACCTCGAGCGGAAGTTCATGCGCTCCCCCGCCACCGTTGAAGAGGTTCGCAAGGCGCTGGAAGAGGTCGAACGGCAGAGCCTGCACTGGGGCCCGACCCATCCGACCGTATTGGCACGCCTGGGCGAGCTCTACGCCTCGCACATCAGCAACCTCGGCCCGCGCGTGCTGGTCCAGGGCAATCCTGTCTATCTGAGCCAGGCGACCGTGGTTGGCGAAGTACGGGCCACGCTGCTCGCCGCATTGCGCTCGGCCGTGCTCTGGCGCCAATGCGGTGGCAGTTATTGGGATTTGTTGCTGTCGCGACGCGCCATGGTGGAGACCGCTCGCGGCCTGCTTGAGGCATAATATGGGCCTGTCGGCGTGCCTTTTCCGCCCGGCCTCCCCGCCACGATCTGCCTGGAGCACCAATGAGCGACTCCTTCGCCACCCGCGACACTCTCACCGTCAACGGCATCGACTACACGATCTTCAGCCTGGCCAAGCTCGGCCAGCGCTACGACCTGTCGCGCCTCCCGTTCTCCATGAAGATCCTGCTCGAGAACCTGCTGCGTTGCGAAGACGGCGTGTCCGTCACCCGCGAGTCGATTGAAGCGGTCGCGACCTGGAAGCCAACCGACGAACCGGAAACCGAAATCGCCTTCATGCCGGCGCGCGTCGTGCTGCAGGACTTCACTGGCGTGCCTTGCGTGGTCGACCTGGCGGCTATGCGCGATGCCGTGGTCAAACTGGGCGGTTCGGCCAGCAACATCAACCCGCTGATTCCTTCCGAACTGGTGATCGACCACTCCGTGCAGGTCGATTCCTTTGGCAAGGCCGACTCGCTGGACATCAACGGACAGATTGAATTTTCCCGTAATGGCGAGCGCTACAGTTTCCTGCGCTGGGGCCAGAAGGCCTTCAACAACTTCAAGGTGGTGCCGCCCAATACCGGCATCGTCCATCAGGTCAATCTGGAGAACCTGGCCCGCGTGGTGATGGAACGCGATATCGACGGCGTGAAGTACGCCTTCCCGGACACCGTGTTCGGCACCGATTCGCACACCACCATGATCAATGGCCTGGGTGTACTGGGCTGGGGCGTTGGCGGTATCGAAGCCGAGGCCGCGATGCTGGGCCAGCCCAGTTCCATGCTGATCCCGCAGGTGGTCGGCTTCAAGCTGACCGGCAAGCTTCCCGAGGGCGCCACCGCCACCGACCTGGTGCTCACCGTCACCCAGATGCTGCGTTCGCTGGGCGTGGTCGGCAAGTTCGTCGAGTTCTTCGGCGACGGCCTCAATTACCTGCCGCTGGCCGATCGCGCCACCATCGCCAACATGGCGCCCGAATACGGCGCGACCTGCGGCATCTTCCCGATCGACGGCGAATCGCTCACCTACCTGCGCCTGTCCGGCCGCAGCGAGGAACTCATCCGCCTGGTCGAGGCCTACGCACGGGCGCAGGGCCTGTGGCGCAGCGATGTCGAAGCCCAGTACAGCGCCACGCTGCAGCTCGACATGGGAAGCGTGCTGCCCTCGCTGGCCGGGCCAACTCGTCCGCAGGATCGCGTGCTGCTCAGCGACATGAAGCAGAACTTCGAAAAGAACCTGGTCGGACTGGCAGCCAACCGCAAGCCATCCAACGGTGAGGTCAAGCGCATGGATGCCGAGGGCGGCGACCAACAGCAGGCGGAGCATCTGGCGGCGAAGCCCGCCGCAAAGATCCGTATCCGCGACCAGGACGCAAACCTGGGCGACGGCTCGGTCGTCATCGCCGCAATCACCTCGTGCACCAATACCTCCAATCCGGCGGTGATGCTGGCTGCCGGCTTGCTGGCCCGAAACGCGGTGGCCAAGGGCTTGAAGGCCGCCCCCTGGGTGAAGACCTCGCTCGGCCCGGGCTCGCTGGTGGTCACCGATTACCTGATCAAGGCAGGCTTGCTCGACGATCTGGAAAAGCTCGGCTTCTATGTCGTCGGCTACGGCTGCACGACCTGTATCGGCAATTCCGGCCCGCTACCCGATGAAGTCTCGCGCGGTATCGCTGAAAGCGATCTGGTGGTTGCCTCGGTCTTGTCGGGCAACCGCAATTTCGAGGGCCGTGTCCATCCCGAAGTGAAGATGAACTACCTGGCCTCGCCGCCGCTGGTCGTTGCCTACGCCTTGGCGGGTACCGTTGACATTGACCTGACCAGCGATCCCTTGGGCGCCGATGGCAACGGCGCGCCCGTCTACCTGCGCGACATCTGGCCTTCGAACAAGGAAATCGGCGACCTGATCGCGCGTACCGTCGGCCCCGAGATGTTCAAGCACAACTATGCGAACGTCTTCGCGGGCGACTCGCGCTGGAACCAGATCGAATCGCCGGACGGCGCCTCATTCGCCTGGGACGAAGCGTCAACCTACATCAAGAACCCGCCCTATTTCGACGGCATGAAAATGGAAGTCGGCAGCATCCAGGACATCCACGGCGCCCGACTGCTCGGCCTGTTCGGCGACTCCATCACCACCGACCATATCTCCCCGGCCGGCAACATCAAGGCCAATTCGCCGGCGGGTCGTTTTCTGCAATCGCGTGGCGTGGCGTCGACCGACTTCAATTCCTACGGTTCGCGCCGCGGCAACGACGACGTGATGGTGCGCGGTACCTTCGCCAATATCCGCATCAAGAACCTGATGCTGGGCGGTGAGGAAGGCGGCAATACCATCCACTACCCGTCCGCCGAAAAGCTGGCCATCTACGACGCCGCCATGCGCTACAAGACCGAAGGCGTGCCGCTGGTCGTTCTGGCCGGCAAGGAATACGGCACCGGTTCGTCGCGCGACTGGGCGGCGAAGGGCACCATGCTGCTGGGCGTGAAGGCCGTGATCGCGGAAAGCTTCGAGCGCATCCATCGCTCCAACCTGGTCGGCATGGGCGTGTTGCCCCTGCAGT
Source organism: Gammaproteobacteria bacterium (assembly GCA_031408815.1). GTDB lineage: Bacteria > Pseudomonadota > Gammaproteobacteria > Xanthomonadales > Xanthomonadaceae > Arenimonas. The sequence goes on from JANNWV010000181.1 coordinate 7,662, forward strand.
TCATGGACGGCCAGAATGCGCTGTCGCTCGGTCTTGCCGGAAACGAGACGATCTCGATCACCGGCCTGCGTGACGGTGCCGGCCGTATCGCCGACGTGGTCGCCACGGCAAGCGACGGCAGCACCAAGCAGTTCAAGGCCCAGGTATTGCTGATGACGCCGAAGGAAGTGGAATACTTCCGCCACGGCGGCATCCTGCATTACGTGCTGCGCCAGCTGGCTACGCGCAAGGCGGCCTGATCGCTAGAGTTGCGGCTTCCACTTCGCCGATATCAGCGTCCACTCGCCCCCGTCCAGGCGCCAACCCGTGTCCACGTCGTAGACCTGGACACGGCTCGGCAGCAGGCCCTCGCCGCCACTCAGCGCCGCGGTGAACGACACCGTGGCGCGCTGGTCGAACAGCTTCACGTCCAGCGGGCCCAGTTGCACGCCGATTGATTTCGAACGCATGCCCATGAAGGTCACGTAACGGCGGAATGCCTGCCGGTCCATGCCTTCCGATCCCGAGAAGTCGTCGGCGATCGGCTCGAACAGCGCATCCGTGTCATGCCCCTCGGCCGCCGTTTCCATAGCCGCAATCGTGTTGCGCAACGCCTGCTCGGGCGCTTCCTTGCTGCAGCCCGTCAGGCCCGGCGCCAGCAGGCCAAGGATCGCCAACAACGCGACCTTGAAGGCCTTTCCTTGCGGCTTGCCAGCATTTGGAGCCTGTGCTCCAATCGGGTGGAACTTAGGGAATTTTTGCATGAGCATCGAACGACCCTGGCTGGCCAGCTACCCGGCATACGTGCCGGCACAGATCAATGTAGACGAATTCCCATCCATCGTCTCGGTGCTCAACCAGGCCTGCGATCGCTTCCGCGAAAACCCTGCCTTCACCAACCTCGGCACCACGCTGACCTACGAGGAGATCGACCGGCTCAGCGCACGTTTCGCCTGTTACCTGCTGAACGACCTCAAGTTGAAGAAGGGCGACCGCGTCGCCCTGATGATGCCCAATATCCTTCAGTACCCGATCGCGATCTTCGGCGTCCTGCGCGCCGGCCTGACGGTGGTCAACACCAACCCGATGTATACCGGGCGCGAACTCCGGCACCAGTTGAAGGACTCGGGCGCGTCCGCCATCGTGGTGCTGGAGATGTTCGCCCACACCCTTGCCGAGGTGATTGAAGACACGCCCATCAAACAGGTCATCACGACCTGCATTGGCGACCTGCTCGCCTTCCCCAAGGGACAGGTCATCAATTTCGTGCTTCGTCACGTGAAGAACGCCATTCCCGACTATCACCTGCCGGGCGCCATCACTTTCAAGCAGGCCCTCGCCCGCGGCGAGGAGTCAACCTTGCCGGTGGTGGACATCCGCCACGACGATATTGCCTTCCTGCAATACACGGGCGGCACGACCGGCGTTGCCAAGGGCGCCATGCTCACGCACCGCAACCTGGTTGCGAACATGCAGCAGAGTTCGGCATGGATCAGCAAGGACTGCGTGCCGGGCAAGGAAATAATCATCACCGCCCTGCCCCTGTACCACATCTTCGCGCTGACCTCGAACTGCCTGGTGTTCATGAAGTTCGGCGGACTCAACGTGCTGATCACCGACCCGCGCAACATGAAGGACTTCGTGAAGGTGCTGGCGACCAGCCGGTTCACCGCAATCACTGGCGTCAATACGCTGTTCAACAGCCTGCTCAATACGCCGGGTTTTTCCGACGTCGATTTTTCAACCGTGCACCTGGCATTGGGCGGCGGCATGGCCGTGCAGCGTGCCGTGGCCGAGCGCTGGAAGGCGGTCACCGGCGTCACCCTGGTCGAGGCCTATGGCCTGACCGAGACCTCGCCGGCCTGCTGCATGAACCCCCTGGACCTGCCCGAATACAACGGCGCCATCGGCCTGCCCATCCCATCCACCGACTGCTGCCTGAAGGACGAGGAAGGAAACCTGGTCCCGCCAGGCGAAGTGGGCGAACTTTGCGTAAAGGGTCCGCAGGTGATGGCCGGATACTGGCAACGCCCCGATGAAACCGCCAAGGTCATCGACGCCGATGGCTGGCTGCATACCGGCGACATGGCGAAGATGGACGAGAAGGGTTTCTTCTACGTAGTGGACCGGAAGAAGGACATGATCCTGGTGTCGGGCTTCAATGTGTACCCGAACGAGATCGAGGACGTCATCGCGATGATGCCGGGTGTGCTCGAGGTCGCGGCGGTCGGCGTTCCCGACGAGAAGTCGGGCGAGGCCGTGAAGGTGGTGATCGTGCGCAAGGATCCGGCGCTCACCGCCGAGCAGATAAAGGCCTTCTGCCGCGAAAACCTGACCGGCTACAAGCTGCCGAAGGTGGTGGAGTTCAGGGATGAATTGCCGAAGTCGAATGTCGGCAAGATACTCCGCCGCGAACTGCGGGAAGTTCCTAAAACTTCTATGTGAAAGTGGGCGCTACGGCCCCTTGTGGCCTCCCGAAGCAGGTGTAGACTCGGGCCGAACGGCCCCCCCGGGCCTTGGTTCTCCGATCCCCCCAAAGGAGCACTGCCGTGTCCGTAGTCGATCTTGCGTTTGCCCCCGCCACCGCTCCCCTGGTTCGCCTGTCCGGCGAAAACCTCCAGCGCAGCGACTGGTGCTTCATGCACAGTGGCGACCCCACGGCATACCACCCCTGTTTTTCCGAGCGCCTGCTCCATGAGATGAAGCGCGCGCAGGAAGGCGTTCGCCGAAAGATCGCAGCCAACTGCGACAGCGATCCCGGCATCCATCACCTGGTACTGGCATCTGACGCATCGGTATTCAACCTCGGCGGCGACCTGGCGCTGTTCGCGAGCCTGATCCGTAGCGGCAACCGCGGACGACTGCTTGAATACGCGCGGCTCTGCGTCGAAGTCGCCTACAACTTTTCGCGCCTCTACGAAGATCGCGTACACAGCATCGCCGTCGTGCAGGGCGACGCGCTTGGCGGCGGCTTCGAGGCCGCACTGTGCTGCCATACCATCATCGCCGAGGAAGGCTGCAGCATGGGCTTTCCGGAGGTATTGTTCGACCTGTTCCCGGGCATGGGGGCCTACACTTTCCTGACCCGTCGGGTTACGCCGATGCAGGCCGAACGGATGATGCTCGATGCACGCATCTATCCCGTCGAGGAACTGTTGCGCATGGGCGTGGTGGACGAGGTGGTGCCGCGTGGCGAGGGCCTGATGGCCGCGCGCGAACGGATTCGCAAGAACCAGCGCATTGGCAACGCACTCCGGTCGATGAACGCCGTGCGACAGGCATGTCGACCGGTCAGTCTGGATGAGCTGCTGGCAGTCACCACTGAATGGGTGGACGCGGCCATGCGCCTGGGCGACCGCGGGCTCAAGACGATGGAGAGATTGATTCGCGCACAACACAAGCGCGCAGGCACCGCGTAGCTCAGGGCGACCAAGTCACGATCAGGCGAGTTCCGGACCTGGCGCCGCGCCGGGGCTGGCCGTGCCCGGTTGACCCAGCGCGATGGCCTGGCGCCGTGCCTGCTCCGCGACCACCAGCAGCTGCGTCTTCAGATCGCCCAACTGTCGACCGAGTTCCTTGCCCAGGGCCTCGTCGCTGGCACGCATGATCTGCTGGCAACGCTCCGACATCATCTGCGCGCCCAGGTTGTCGGCGATGCCCTTCAGTGCATGCGCCGTCTCGCGGCAATCTGCCCACGCGCGCACCGCCGACTGGCTGCGTAGCTGCACCAGGCAGGCATCCGCATCCTTGATGCATTGTTCAACGAATTCGCAAAGGAAGGAATCGCCCAGTTGCATGCCCGCCAATTCCTCCAGCACGGGGGAACTCATGCTCGGCCGGCTTGCCTCGACGGGCTGTCGCGCCTGCACCAGCCTGCCGGGACTGGTCAGGTTGGCAATCGTTTCAAGCAATCGGGCCACCATCACCGGCTTGGTGAGGAAGGCGGGTGCACCCGCCTCGATGGCATCGCGCTCCGCCTGCGCGGTCGCATCGGCGCTGAGCACGATCACCGGCGTCTGCCGTCCACCGGCCTGCATGTAACGAAGTTGCCGCAACACATCCAGCCCGGTGAACCGCGGCATGTGCATGTCCACGATCGCCAGGTCGATGGCGTCCGATTCGAGCAAGTCCAGGGCCTGCTCGCCATCGCTGGCCTGCTGCACGCGATGGCCTGCGCGTTCCAGGATGCGGCACAACACCGTGCGATTGGCCTGCTGGTCGTCGGCAACCAGTATCCTCAAGGAGCGGACGCGCGCGCGATGGCGTACGAAGGGATCGTCGATGGCCACGATCTTGCTGGCCCGCCCTGGTTCGACGACATCTGCGGCATCCAGCGCGCGGAACGGCAATTCAACCCAGAAATGACTGCCCCCGCCCGGGTTGTCTTCCACGCCGATGCGGCCATCCAGCAACTGGGCAAGCGTCTTGGCAATGGTGGTGCCAAGTCCGGTGCCTCCGAAGCGTCGGCCCGGCCCGCTTTCCACCTGTTCAAAAGCACCGAAGATCCGCTCCTTGTCGGCTGCGGGAATGCCGATCCCGGTATCGCGCACCGAAAATTCCAGGGTCAGGTCCTGGCCTTTCGACGAGACCAGCATCACCACGAGGTTCACCGACCCACGCTCGGTGAACTTGACGGCGTTGTGCATGAGGTTCAACAGTATCTGCGTCAGGTGCGCGCCATCGCCATGCAGGCGCACCGGCACGTCATCAGCAATACGCGTGCGCAACTGTAGGCCCTTTTCGTGTGCGGGCGGCTGCACCATCTTGGCCACCCTGCCCACCAGGTCATGCAGGTTGAAGTCGGCGTCCTTGCGGCGCAGCTTGCCCGCCTCGATGGCGGAAATGTCGAGCACCTCGTCCACCAGCAACAGCAAGGTCTGCGCCGAGGCGTGCACCACGTCGGCGTACTCGCGTTGTTCCGGCCCCATCCGCGTTGCCTGCAGAAGCTCCGACATGCCGATGATGCCGTTCAGGGGTGAACGGAATTCGTGGCTCATCGTGGCGAGGAATCGCGACTTCGCTGCGTTGGCGCGCCGCGCATCTTCCACTGCCCTGTCGAGGGCGCGTAGCAGTGACGCCATGTAGACCGGAATCGCAACCAGGCCGATCAGCAGGCCCGTCGCCAGCATCGGCTGCTGCCGCCAGTAGGCCGACTCCACGACCACCAGCAGGAAGCTCGACAAGGCCAGCGCCGTTGCAGCGACCAGGTAGTTGCGGCCATAGCGCAGTCCATTGCCGATGGTCACCCACAGCACGATGATGTAAAGCGGCGCCAGCGCGATAGGGCTGAGCAGCATCAACAACGTCAGCGTGCCGTAATCGGCGCACATGCCGGTCCATCGGCGTGCGTGCGATATCGCAGGCCGGATCAGGATCAGCGCGACGAGGCCGACTCCAATCAGTGTTTCGGCGAACATCACCAGCAACATCGGCTGCACATCTTCGCCGCGCGGGCCGCCGACGTGGCTCAATCCCCACAGGTAGGCCAGGATCAGCGAAGCAATGACCAGCCGCACGAGGGCTTGCTCGTGCTCGCTGTCGGCACGGTTGCGGAAGCGCTCGAAGAGGATGCCAAGACGCCGTTTCACGGTCAGGTTCGCGGTCTCGAATCAGGGGGCATGGAAGGCCTAGACGGACTCGAAGGCCTGGTGGGTCGTGATTATGGCGGCCTCGCGCGACGCCAGTACCATCACGATGCCTGGATCGAATTGCAGGCCCGCCTGCGATTGCACGTAGTCCAGCGCCTGGCGGATGGGCCAGGCGGTTCGATAGGGTCGGTGGCTGAGCAAGGCATCCAGCACGTCCGCCACGGCGACGATTCGCGCCGACAGCGGGATGCGTTCTCCCGCCAGTCCGTGCGGATAACCTGCGCCGTTCCAGTGCTCGTGGTGGCCCAGTGCGATCTCGGCGCTCAGTTGCAGCAGGCCACTGCCGCCCTGCAATGCCTCGTGGCCGAGGACGGTGTGCTGTTGCATCAGCAGGCGCTCCTCGGGCAACAGCGGGCCGGGCTGGTTGAGGATGGCGTCGGGCACGCCGATATTGCCGATGTCATGCAATTGCGCGGCGTGCTCGATGCTGCGGCTGTACTGATCGCCCAATCCCATGCCGTCGGCCAGCACTGCGCTCAGCGCGGAGATCCGCTCGAAGATTCGCAAGTCGGCGCCTTCGCGCTGGCTGGCGAGCCGCGCCAGCCGGGTCAGCAGCGCGAGTTCGCGCTGCTCCATCTCATGCGTGCCCGAAAGCAACTTATGTTCGAGTGCATAGGTGCGCGACTTCAGAGCCTGCTGCCTCTGGCGAAGGTCGAGCAGGTTCTTGCAGCGCGAGCGCAATTCGCGCGGCCGGATCGGCTTGACCATGAAATCGATGATGCCGGCGTCGAGTGCTGCCTGGCGCAAGGGCTCGTCACCCACCACCGTCACAAGCATCACCGGCACATCGCGCTGCGACAGGGGCCGACGGAAACGACGGGCGAACTCCAGGCCGTCCATGTTGGGCATCCGGTAATCGAGGATGACCATATCCTGTGGTTCCTGCTGCGTGAACAGCAGCGCTTCCACGGGGTCGGCGAACTCGTTGATCTTGATGTCCGCACCGATATCCTGGATCAGGTGGCGCACGATTGCTCGCTGCGATGCCTGGTCGTCCACGATCAACACGTTCATGATCGGTCCCTCCGACACGTTCTACCGGCCCAGCATAGCGCGATCAACCAGCGACAAGCACATCGGCAGCGTGATTCAGCTCGCGGATTCCGGTCTCATGTATGGGAACAGCAGCACATCCCTGATGGAAGCCGAGTCTGTCAGCAGCATCACGAGGCGGTCTATGCCCACGCCCAAGCCCCCGGTCGGCGGCAGCCCGACTTCAAGCGCGCGGATGTAATCGGCATCGAAATGCATCGCTTCGTCGTCCCCGCCTTCCTTCGCCTCCACCTGCGACGCAAAGCGCGCCGCCTGATCCTCGGCGTCGTTCAATTCGGAAAATCCATTGGCCAGTTCGCGGCCGCCGACGAACAGCTCGAAGCGGTCGGTCAGTTCGGGATCCATGTCGTTGGCGCGCGCCAACGGGCTGACTTCCACCGGATGGTCGGTGATGAAGGTGGGCTGCACCAGCGTGTGTTCGACGGTTTTCTCGAACACTTCGAGCAACAGCTTGCCCCAGCCGTAGGACGGCTTGAAACGCACGCCCAGGCGCTGGCAGTGGCGACGCATGGCCTCGATGTCGCGCAATTGATCTCGGGCGATTTCCGGATTGTGCTCAAGCACCGCGTCCGTCATCGACCAGCGGCGGAACGCCGGGCCCAGGTCGATCGCCTGCCCTTCCCAATGCAGCGACGTCGTGCCAAGCACCTGGCTGGCGATGTCACGGATCATGCCTTCCGTCAGGTCCATCACTTCATCGTAGGTGGCATAGGCCTCGTACAACTCCAGCATGGTGAACTCTGGGTTGTGCCGCGTGGACACGCCCTCGTTGCGAAAGTTGCGATTGATTTCGTACACCCGCTCCAGGCCGCCCACGGTCAGGCGCTTGAGGTAAAGCTCGGGCGCGACGCGAAGATACAGATCGAGACCCAGCGCGTTGTGGTGCGTAGTGAACGGCTTGGCCGTGGCACCACCGGGGATGTAATGCATCATCGGCGTTTCCACTTCCAGGAAGCGCCGGGAATCCAGCCAACCACGCATGGCCGACACGATCTTCGAGCGCTTGATGAAAACTTCGCGTGCTTCCGGATTCACGATCAGGTCGACGTAGCGCTGGCGATAGCGCTGTTCGACATCCGACAGGCCGTGCCATTTGTCAGGCAAGGGTCGCAGCGACTTGGTCAGCAGTCGCAGCTGGCTGGCCTTCACTGACAACTCGCCAGTGCGCGTGCGCGTGAGGGTGCCGGCAGCGCCAACGATGTCGCCCACGTCCCAACTCTTGAATGCCTCGTACGATCCGGCCAGGTCCGCGGCCGAAAGATACAGCTGTATGCGGCCGGTCATGTCCTGCAATTGGGCGAAACTGGCCTTGCCCATCACCCGCTTGGCCATCAGGCGGCCGGCGATCTGCACGCGCTTGCCACCGGCTTCCAGGGTCTCGGCGGTCCATGCTTCCTTGTCGGCAAACTGGTCCTGCAGGTCCTGCGCGTAATCGCCGCGCTTGAAGTCATTCGGAAAGGCGATGCCTTGCTCGCGCAAGGCCTTGAGCTTCGAACGCCGCTCGGCGATCAGCTGGTTTTCATCGTGGCTGACGGAATCATTCATGCAGTTGCGTCCAGTCGTTTGGAGCCAGCGGCCAGGCCGGCCTTCAGGCTCGCCTCGACGAATTCATCGATGTCGCCGTCGAGTACCTTCTGAGTATCGGTGCGTTCGATGCCGGTGCGCAAATCCTTGATGCGGCTCTGGTCGAGCACGTAGTTGCGAATCTGGCTGCCCCAGCCGATGTCCGACTTGGTCGCCTCCAGGGCATTCTTCTCGACATTCCGCTTCTGCACTTCCAGTTCGTACAACTTCGCCTTCAGCATCTTCATGGCGGTGTCGCGGTTGCCGTGCTGGCTGCGGCCGGTCTGGCAGGCGACCACGGTATTGGTCGGAATGTGCGTGATGCGGACCGCCGATTCCGTTTTGTTGACGTGCTGTCCGCCGGCACCGGACGAGCGATACACATCGGTGCGCAGGTCGGCGGGATTGATGTCGATCTCGATGTCCTCGTCCACTTCGGGCGAAACGAACACTGAGGTGAAGGACGTGTGCCGGCGGTTGTCGGAATCAAAGGGCGATTTCCGCACCAGGCGATGCACGCCGATCTCCGTCTTCAGCCAGCCATAGGCATAGTCGCCCTCGACGCGAAAGGTCGCGCTCTTGATGCCGGCGACATCGCCGCCGCTGACTTCCATCAGCTCGGTCTTCCAGCCGCGGTTCTCGCACCAGCGCAGGTACATGCGCAACAACATTTCGGCCCAGTCCTGTGCCTCGGTGCCGCCGGCGCCAGCCTGGATGTCCACGAAACAATTCGAACTGTCGAGTTCGCCCGAAAACATCCGGCGGAACTCAAGCTTCTCGACGCGGGTTGCGATCTTGTTTACGTCTTCGATGACCGCATGAACGGTGCTTTCGTCATCGTCGGCCTCGGCCATGTCGAGCAATTCCGCCGCTTCAACGAGGCCATCGGTGTTCAGCCGGATTTCGCTGACGGTTTTTTCCAGCGTCGCACGTTCCTTGCCCAGTGCCTGCGCCCGCTCGGGCTCGTTCCAGATGGCGGGGTTTTCCAGCTCGCGGCTGACTTCCTCGAGTCGCTCTACCTTGCTATCGAAGTCAAAGATACCCCCGGAGCGAATCGAGTCTGCTCTTGAGGTCGGCGATGCGGAGGCGGTCGAGGTTGAGTTCCATGGGTCCGGAATCTTGCAGGGAAACAGGGCGCGATTATAGCGTGCGCCAGCGCCTAGGCGGGCTGCCGGTGGATCAGCAGCAACTGAACGCCCTCGCGCCCGCGATAGTCGTCAAGTGCCAGGTGGTAGGCCGCGTGCATCCGGTCAGGTGGCGCCTCGCCGGTCCAGCCGCCGAAATGGATTGCGGATATCGGCGAGCCGCCATCTTCGTGCTGCAGCGATAGCTTCAAGTGGCGCTCGCCCAGGACGCGGTAGTCGCGCACCACGAATACATTGTCAAACACTGGCTGCGCGAAGCCCTGTCCCCAAGGCCCCGCATCTCGCAGGGCTTCGGCCAGGGGGCGATTGATCTCTGCCAGCGACAATGGACCATCGCTGGCCAATTCGGCGCTGAGCAGGGCCGGATCCAGCAAACGCAAGGCGTACTCGATGAAGGCCAGTCGGAACGCAGGCAGGTTCTCGCGCGGCAGGCTCAGGCCCGCCGCCATGGCATGTCCGCCGAACCGTTCGATCATGCCCGGATGCGTTGCATCCACGGCAGCAAGCGCGTCGCGTACGTGAAAGCCCGGGATCGACCGCGCAGAACCACGCAACTGGTCACTGCCTTCGTCAGCGAGCGCGAATGCCAGCACAGGCCGGTGCACGCGATCCTTCATCTTCGAGGCGACCAGGCCGACCACGCCGGGATGCCAACCGTCGTCGAACAGCACCAGCGCGGCGGGAATCGGCTCGCCCTCGGCCAGCGCAGGAAGGGAAGCCTCTGCTTCGTCGAGCATGCTCTGTTGCCGCCCTCGCCTCTCGCCATTGATGCGGTCGAGCACGAGCGCAAGCTCGCGGGCGCGGCTAGCATCGTCTGTCAGCAGGCATTCGATGCCCACGGCCATGTCTTCGAGCCGACCCGCGGCGTTGAGCCGCGGCGCAATGCCGAAGCCGATGTCCTCGGCCACCAGCCGATCGAGCGGGCGACCTGCCACGTCCGCGAGCGCCGCAAGCCCCGGCTGGCATTTCCCCTGGCGCATCCTGCGCAATCCCGCGGCCACCAGCAGCCGGTTGTTCGGATCCAGGGGGACAAGATCGGCCACGGTGCCCACGGCGACCAGGTCGAGCAATTGCGAGAGGTCGGGCTCACCTGCATCCAGGCGACCGCTGTCGCGCAAATGGCGCCGCAAGGCAAGCATCAGGTAGAACACCACGCCAACCCCCGCCAATGCCTTGCTCGGAAATCCGTCGCCGGCAAGGTTTGGATTGACGATGACGTTGGCATCCGGCAGGTCGGGACCGGGCAAGTGGTGATCGGTCACCAATACCTGCCAGCCGCGCGCCCGAGCTGCCGCGATGCCCGCGTGGCAGGCGATGCCGCTGTCCACGGTAAGCAACAGGTCCGGCGCGTGCGCGACCAGGTCCTCGACCAACGCCGGTGAAAGGCCGTAACCGTGCGTGATTCGATGCGGAACCTGGTAACTGACGTGGGTCGCGCCGAGCATTCGCAATCCGCGCACTGCAACCGCGGTGCCCGTGGCGCCATCGCAATCGAAATCGCCCACCACCACGATGTGCCGACGGTGAGAAATCGCGTCAGCCAGCATCTGTACGGCAGGCTGCAGATGACCCATCGTGTCCGGCGGAAGCAAGCGCGCCAGCTTCAGCTCGGCATCTTCCGGACGCAGCACGCCGCGCGCTGCAAAGACACGACGAAGCACGGAAGGAATCGACTGCGGCCAGGCGCCGTGCTCGGGCACGTCCCGCCTCACGATGCGGGTCATGGATCGAGCCGCGCGACAGGCCGTCGGAACAATCGCCAACGCTGGGAGGGCTCGATGCGGAAGACCGAACCGTCGGCAAAGTCGAGCAGCAAGGACGCGTGGCGACGCTTTAACGCTGTCAGGCCAGGCAAAAAATGCGATTGTTCGACGTCGGTCCAGTCACGCAGGCGTCGCAGATCCGCCAAGGCGCTTCCTGTCGCCATCGGCTGCAGGCGGACGCCGGCAAGCTGCGCCAATCCCAACAGCTCGTCGCCGGCGCCGGCCACGCTGCTGTAATCGCAGCGCACGGAATCGGGCAGTCGGCCGCCACCCCAGAACCACAGTGAATTCACCGGTTGCAACCCGGCCGAGACGCGCGCGTGGTTGCGTGGATGGTTGTGCAGGATTACCTGGGCCTCGTTCGCCAACGAGCGCCAACGCCGGGCTTCGTTGCCTTCGGGCAGGTAGGCGAGCATGTCGCCACCGAGGGCATCCACCGGCAAGGGGAAATCAGGAAGCCGCGTCTCGGCGGGAAGCGCAAGGTACCAGCGCTCGGGACCAGTGGCAGAGATAGGGAATCCGGCATCGCCGAACACGGGACGCAGTGGCTGCAGGAACGCCTCGGCCTCATCCGACGTCAGCCCCAGGTTGCCCCAGGACATCAGCCGCGCGCCCATCATTTCGGGCCGGATGAAGACAGGATCGGCGCGTAGCCAGCCCTGACCCGCAGCATCGCCCTGGTCACTTTGGCGGGTGATGGCAGCCATCGGCCAGCCGCGGGGCAGCAGGTCGAAATGGCGCAGAAGTTGTGCGCGCTCGCCGGAAGATTGCGGTGGCAAGGCGTCGCTTCGACCGAGCACAGTCGCGACATCCTTCGATATCGCCTGACCGGCGAAGCGCCTGCGTTCGGGCAACAGCAGCACGAGTCGGGAAGACGTCTTCATGCCGTGCCCGGCGCCGGCGGGTACAAGGGATCAGCCGACGTAGCGGACCGCAATGATGTCGTACTCGCGCTGCCCGCCCGGCGCATCGATGGTGATCGTGTCGCCCTCGTGCTTGCCGATCAGCGCGCGCGAGATCGGCGACGAGATCGAGATCATGCCCAGCTTGATATCCGATTCCAGGTCGCCAACGATCTGGTAGGTGACCTCGTCGCCGGATTCGCACTCGGCCAGCTCCACGGTCGCGCCGAACACGACGCGGGTGCCCGCATTCAGCGTGGCCACGTCGATCAGTTGTGAATGCGACAAGGTGTACTCGAGCTGCTGGATGCGGCCTTCGATAAAGCCCTGCTGCTCGCGGGCCGCGTGGTACTCCGCATTTTCCTTGAGGTCACCATGGGCGCGCGCCTCGGCGATGGCGTGGATCACCGCCGGTCGCTTGACCGACTTGAGGTTCTCAAGCTCTTCGCGCAGTTTCTGGGCGCCCTTGGTGGTCAGCGGTGCAATCATCCGTGAATTTCCTTGTGCAATTCCTGCAGCGACCAGACGCGAGGATGATTGCGGCTGTCGATGGCCTGGATCAGCGCACGGGCGCCGGGGACGGTAGTGGAATACGTTACCCGATGCTGCAGCGCTTCGCGACGGATCGAGAAGGAGTCGGCAATGGCAGCCTTGCCCTCCGTCGTGTTGACGATATACACGATTTCGCCATTCTTGATCAGGTCCACGATGTGCGGCCGACCTTCGATGACCTTGTTGATCTGTTCGCAGGCGATGCCCTGTTCGGCCAGATAGCGCGCGGTGCCGGTGGTGGCCACCAAAGAGAACCCGCGCTCGATCAGCAACCTGGCTACATCCAGCACACGCGGCTTATCACCATCCCGAACGGAGACAAAGGCCTTGCCGACCGGCGGCGCCTTGATGCTCGCGGCTTCTTCCGCGCGACCAAACGCGTCCTCGAAAGTACGGCCCACGCCCATCACTTCGCCGGTCGAACGCATTTCCGGGCCGAGGATCGGGTCCACGCCCTGGAACTTCGCGAACGGGAATACCGCTTCCTTCACCGAGAAATAATTCGGGATGATCTCGCGGGTGGCGCCCTGCGCGATCAGGGACTGGCCCACCATGCAGCGCGCGGCGATCTTTGCCAGCGGCACGCCAATCGCCTTCGACACGAAGGGAACGGTGCGCGAAGCGCGCGGGTTCACTTCCAGCACGAAGATGGTTTCACCGCCGTTGTCGTCGAACTGGATGGCGAACTGGGCGTTCATCAGCCCGATCACCTTCAACTCGCGCGCCATCGCCGTCATCTGCACCCGCAGGCGGTCCTGGATCTCGGCGCTGAGCGTATACGGCGGCAACGAGCACGATGAATCGCCCGAATGCACGCCTGCTTCCTCGATGTGCTCCATGATGCCGCCGATCAGGACGTTGCCATCCATGTCGGCGATGATGTCGACGTCCACCTCGACCGCGTTGTCCAGGAAGCGATCGAGCAGCACCGGCGAGTCGTTCGAGACCTTCACCGCCTCGCGGATGTAGCGCGACAGGTCCTCGTCGGAATAGACGATTTCCATTGCGCGGCCACCCAGCACATAGCTCGGCCGCACCACCAGCGGATAGCCGATCGCGGAGGCATGGTTGAGCGCCTGCTCGGCAGTACGCGCCGTGCGGTTCGGCGGCTGCACCAGGTTGAGTTTTTCAACCAGCTGCTGGAAACGCTCGCGGTCCTCGGCCAGGTCGATCGAGTCAGGTGATGTGCCGATGATCGGCGCGCCTGCGGCTTCCAGCGCACGCGCCAGTTTCAGCGGCGTCTGGCCGCCGTACTGCACGATCACGCCGACCGGTTTTTCCACGTCGATGATCTCGAGCACGTCTTCCAGCGTCAGCGGCTCGAAGTACAGGCGGTCCGACGTATCGAAATCGGTCGAGACGGTTTCCGGATTGCAGTTGACCATGATGGTTTCGTAACCATCCTCGCGCAGCGCGAGCGCCGCGTGCACGCAGCAGTAGTCGAACTCGATGACCTGGCCGATGCGGTTCGGACCGCCACCTAGCACCATGATCTTGTTGCGGTCGGTCGGCTCTGCCTCGCACTCGTCCTCGTAGGTCGAATACAGGTAGGCGGTGTTGGTGGCGAATTCGGCCGCGCACGAGTCCACGCGCTTGTACACCGGGCGCACGTTGAAGGCACGGCGCAGGGCGCGGACTGCCGATTCATCGGTGCCGGTCAGCTGGGCGAGCCTGATATCGGAGAAGCCCTTGCGCTTGAGTTGGCGCAGGCGCTTGCCGTCCAGCGCGTCCAGGCCCTCGTGGTGCACGTCCTTTTCCATCGATACCAGCTCTTCGATCTGGTCGAGGAACCACGGGTCGATGAAGCTGAGTTTGAACACGTCGTCCACGCTCATGCCGGCGCGGAAGGCCTCGGCCACCTGGAACAAACGCTCCGGACCGGGCTCCTTCAAGTCGCGCCGGATCTTCAGCAGGCCGTCCTCGCCCTGCCCGGCATGACCGGTGGGATCGAGACCGACCTTGCCGATTTCCAGGCCGCGCAAGGCCTTCTGCAGCGACTCCTGGAAGGTCCGGCCCATCGCCATCACTTCACCGACGGATTTCATCTGCGTGGTCAGGCGGGCATCGGCGGAAGGGAATTTTTCGAAGGCGAAGCGCGGAATCTTGGTGACCACGTAGTCGATGGTCGGTTCGAACGACGAAGGCGTCTTGCCGCCGGTAATCTCGTTGCGCAATTCGTCCAGCGTGTAGCCCACGGCCAGCTTGGCCGCGACCTTGGCAATCGGAAATCCGGTCGCCTTCGAGGCCAGCGCCGAGGACCGCGACACGCGCGGGTTCATCTCGATGACGACCACGCGGCCGTCCTGCGCATTGATGCCAAACTGCACGTTGGAGCCACCGGTATCCACACCGATCTTGCGCAACACCTTGATGGAATAGTCGCGCAGCCGCTGGTATTCCTTGTCGGTCAGGGTCTGTGCCGGCGCCACGGTAATCGAGTCGCCGGTGTGCACGCCCATCGGATCGAGGTTTTCGATCGAGCAGACGATGATGCAGTTGTCGGCGGTGTCGCGCACCACCTCCATCTCGAATTCCTTCCAGCCCAGCACCGATTCTTCGATCAGCACTTCGCCGGTGGGCGACAGATCGAGGCCCCGGGTAGTTATCTCGATCAACTCCTCGCGGTTGTAGGCGATGCCCCCGCCCGAGCCGCCGAGCGTGAAGCTGGGACGGATGATGGTCGGATAGCCGACCCGCGACTGGATGTCGAGCGCTTGTTCCAGCGAGCGCGCGATTTCCGCCTTCGGGCAGTCCAGGCCGATGTCCTTCATCGCATGACGGAACAGTTCGCGATCCTCGGCCATGCGGATGGCTTCGCGCGAAGCACCGATCAGCTCGACGCCGTATTTTTCCAGGGTGCCGGCATCGGCGAGGTCCAGCGCGCAGTTCAGCGCCGTCTGTCCGCCCATGGTCGGTAGCAGCGCGTCTGGCCGTTCCTTGGCGATGATGCGCTCGACCGTGGCTGGATTGATCGGCTCGATATAGACCGCATCGGCCATGTCCGGGTCGGTCATGATCGTCGCCGGATTCGAGTTGACCAGGATGACCCGGTAACCCTCTTCCCGCAGTGCCTTGCAAGCTTGCGCGCCCGAATAATCGAACTCGCAGGCCTGGCCGATGACGATGGGGCCGGCGCCGATGATCAGGATGCTGCGTATGTCACTTCGTTTGGGCATTTTTGGCTACCTGAGTCGAGGCATGGAAGCGATGAACTGGTCGAACAGACCGGCAACGTCATGCGGCCCCGGACTGGCTTCGGGGTGCCCCTGGAAACTGAAGGCGGGTGCGTCGGCCAAGGCGATGCCCTGGTTGGATCCGTCAAACAAGGACCGATGCGTGACGCGCACGTTGGCAGGCAGGCTGGCTTCGTCGACGGCGAAGCCGTGGTTTTGCGACGTGATCATTACCCGCCCGGTCGCCAGGTCGATGACCGGATGATTGGCGCCGTGGTGGCCGAATTTCATTTTCGAGGTGGTCGCGCCCGTGGCAAGACCGAGGATCTGGTGACCGAGGCAGATGCCGAACAACGGAATGCCGGCCGCAATGAATTCACGAGTTGCGGCGATCGCGTAGTCGCAAGGCGCCGGGTCGCCCGGTCCGTTGGAAAGGAACACGCCATCGGGCTTCATCGCAAATACATCGGCCGCGCTGGTTTGCGCCGGCACGACAGTAACCTTGCAACCGCGCTCGGCCAGCATGCGCAGGATGTTGACCTTGACGCCGAAATCGTAAGCAACGACGTGGTAGCGCGAGGGCACCGAAACAAATTGCTGACTGTCGAGGTCGAGCTGGCCTTCGGTCCACACATAGGGGGACTTCGTGCAGACCTCCTTGGCGAGGTCCATGCCCTTGAGGCCAGGAAACTTCCGGGCGCACTCGATCGCCTTGTCGACATCGATCTCGCCGGCCATCAGCGCGCCGTTCTGCGCGCCACGGTCGCGCAACAGGCGGGTCAGCCGGCGCGTGTCGATATCGGAAATCGCGACGACGCCCCGGGCTTTCAGCCACTCGGGCAAGCTGACCTGGCTGCGCCAGTTGCTGGGGCGGCGCGGCACGTCGCGCACGATCAGGCCTGCGGCGAAAACCTGGTTGGACTCATCGTCCTGGGGGGTGCACCCGGTGTTGCCGATATGCGGCGAGGTGAGGGTCACCAGCTGTCGCGCGTAGGACGGATCGGTGAGTATTTCCTGGTAGCCGGTGATGGCCGTATTGAAAACGACCTCGCCTACCGAAAGTCCGGGTGCGCCTGCGGAAATGCCCTCGAATACGGTGCCGTCTTCGAGTGCAAGGATGGCGGATTGGGTCACATTGCTCGCCTTGTCTGGGTGAAACCCTCGGTCCACCGGGCTGCGGCAGGCCGCGAACCGGGCAAGGGCCGGGTTCGATACGAAAAAGGGGTTCAGGCGAGCGAGAATTTTAGCCTGATGGCGGCCAAAAGGAAACGGCAGGAGAAAATTGCCGGTTCCGGCCCGGCCTGCCAGTGTCGCAAGGGATCAACTCTCGAGGGCCAGCAGCTGTGCGAGGCTGAACTGTCCGGCAGCCTGCAGCGCGAGCCTGCGGGCTGCCTCGAGTGCTCCCCGGGCAAAAATGTCCCGGTCACCGGCGCGGTGCGCGAGTTCAAGCGTCTCGCCCATGCCGGTAAAGCGGACGACGTGCTCGCCGATGACCTCGCCCCGGCGAATCGACTCGATCAGGGGCTCGCGACCGTTTGCCGCGCTGGCGGCCTGGCCGAGCGTGAGCGCGGTGCCCGAGGGTGCGTCCAGCTTGTGCACATGGTGGGTCTCGGTAATGGCCACCGTCCAACCGGGAAGCGATTCGGAAACTTTCCTCACCAGTTCGTGCAATACGACCACGCCCAGGCTGAAGTTCGAGGCCCACAGCACCGGGATGTCCGACGAGGCTTCCGCCAGGTGCATCAGCTGGCGGCCCTCAAGACCCGTCGTTCCACTGACGAGGGCAGCGCCGCGCTGTTGACAGGCGTCAAGCAGGCGATCGAAGCCATCGGGCAGGCTGAAATCCACCGCGACATCGAAGGCAGGCCAGTCACCGACGGCGTCGGCCCGGAAGGCGGGGACCGACGCGTCGGCCGCCGGATCGCCGGACCTCGACACGGCAGCAACCACGAGCAGCGAGGGTTCCGCTGCAGCCAGTCGGATCAGGGCCTTGCCCATTCTTCCGCTGGAGCCGTGGATCAATAATCGAACGGGAGTCGAATTCATCCGTCCAAGCTTACGCTCACTTGGCGACGAACTTCAGGGGTCCGGCGTAGGCAGGCCATGCCGGTCTCACTGCAGACTTGCGAGCGCCTGTTCCCACAGCGATGTGTTTGCCGCAGCAAGAACCCGACCGTCGGATTCCAGCGTCAACGCCCTGCCCTGCCAGTCGCTGATCCGGCCGCCCGCGCCTTCGATAACCGGTACCAGCGAAAGATAGTCGTACGGCTGGAGACCAGCTTCGACGACGAGGTCGCAATGTCCGGAGGCAAGCAAGGCGTAGGCATAACAATCCCCGCCGAACCGGCGCATGCCTAGCTGCGCACCCAGTCGCGCGACCTTTCCGACATCTTCATCAGTGAACATGTCTGGCGAGGTGGAGTAGCAACTCGCTTCCGCCAATTTTCCGACGGAACTGGCACGCACCACGTTGCCAAGGTGTCGGGTCGCCTGACCGGTCACGCCCGTCCAGCGCTCGGACAACGCAGGAAAGTCGATGACACCCAGCATCGGGCGACCATCCTGCAGCAGTGCGATCAGCGTGCCGAACAAGGGCATGCCGGTGATGAAACTGCGGGTACCGTCAATCGGATCCAGGACCCAGGTGAGGTGATTGCCTTGGCGGGCGGAAAACTCTTCGCCCAGGATGCCGTGGTCCGGATAGCGAGTTTCAATCATCTGCCGCAGCGCGGTCTCGATCGCACGGTCGGCGATTGTCACCGGGCTCAGGTCCGCCTTGCTCTCCACCGTCAATGGTTGCCGGAAATACTCGCGTGCGATGGGGCGCGCTGCGTCGGCAAGCTGGTTGGCGAAGCGCAGGAACTCATCCGTGTCTCGATGGGCGGCGATGTTCACGGCGACTCCCGGTGGAGGGCTGACTTGCTGAAATCAAGCTTGCGAGCCGGCATTCTAGCGCTGCGGCGCGTTGACAACTCGTGCAAACTCGCTGAACCTTCAGCCTTCGCGCCCAGGCACAGCCGATGTCCGACTCCGTCGTCGAAGACCGTATCGCCGGCCTGCCCTGCTGGCAGGCAGGGGTGGCGATCGAACCGCTGGCCGGCGGCATGACCAACCGGAACTTCCTGGTCCACGATGCGCGTGCCGGGAAATTCGTGGTCCGGTTCGGCAAGGACATTCCCGAGCATGGCGTGATGCGTTTCAACGAGCTCGCTGCCGCGCGCGCCGCGTTCGCCGCCGGGATCTCGCCGGAAGTCATCTACGCCGGCGACGGATGCCTGGTCAGTCGCTACATTGAAAGCCGCACGCTCGAGCCAGCGGATATCCGCGACCGCGCCCGTTTGCCGGCCTTGCTGGACCTGGTCCGTCGCTGCCACGAGGACATCCCGACGTTTTTTCGCGGACCGGCGTTGTCTTTCTGGGTCTTCCAGATCGTGCGCAACTACCTGGCCTTGCTCGCCGAGGAGCCTCGCAGTTGCCTGTTTCCCCAGCTCGCCCGACTGCGCGCCATGGCCGTCGACCTGGAAGCGGCGGTCAGTCCCGTCAACCTGGTGTTTGGTCACAATGACCTGCTTGCGGCAAACTTCCTGGACGATGGCTCGCGCCTGTGGCTGATCGACTGGGATTACGCGGGATTCAACAGCCCGCTGTTCGATCTTGCCAACCTGTCGTCCAACAACCAGTTCGATTCCTCCGACGACGACGCCATGCTGGAAGTGTACTGGCGCGGTCGGACCGATCCGGCGCGCAGGCACGCCTTCGAAGCGATGAAATGCGCCTCGCTGATGCGCGAGACTTTCTGGGGCGCGGTATCGGAACTGCGCTCGACCATCGACTTCGACTACGCAAGCTATACGCGCGACTACCTGCAACGCCTTGACGCGGCGTGGGCGTTGTTCAAGGCAAGGAGCTGACACGACGTATGGCCACATTTCCCACCCAGGCGCGGGCCGTCGTGATCGGCGGCGGCATCGTCGGCTGCTCCACGGCCTATCACCTGGGCAAGCTTGGCTGGAAGGACACCGTGCTGATCGAACGGCACAAGCTGACGTCCGGTTCGACATTCCATGCCGCGGGACTGGTAGGGCAATTGCGCACCAGCGCCAACATCACCCAGATGCTCGGCCATTCGGTGCGCCTGTACGACACGCTCGAGGCAGAAACGGGCCTGGCCAGCGGCTGGAAAATGAATGGCGGGCTTCGCCTGGCCTGCAATCCATCGCGCTGGATCGAACTCAAGCGGCAGGCGACCACGGCGCGATCGTTTGGCCTCGAAGTCCATCTGCTCAGTCCGTTGGAAGCGCGCGAGTTGTGGCCGCTGATGGATATATCGGATGTCGTGGGCGCCGCCTTCCTGCCCACCGACGGCCAGGTCAATCCCTCTGACATCACACAGTCGCTCGCCAAGGGCGCGCGCATGCAGGGCGTGCGGATCATCGAGGACTGCACGGTTACCGGCATTGAACTGCGCGATGGGCGAGTGACCGCCGTGCTGACCGACCAGGGACGGATCGAATGCGAACTGGTTGCCAACTGCGCAGGCCAGTGGGCGCGCGATGTTGGCCGGATGGCGGGCATAAACGTGCCCCTGGTCTCGGTGCAACACCAATACCTGATTACCGAGGCGATCCCGGGCATCACTCGCGGCCTGCCGACGCTGCGCGATCCGGACCGCCTGACCTACTACAAGGAAGACGTGGGCGGCCTGGTGATGGGCGGCTATGAGCCCAATCCGAAACCGTGGGCCGTGGATGGCTTTCCCGAGGGCTTCAATTTTCGTCTGCTGCAACCGGACTGGGACCACTTCCAGCCCATGATGGAGTTGGCGATGGCCCGCGTGCCTGCCTTGGAAAACGCGGGCATCCGGGAACTGGTGAACGGTCCAGAGAGTTTTACGCCCGACGGAAATTTCATCCTTGGTCCAGCCCCCGGTTTGCAGGGCTTCTACGTCGGCGCCGGTTTCAATGCTTTCGGCATTGCATCCGGCGGCGGCGCAGGAAAAATGCTGGCCGAGTGGATGGTGGGCGGCGAAGCGCCGATGGACCTGTGGCCGGTGGATATCCGTCGTTTCGGACCGCCGCACGCCAATATCGATTGGGTCCGCGAGCGCACGCTCGAAATGTACGGCAAGCACTACACCATCGCCTGGCCCAGCGAAGAACACCAAAGCGGCCGACCCTTGCGATGCTCGCCCCTGTACGGGCGATTGAAAGCGCAAGGTGCCGTGTTCGGTGAAAAGCTTGGCTGGGAGCGGCCGAACTGGTTCGCGACACAGGGCGAGCCGGCCGAGGACATCTACACGATGAGTCGCCCGAACTGGTTCGATGCGGTGGCGCGCGAGCACCGCGCGACGCGCGAGGGCGTGACTGTATTCGACCAGACATCCTTCGCAAAATTCAGCATGACCGGACGCGACGCACGGCAAGCCCTGGACTGGATCTGCGCAAACGACATCAACAAGCCCGCAGCCAGCCTTGTCTACACCCAGATGTTGAACGCCCGCGCCGGCATCGAATGCGACCTGACCCTGGCGCGACTGGCCGAGGACGAGTTCTACATCGTTACCGGCACCGGGTTTGCGACCCATGATTTCGACTGGATCACGCGCCAGGTCCCGGCAGGCCTGGACGCGCGCCTGGTGGACGTTACCGAAGAAAATTGCGTGTTCGCGCTGATGGGCCCCTGCGCGCGACGGGTACTTGAACAGATCACCGCCGACGATGTCTCCAATGATGGCTTCCCCTTCGGGCAAGCCCGCCGGATTTCCGTTGCCGGTGCATCCGTGCTCGCGCTGCGCGTGACCTACGTGGGTGAGCTGGGCTGGGAACTGCATGTGCCCCGCGAATCCGGCATCGCAGTGTACGAAGCGCTGATGCAAGCCGGGCAAGCGTTTGGAATCATTAATGCCGGCTATCGCGCCATCGAAACCTTGCGCCTGGAGAAGGGCTATCGCGCCTGGGGCTCCGACCTGGGACCCGACCACACGCCCTTCGATGCCGGATTGGGTTGGGCGGTGAAGATGAAGAGTGGAGTCCCGTTCCTCGGGCGCGAGGCGCTCGAACGACAAAAGCAGGGCCCGCTGAAAAAGATGTTCTGCACATTCACCGTCGACGATCCAGACGTGGTGTTGCTCGGTCGTGAAACGATCTATCGTGATGGCGTGCGGGTCGGCTGGCTTAGCAGCGGCGGCTTTGGCCACACGATCGGAAAACCTGTCGGCATGGGCTATGTCCGCAATGCCGGCGGTGTCGACCGCGACTACTTGCTGGCAGGGAGATACGCGCTGGAGGTCGCCACCGAACGCATCGCCTGCCACCTGCACCTGGCGCCGCTGTACGACCCGGGGATGGCGCGAGTCAAGGCTTGACCCTGCGCTGGATCAGGACGTCATCCGGTCCCAGAACGACTTCACGCCATCCAGGAAACCCGTGGATCGTGGCGAGTGCCGCGCACCCTCCTCGCCTTCGAAGGTTTCCTCGAAATCCTTCAGCAACTCGCGCTGCCGCGCGGTGAGGTTGACGGGCGTTTCCACCACGGCGCGACACAGCAAGTCTCCGTGGCCGTGGCTGCGCACGGACTTGACGCCCTTGCCGCGCAGGCGGAACAGTTTGCCGGTCTGCGTTTCCAGCGGCACCTTGATCAGTGCTTCGCCTTGCAGCGTCGGTACCACCACCTCGGCACCCAATGCCGCCTGCGAAAACCGGATCGGCACTTCGCAATACAGGTCGTCGCCGTCGCGCTGGAAAATCTTGTGCTCGCGCACGTTAACTTCAACATACAGGTCGCCGGCCGGCGCGCCACTCGGCCCGGCTTCACCCTCGCCCTGCAGGCGGATGCGATCACCATTGTCCACGCCGGCGGGAATCTTCACCTGCAGCGTCTTTTCGTCCTGCACGCGGCCGTTGCCGCGGCAGGTCTTGCACGGCTTGGCGATGGTCTGGCCGCGACCGGCGCAGGATGGACACGGCTGTTGCACGGAAAATATTCCGCGTTGCATGCGTACCTGGCCGCGACCGGCGCAGGTGCGGCAGGTTTCGATCTTGCCGTCTTCCGAGCCCGAGCCCTTGCACGGCTCGCAGGCGACCAGGGTCGGGATGTCTATCTGTTTCTCGACGCCGAACACGGCTTCTTCGAGATCGAGTTCCATTACGTAGCGCAGGTCGGCGCCGCGGCGCGGGCCTTGCTGGCGGCCACCACCGAAGATGTCGCCGAAGATATCGCCGAAGATATCGTTGACGTTGCCGAAGCCCGGGCCTCCGCCGCTACCGCCGCCCATGCCGTGTTCGAACGCAGCATGGCCATGCTGGTCGTAGGCGCGGCGCTTGGTCGCGTCGTTCAGCACTTCGTAGGCTTCCTTGGCTTCCTTGAAGGCCGCCTCGGAGTCCTTGTCGCCGGCCGTGTTGCGGTCGGGATGGTGCTTCATCGCCAGCCGGCGATAAGCCTTTTTCAATTCGTCTTCGGTCGCGGTGCGCGATACGCCCAGGACTTCGTAATAGTCACGCTTGCTCATTCCAACCCCAATTGAAAGCACTTGCCCAAACAGCAGACCGCCCGCGCAGACCGGAGACGCCGGTTCAGCGCGGGCAGTCATTCCCCCAACGCGAAGGTTGGGGGATAACGCTTACTTCTGGTCGCCGTCTTTCACTTCCGTGAATTCGGCATCGACCACGTCTTCGGCCTGGGCCTTGGCGCCGCCCTGGCCGGCATCGTCGCCGCCCGCTTCCGGGCCGGCCGAGGCCGCCGCGTACAGCGACTGCGCAACCTGCTGCAAGGCGTTGGTCTTGGCTTCGATCTGCGCCTTGTCGTCGCCCTTCATGGCGGTTTCAAGATCCGACAATGCCATTTCGATGCCGCCCAGTTGCTCGCCCGGAATCTTGGAACCATGTTCCTTGATCGCGGTGCGGGTGGCGTGGATCAGGCCGTCGGCCGCATTGCGCGCGGTGACCAGTTCGTGGAACTTCTTGTCTTCCTCGCGATTGGCTTCGGCGTCGCGCACCATCTGCTGGATTTCTTCCTCACTCAAGCCGGAACCTGCCTTGATCTCGATGCGTTGTTCCTTGCCGGTCTTCTTGTCCTTGGCCGTCACGTGCAGGATGCCGTTGGCATCGATGTCGAACGCCACTTCCACCTGCGGCATGCCGCGCGGCGCGGAATCGATGCCGGTCAGGTCGAACTTGGCCAGCGACTTGTTGTAGCGGGCCTGCTCGCGCTCGCCCTGCAACACATGCACGGTAACCGCGCTCTGGTTGTCTTCGGCGGTGGAGAAGGTCTGCGAGGCCTTGGTCGGGATGGTGGTGTTCTTTTCGATGATCTTGGTGAACACGCCGCCCAGGGTTTCGATGCCCAGCGACAGCGGGGTCACGTCGAGCAACAGCACGTCCTTGACGGTGCCGGCAAGCACGCCGCCCTGGATCGCGGCGCCGATGGCGACGGCTTCATCCGGGTTGACGTCCTGGCGCGGTTCCTTTCCGAAGAATTCGGTGACGGCTGCCTTGACGCGCGGCATGCGCGTCTGGCCGCCGACCAGGATGACGTCGCTGATGTCGCTGTTGCTGACGCCGGCATCCTTCATGGCGATGCGGCAAGGTTCGATCGTCTTCTTGATCAGTTCCTCGACCAGCGACTCGAGCTTGGCGCGGGTCAGCTTGATGCTGAGGTGCTTCGGACCCGACGCGTCGGCCGTCACGTACGGCAGGTTCACGTCGGTCTGCTGCGAGGTGGACAACTCGATCTTGGCGCGCTCGGCCGCATCCTTCAGGCGCTGCAGGGCCAACGGATCCTTGCGCAGGTCGATGCCCTGCTCTTTCTGGAATTCTTCGACCAAAAAGTCGATGACGCGCTTGTCGAAGTCTTCGCCGCCCAGGAAGGTGTCGCCATTGGTGGCGAGCACTTCGAACTGGCTTTCGCCGTCGATGGTCGCGATCTCGATGATGGACACGTCGAAGGTACCGCCGCCGAGGTCATACACGGCAATCTTGCGGTCGCCGCCCTTCTTGTCCATGCCATAGGCCAGCGCGGCCGCGGTCGGCTCGTTGATGATGCGCTTGACGTCGAGACCGGCGATGCGGCCCGCGTCCTTGGTCGCCTGGCGCTGGCTGTCGTTGAAGTAGGCCGGCACGGTGATGACGGCTTCGGTAACTGCTTCGCCGAGATAGGCTTCAGCCGTCTTCTTCATCTTCTCGAGCACGCGCGCAGAAATTTCCTGCGGCGCCATCTTGCGGCTGTCGCTGGTCTGTACCCACGCGTCGCCGTTGTCATGCGCAGTGATGCCGTACGGGACCAGGTCGAGGTCCTTCTTCACTTCCGCGTCGGTGAACTTGCGGCCGATCAGGCGCTTCACGGCGTAGAAGGTGTTCTTCGGATTGGTTACGCCCTGGCGCTTGGCCGACGCGCCCACGATCACTTCGCCGTCCTTGGTGAAGGCGACGATGGACGGCGTGGTGCGATCGCCCTCGGAGTTTTCGATGACCTTGGCAGTGCCGCCTTCCATCACTGCCACGCAGCTGTTGGTGGTGCCCAGGTCGATGCCGATGATCTTGCCCATGTCTTGATTTCCTTTTTGCTGGCGGCCGGTGCTGCCGGTCCGCGAATAAATGCCTGTCCCTTATCTGGAGGTCTTCACACAGTTTTCAAGGTCGCTCCCGGCATCCTGCCTCCCGCGACACTGGCGCATCCATGCGCCGCGTGTGTTTTGCCTTGTTCAATCGTCGTGTCGGGCCACGACCACCAGGGCCGGACGCAACAGTCGGTCGTTCAACAGGTAGCCCTTCTGGAATACCTGCAGCACCGTGCCGGGTTCGGCGCCCGCAGCGTCCGCCTGGCTGATGGCCTGGTGCAAATCGGGATTGAAGACGTCGCCAACGGGGTTGACCACCACCAGGCCGTTGTCGCCGGCAACCTTGAGCAACTGCTTCATGGTCAGGTCGAGGCCTGCGCGCAGTGCGCTGGCGTCGTCGCCCGTGGTGGTCAGGCCGGCATCGAGGCTGTCCAACACCGGCAGCAGTTCCGACAGCAGGCGTTCATTGGCGAACTTGCGGGCCATGTCCACATCGCGCGCCAGGCGCTTGCGCTGGTTGTCGAGCTCCGCACGTTCGCGCAGCGTCTCGTCCTTCAGGGCGACGACCGTGGCCCGAAGCTGATCCACTTCACCCAACAGGACTTCAACTTCATTTGCCGGGGCCGGGTTGGCCCACTCGTCCGTTCCGGAAGCCGGATTTTCGTGCTGCATGCTTGGGTTCCCTTTCCACCCCTTACGTGGGGCCTGCCGCCCTTATGGGGCCGTGGACTCGGGATTCAAGGCCTCGCCCAGCAGGCTGGCGGTCGTCTGGACGATGGGAATGACCCGGTCATAGGCCATGCGGGTGGGCCCGATGACGCCCAGCACGCCCAGGGTCTTGCCATGGCTGGCATAGGGCGCGGTGATGAGGGTGTAGCCGTCCAGCGGCGCCAGGCCGCTTTCCTTGCCTATGAAGACACGCACCCCGGGCGCCTGGGTACAGCGCTCGAGCAGCGCCAGTATTTCCCGCTTGCGCGAAAAAGCCTCGAACAGCTCGCGCAGACGGTCCATGTCGGACATGCCCTGCAGGCCCATCAGGCGGGTCTGGCCACTGAGTACCATGTCCTCACTGTCGGCATCCAGCGCCTGCTCGGAAATCTCGACGGCGGCGGTCAGCACCCGCTCCATTTCCGACCGCGTGTCCCGGAGCTCGCGGACCAGGCTGGTCCGGATATCGGATAGCGGACGACCTGCAAAATGGGTATTGAGATAATTGGCGGTCTGCTCCAGTTCGCTCGCCGAATACGAGCGCCGCGTGGTGATGATCCGGTTCTGCACTTCGTTGTCGGTGAACACCAGGATAACCAATAGCCGGTTGCCTTCGATCGGCACGAAGTCGATCATCCGGAAGGCAAATTGCGCGCGTTGCGGCACCGTCACCACGCCCACGAACTGGCTCATCGCCGACAGCAGCTCGGAGGCATTCGACAGCAGCGCCTGCGTGCCCGAACCCGGGGCCATCTGGCTGCGCAGCAATGCGATTTCAGGTTCCGGAAGCGGCTGCATCTGCAACAGGGAATCGACGAACACCCGGTATCCCTGGGCGGTCGGAATCCGGCCGGCCGAGGTATGCGGTGCCGACAGCAATCCGATCTCCTCGAGGTCGGCCATGATGTTACGGATGGTCGCGGGGCTGACGTCCAGGCCCGACTGACGGGCGAGCGTGCGGCTGCCTACAGGCTCGCCGTCGCGGATATGTTGCGCGATCAGCGTGCGCAGCAGGCTGCGCGAGCGGAGGTCGAGGTTGCTGCTCATGCCTCCATAGATAAGGCCGCCGGCCCCGCCACGCAAGCGGCTATCGGGATAATTGCAAGCAATTCGGACAGCATCCGGCGAAACCCACTGAACGATTCCGCTTCGGATTCAGGCAAAATCACGACCCATGCTTCGCCACCTTACCCTTCGCGACTTCGCCGTCGTCAGCACTGCCGAGCTCGCCTTCGAAGGCGGGCTGACGGTCGTTTCCGGCGAAACGGGTGCCGGCAAGTCCCTGCTGGTCGGGGCCCTGCTCTCCCTCACCGGCGCTCGCGCCGATACGGGCGTGGTCCGGCACGGCGCTGAACGGGCCGAATTGTCTGCTGAATTCCACCTGCTGGACGCCCCGCAGGCGGTCGACTGGCTTCGCGACAACGAGCTCGACGACGGGGACACCTGCCAGCTGCGGCGGGTAATCCGCGCCGACGGCGGATCCCGCGCATGGATCAACGGCCGCCCGGCCACCCTCGCCCAGCTGGCTGAACTGGGTTCGATGCTGGTGGAAATCCACGGCCAGCATGAGCACCAGGCGCTGCTTGAGCGACATCACCAGCTGGAGCTCGTTGACGCCTTTGGGCAGCACGAGCCGCTACTGGCGAAGGTCTGCAGCCTGGCTCGAAATTGGGCGGCCATCGATCGCGAGCTTGCCGAACTCGCGCGCGCCGGGGCCGTGGACGACCGCATCGAATATCTGGAGCACCAGGCCGCAGAACTGTCGCGCGAATCACTCGATCCTTCCGGCATCGAGACCCTGCTGGCCTCGCATCGCCGCCAGACACACGCGGCAGCCTTGCTTGCCGCCTACGACGCCGCGCTCGCCAGGCTTTCCGGCGAAGACGGCGTAGGCGTGGCGCGCAACCTGCGCCAGATCAACGCGGAGGTGGCCCGGCAACTTGATCACGAGCCGCGACTGGCAGAAGTGTCTTCCCTGGTGGATTCCGCTCGCATCCAACTCGACGAAGCGGCCACCCTGCTCGAACGCTGGCGCGATGAACTCGAGCTCGATCCCGGTCACCTGCAGGACCTGGAAGCGCGACTGACCCGCTTGCACGAGCTCTCCCGCAAGCACAAGGCGCCGCTCACGGATCTCGGTGTCGTGCACGACCGGCTGGCGACTGAACTGGAAACGCTGCGCGGACTGGGCGCCAGCACCGATCGTCTTGCGAAAGAAAGAAGCGGCCTGGCGGCAGCTTGGGCTCGATCGGCGGTAGAACTGAGTCAATCGCGCCGACAGGCCGCGGATCGCCTCTCAGGCGCCGTCAGCGCATTGATGTCCGAACTCGGAATGGCCGGCGGCGTTTTCAACGTCGAGTTGCTTCCCAACGAGGGTGACAGGCCCAATCCCGCCGGTGCCGAGCGCTGCGAGTTCCTGGTGTCAGCCAATCCGGGCCAGCCGCCACGCGCCTTGCGCAAGGTGGCTTCCGGCGGTGAACTCGCGCGCATCAGCCTGGCGATAGAAGTCGCCGCGTTGGGGCTCGATTCGGTGCCGACCATGGTCTTCGACGAAGTGGACAGCGGCATTGGCGGTGCTGTCGCGGAGGTCGTGGGCCAGAAACTTCGCGCCCTGGGCCTGCAACGGCAGGTGCTGTGTGTGACCCACCTTCCCCAGGTGGCCGCGCAGGGCCACCACCATTTCCGGGTCAGCAAGGCCGTCAGCGGCAGCACGACGCACAGCGCCGTCAGCCGCCTGTCCGAGCCGGACCGCGTGGAAGAACTCGCCCGCATGCTCGGCGGCGTGGACATCACGCGCGAAAGCCGCGCCAACGCCAAGCGCATGTTGTCAGGCGCGCAACCGCGCTGAAATCCGGTTCAGCCGGCGCGCTTGGGCTTCGGCCTTACGTACAGCACCAGGCTGTGCTCTTCGATCACATAGCCATGCCGATCGGCGACCTGTTTCTGCAGCAGCTCGATCTCCGGGCTGGTGAACTCGATCACCTTGCCCGACTCCAGGTCCACCATGTGGTCGTGGTGCTGGCCGTGATCGAGCTCATAAACGGCCGTGCCACCCTCGAAATTGTGCTTCAGCACCAGGCCGGCTGACTCGAACTGGGTCAGTACCCGGTAAACCGTGGCCAGGCCGATGTCTTCGCCGCTGGAAATCAGGCGTCGGTAGATGTCTTCCGCGCTGAGATGCCGAACGCCCGAGGTTTCCAGCAATTCCAGGATGCGAGTCCGGGGATGGGTGACCTTCAGGCCGACCTTTCGAAGGTCTTCCGACTCCATGTGCCACCCCTCCAATGAACCCGCTTGTGAACTATTTCGGCCGACCCGGGTCGGTGCTTGGTATATTATCGCTCGCCTCCCTTCCTGTGACCACGCTCCCGATGCGCAAGGCCCTCGTTCTGCTACTCGCCGCCGTACTCGTGTCCGGCTGCTCCTTCATCTATCGCCAGCCGGTGTTCCAGGGAAACCTCCTCGAAAAGAACAACGTCGAGCAGCTCAAGCCCGGGATGACACAAGCGCAGGTGGTGGCCTTGCTGGGCACGCCGCCGCTGGCCGATCCGTTCCACCAGTCCCGCTGGGACTACGTGGCGACCGAGCGCCGCGACCACGGCGATACCCAGATCAAGAACCTGACCGTCTGGTTCGAGGGCGATACCCTGTCCCGGATGGAAGGCGAGTATTTCCCTGAACAAGACGGCGCCCTCTTGCTGGAACTGCGCAATTTCGGCTTTGGCAACCTGCCCAAGGACAAGGACAAGGACAAGCGTCGCTGAACGCCGTTCCGGGCCATCGCGCCGGCAAAGTCTGATTCTCAGCGCTTTCGTGTAGCGGAGGCGCGGCTGGTCCGCGCATCGCGCGGGCTTACCAGCAGGGGCCGCAACAGTTCGATCCGGTCGCCATCATGCAGGCGCGTGCGTGGCTCGACTGTCTTGCCAAATACCGCCAGCCCAGCCATATCCAAGGCGATGCCAGCAGCGTGGATGGCGGATCGGGCCGACTCGAGTGCGTCGGCGACGGTAGCAGCCGGAGGAAGCAGCACCTGGGTGGCCCAGTAGGTCCCGGGTAACGCATGCACGATCTGGACGCGCATCACTGGCGCAGGGTCGGCATCAATCGTCATTGCGATCGGCCTCGCGGCAGAAGTCATCGACCATCCTGTCCGCCAGGCCCTGGAAGCCGATCGCCATGGCAGAACCGATCAGGCGGCTCGCCACTTCGAAATCGAGGGTAAGGCTGATCTTGCAGGCGTCTTCGGCCAGGGAATGGAAGAACCACTGTCCCTTGAATTCGCTGAAGGGACCTTCCTGCAGTTGCAGGCTGATCCGGGTCGGGGACTCGAGGCTGTTGAGCGTGGTGAAACCGACCGCAAAGCCCGCCACGCGCAGGTCCAGCCGCGCCAGCATGTGCGTATCGGAATGCTCGAGCACGCGGGAACTCTCGCACCAGGCGAAGCGCTGCGGATAGCGGGCGACATCGTTGACCAGCCCGAACATGCGGACCGCAGAGTGTCTGACCAGCGCGTGGCGATGAATGCTTGCCATGTTGGTAGTTGGGTGCCGATTCCCCGTGCGGCCGCACATCGGCGACAATGCCCGCAAGGAAGACCATGTCCAAGAATAAAGAAAGCAAGAATACCAAAGGCGGCGGGGCCAAGTCGGCACAGGGCAAGACCATTGCCCTGAACAAGAGTGCGCGCCACGAATATCACCTGGAGGACCGCTACGAGGCGGGCCTGTCCCTGCAGGGCTGGGAACTGAAGGCCATCCGTGCCGGGCGCTTGGGCATCGGCGAGAGCTATGCGCTGGTGAAGAACGGCGAGATCTTCCTGTTCGGCGCACAGATCACGCCGTTGATCTCCGCGTCGACCCACGTAGTGGCCGATGACCGGCGCACGCGCAAACTGCTGATGCATCGCCACGAGATCGACAAGCTGGTCGGCAAGATCGAGCGCGATGGCTACACCCTGATCCCGACTGCCATGTACTGGAGCGGCAACAAGGTCAAGCTCGAACTGGCCTTGGCCAAGGGCAAGAAGGACCACGACAAGCGCGCCGTTGAAAAGGATCGCGACTGGGCGCGGGAAAAGCAGCGCACGATGCGCTCGCACAATCGCAACGCCTGAACGAACTTGCGGCGTTGGCTTGAATGACCGTATCGCCGGCCCCATACTGTGGTTGTCAGTGGATTTGACGTTTCCCATCTTGCCGGGGGTGTCCTGGCTTCGACGGGGGTCGCGAAGTCGACTGGTGCATGCCGAGGGGGCGACTTTCCTCGTTAATCCAGTAGCAAAATTTAGTTGCCAACGACGACAACTACGCTCTCGCCGCTTAAGGCGTAAGCCCTGAACCCACTTGTGCCCGTGCTCGTGGATGTAAGGTCATTATCACGGAACAGCTTCCGGCGGCGACCCGCCAACTGGAAGTGAACTTAGCGGGTGTGTCAGACGGTGTGCCTCGCACGTTGTGTTGCCGGCTGACGAGAACGAACAACGAGCTAAGCATGTAGTACCGGAGATGTAGTGCTCTCGGACGGGGGTTCAACTCCCCCCACCTCCACCATTCAAAGCGGTCATGCGGTATCAAGAAGGCCGGAACTCCCAATTCAGACGGGGGTTCCGGCCTTTTTCGTTTTTCCCGGCCCTAGGCCAGCCACACAGCGCCGTGCGGTTTCGACGACGCGCCGTGCACAGCCTCTCCTGCAGACTCTCCAACCTTAATGGGCCCGCTGGCGGCAAGACTATCGCCGTCCTCCCCGTACCTCTAAAAGGCTGCCGGCCCATGCCTCGAATTCGTTCTCTCGTCGGAAGTGCTGCGCTATTGCTGCTGGCTACCGCATGCGCAAGCGTGCCGCAAACCACGCTTCCAGACGTGGCCGCCGACAAGCCATTGCAAGTTGTAAGCCGCGAACAAGGAAAGTCGGTCTCCACTTTTGTGGATGAAAAGATCCTGCCGCAGGTAACCCGGATCAGATTGCCAAATGCTGAACTGAGTTCGGATCGGGCGCACAAGGAAATCAGCGAGGCGCAACTGGCGCTGATCAGCAATCAATTGAACCGGGCGCTTTGCGATCGCCTTGGCGACTACTTTCCGTTGGTGGAAGCCGCCGACCCGCAGGTCCTGCGTCTTGAATTTCGACTTACCGGCATAACGCCAACATCGAAGGCCATCTCGGGCGTCTCTGCGGCACTGGGTGTTTTCGTGCCTGGTCCATTCCGGCTTCCCATCGGCATGGGCGCGATTGCGCTGGATGGCGAGTCATTGCTCGACGACAGGACCGTTACCTTCCTGCGCTGGGCCAAGGGCGCCAATCCGGTATTCAACAGCGCCAAGGTATCCACCATCGGCGATGCCTATGACCTGGTGGATGCTTTCGCCCGGGAGTTCACCGCATTGCTGGTTCAAACGCCGGGCATCAACCCCAAACGCCGCAAACTCGATCGCCTGCTGATTGAAAAGAACCAGATGGCGTGCCTGCAGCACTATGGCGAAGTTGACCTGGCCAAGAAGGGCGCCTCGTTCCTGTTGCCGCTGTCACCGGAATCCATCGACGCAGGCAAGCCGCAGGCCGACCCGGGGCCAGCCTCAGTTCCGTAATTTGAGGGCACGACCGCCAGTGGCCGTACTCTCGCCGTCAGCCAGACCGGTGATTGGTAAGCCCTGCCAATCTCGGCCAGGCCCAGGCCAGGCCCGCCCAGGCCGGCACCATCAAGACGGCGTGCCACACGGCAGTGGCT
Organism: Gammaproteobacteria bacterium; assembly: GCA_031408815.1. Taxonomy (GTDB): domain Bacteria; phylum Pseudomonadota; class Gammaproteobacteria; order Xanthomonadales; family Xanthomonadaceae; genus Arenimonas. The sequence goes on from JANNWV010000181.1 coordinate 40,425, forward strand.
TGCGGCGCAAGCGAAAGGTCGAAGATCGGCGCGGACTGCGTACTTAGATAAGCGGCGATCAGCAACAGCAACTCGAACGGACGCGGATTCCGGCAAACGGCTGACAGGCTCAGTGCCCAGCTCGCAATCGAAGCGCACACGACCAGCGCGGTGATTGCAGACATCGGCGCAGTTGCCGACAGGCGGATCAGTCCGGGCAGGCTGAGTGCAACGAGCAATCCAAAGCCGATGGCGAATCGCGCGACCAACAAGCGGCGCATGATTCGCGGCGCGGTGAACACCAGTCCACCGGTGCCGTTGTCGAACTCGCGCAGGATATTTCGCGACAGCAGGTCCAGCGGCAGGACCCAGGCCAGCAGCAATCCCAGGTGCAGGGCATCGCCCTTTCCGAATGCCTGCGCAGCCATCGCCGCCAGCGCGACCAGCCACCACCAGGCGCGGCGCTGCCTGAGCGATAGCCTGAGTTCGGCGATGGCCACGATCGCCGTCGGGCCGCGCGCGAGTGGCGCCAGCAGCCGATCCAGCCAACGCAGGCGCCTGCCGGGGCTCGCACCCGAGCGTGCTGCCGCCGAAGTGCGCGACGCAGCCCAGTCGAGCAAGGGCGCCGCCAACAGGACGCCACCCATGGCCAACAACAGCCAAAGGCCGCGGCCCACCACGTCCATGGGCCGAACGTTCCAGGACGTCCATTCGAACTTCGCGGGGCCTGTCGCCGCCGCGGGCGAACCGACGTTGAAACCGAACTCCTGCGGCTTGCCCGTGCGTTGCTCTTGCGACCGATGGAAATCGCGCGCCATCAGGATCATGCCGTGGGTATCGCTGATCCAGCCCTCCCGAAGCATCGTATTGGACGGCGACTCGAGCCGTGCCAGCGGCACGGTCAGCATAACGATCCACAGGAAGAAGAAAATCACGTTGCCTGCCGTGCGCCGCAGCCAGGGCAGCAGGTCGAACCAGATGGCAAGCATCGCGGTAACGGCCAGGCCCGGCAGGTTCAACAGCAGCACCGGCTTGACCAGCTCAAGCAGGTGAATGCTGCGATCTTCGGCGCGGACCCATTGCGCGACAAGACCCACGCACAAGGCAACCGATGCAATCAGCGCGAACACCACCATGTGGCTCGCCCACTTCGCAAGCAGGTAGCCGCCTCGCGTCATCGGCGTGGCGACCAGCAATTGCCAGACGCGGGTATCGATGTCGCGCACCAGGGTGCCGCGCACCAGGTAGAAGCCGCACAGGCTCAGCAAGGTGCTGAAGACACTGGCCAGCACCATGCCGACCCAGGCGCTCGAATAGAACCCGCGCTCGTTGCCGTGGATGGACAAGATCATGTAGCCCGCGCTTGGCGGCGGAAAGCACAACCAGCTCGCGACCACCATTAATCCGAGCACGACCCAGAACCTCGGGCTGCGCGTGCGCTCGCGCAAGTCGGCCAGCAGCATGGCTCCAAAACGCTGCACGGACGCTCGCATGTCAGTGCTCACCGGCATCGGCGCCCAGCAGCCACGTGTAGGCGTCCTCGAGCGTTGGCGTCACCAACTGCGCACCGGCATCAGGCCGATCTTCGCCCACCACCCGCACGCGGATGCCGTCCGGCCTGCGCAACGACGCGCAGACGAGGAATTTTTCGCGAACCGCCGCCAGTTGCCCGGCGCCCACCGTCCATTCCCAGACATGTCCCTCCGCGCGCGCAAGCAGCGCTTCCGGCGTGCCGTGGAAACGCAATCGACCCGCGGCCATCACCGCCAACGACGTCGCGCTCGCTTCCACGTCCGACACGATGTGGGTGGACAGGATGACGAGGCGCTGCCCGGCAAGATCGGTAAGCAGGTGCCGGAACCGCATGCGCTCTTCCGGATCCAGGCCGACCGTGGGTTCGTCCACGATCAGCAGTGACGGATCATTCAACAAGGCTTGCGCGATTCCGATCCGCTGGCGCATGCCGCCGGAAAATTCGCCAAGGCGACGCCCGGCGTGCTCGGCAAGGCCAACCATCGCCAGGCAGGCTTCCACGCGTCCAGCGGCGGATCTTCCGGAAAGGCCCTTCACCGCCGCCAGGAAGCCCAGGAACTCGCGGGCATCCAGGGCGCCGTAGACGCCGAAGTCCTGCGGCAAGTAGCCCAGCGCCACGCGCAGGTGGTCCGGATTGCGGGCGATGTCCTCGCCGTTCCAGGTCACCCGGCCCGCACTCGGCCTGGCCAGGGTGGCCAGGATGCGCATCAGGGTGGATTTGCCAGCGCCGTTGGGTCCAAGCAGGCCCAGGATGCCGGGGCCCAGGTCCAGGCTGAGCCCCGAAATGGCGGAATGTCCGCCCGGATAATCGAAACTGACATCCTCCACCGCCAACCGGCAATCCAACATGGCCCTGCTCCCCGCAAGCCGACGCGGCGGGATGCCGGGGCTTAAATTGTGCTGGTAGTGTAGTTATCTACCACACCAAAGCACATGGGCCATAAGTTGGGTCAGCGGGGTTGGTTCGCGTTCTCCGCCTCCCGCTTGCGTTGCCGCTCCCTCGACGCTGCCGAGCGGGCTTCGGCGCTTGCTTCGCCGCCCTTGCGGCCGATCTTGGCCATGTGTTCGCGGTTCTCGCTGACGGCCGTCCCGCCCATGCGCGCGATTTCCCTCTGCTCGGCCTCGCCCATGCTGGCGAAGCCGCGATTCTCGGTGCCACTACGGCGTGGTGGCTTACCCTGGTTCTGGTCTTGCTGTTGAATTGCCATTCCTGATCCTCCTGGATGATGACGTCCACAGGCTGCTTGCTGCGCAGCACAGGCAAAGTAACGCCGCGCCAGGTAATAAAACCGTAAATCCAGGCGGCAGTTGGCCCGGCGTTTCACTGCCATTCCAGATCATGAATCTGTTGGCGTCTGTGCGAACTGCCCGTGCGCGACCAGAAGTTGTCGGCCTACAATTGCGAAGAGAGAAGCGAGGACAACTTTTCCATCATCTTCTGCCGCAGTGGCCGCTTCTTCCACATCTCAAAGGTGATGCGCTTTGCTCGCCCCAGGTCGGCCTCGAATACATCTTCGAGCCGTTCTGCGAACTGCTTGTCGTACACGTTGAGGTTGGCCTCGTCGTTGAGGCGGAACGAACGATTGTCGAAATTGGTCGAACCCACCGACACCAGCTGCGAATCGACGATCAATGTCTTGCAATGGAACATGGTCGGCTGGTATTCGTGGATCTCCGCACCGGCTTCCAGCAACTCGCCCCAATCCGCACGCGACGCCTGGCGCACCACTTCGGCGTCGGTGTGTTTGCCGGGGACGATGATGCGCAGGCGCACCCCGCGGTCGAGGGCCGAACGCAATGCCTTGCGGGTCAGTGCATCGGGCACGAAGTAAGCCGCCGACAGGTCGATGGTGCGCTCGGCCGCCGTGATGGACAGCAGGTACATCAACTGCATGCTGTCGCCACCGCCGCTGGGTGAACTGGTGAAGACCTGGCCCAGCGCCTCACCCATTGATTCGAGTTTTGGAAAGTAGGCCTCGCCCTGCAGCACCTTGCCGGTGGTCTTGATCCAGTTGTCCATGAAGGCGGCCTGCATCTGCGCCACGGCCGGGCCGTCGAGCCGGTAGTGCGAGTCCCGCCAGTGTTTGGGGTCTTCGGCATTGCCGTTCCACTGGTCGGCGATGCCGACACCACCGGTGAAGCCGATCCGCCCATCCACCACCAGCAGCTTGCGGTGGGTACGGTTGTTCATTCGTCCGAGGTTGTACCAGTGCAAGGGGTGGTAGCGCTCGATCTCGACGCCGTCACGCTTCATTTGCGTGACCAGCGACTCTTCCATCTTCTGGCTACCCAACCAGTCGAGCAGCACATGCACCTTCACGCCTTGCCGCGCGCGTTCGGACAGGGCCTCGGCGAACTCCTTGCCGACTTCGCCAGACCAGTAGATGTAGGTTTCGAAGCTGATCGACGTCTTTGCCGATTTGACCGCCTCGAGCATGGCCGGGAATATTTCTCCACCATTCTCGAGGTTGTGTATCCGGTTGCCATCGATGATCGCCGGACCAAGCAAGGTCCCGAGTTCGCGCCGGAACTGAGGATCCGAAACACCATAGCGGTGCTCCAGCGATTTCTGGATTTGCTTTTCCGCACTCATGAAGTTCATCGCCACCACGGTGATGATGATCGCCACGAGCGCGCCAATCAGTGCGGCGTAGATCATCCTTTTCCTACTCCATGGCATGGGAATTCCTTTTCCATGTCGCAATCGACTGCAGAGCCGTGCCGGCTATCGCGGCATGTGCCTCGGACAAGCACGAGGGCGAACGCCAAGACGGCGCCCGCCCTCGCTGCCGACATGCGATGGCCTACTTCTTCGGATTGTTGCTGTCGTCCATTTCAGCTCGCGCGGCATCGGCGGCCGCCTGGGCTGCGTCGGCAGTCTGCTCGGCTTCTTCCTTCACTTCGGCGCTGGCTTCGTGCCCGACGGCAGCGGCTTCGTTGGCGGCCTGGGTGGCAGCGGCGCTGGCGGCATCGGCCGTGGCGCTGGCGGCATCCGACACGGCTGCTCCGGCGGCTCGCGCAGCATCGGCAGCCTCGTTGGCGGTAGAGTCGGCTGCAGGCGCGGTTGCGTCGGCTTGGGCCGCAGCAGCGTCCGCCTGTGCTTCGTCCCGCTGCGCGCTGTCGCAAGCGGCCAGCGAACCAGCCAGTGCGAGTGCGAGGAAAATACGAGAGTTGGTATTCATGGTGACGTCCTTGTGGTTGGAATCGGGATGCAACGGCTGACAGATGACCCGACCCGGCTAGCTGGTCGGAGTGCTAAAAATAGAGCCGCCAACCTGAACAAGGCCTTTCGAAGGTGCAGACGTACCTGATGGGGTGGCGGGTGACAGCCGCGCGACCTCTCGTTGCAGGCTGATGTGGCATTCGCAGGCATGGGATTCCAATCGATCCCGATCCAGCACGCGGATGCGTCCGCGGCCGGGTTGGATGATGCCTGCGGCCAGCAGGCGTGAGCAGGCCAACGTGATCGCTTCCCGCCTTACGCCCAATGCGCCGGCAAGCATCTCGTGGGTGACGGGTATCTCCAGCCCAGGCAGCCGATCGAGCAGCATCAACATTCGTCGACACACTTGTTGCTCGACCGAATGCAGGCGATAGCAGGCGGCATTTTGCGCGACCTGTGCCATTTGCGCCTGGAAGTATCGAAGCAGGTTGGCGCGCAGTGCCATCGATGCCTCGAACTCCTGCTGCAATATCTGCGCAGGCAAACGATAGGCCTGTCCTGAGCAATGCACCGTTGCGCGACGGCTCGAAAAACCGTCGCCCACCACGATGGACATGCCGCACAAGCCATCGCTGCCGATCAGCGCAACCTCCGACCCAGCCTTGCCATCGAGGTCCTGCTGGAGCGAGATGATGGCGCTGGTCGGAAACCAGGCATGGCTGGCGCGCGCATCCGGTGGACTGATGACGACGCCGCAGACGAGGGAAACAAGCTCGAGATGGGCATGAAGGCGCGTATACGCATCATCTGGCAAGGCCTGCAGCAGGAAATTATGCCGGGGACTCGAAGAGGCCCACTCCGGTGCCTTGGTCATGTCTGGACGGGCATCGAAAACACGAGGCCTGTCCCGGCCGTCATGGGAAGGAACTCCAGGCAATGCAGGACAGCCAGCTCACGCGCCAACAGCGCCCTGCCCTCGCACTCATGCACGGCCAGCGAATTTCCAATGACATACTGGAATTCGGCATCATCGGCCAGGGTGGTCGCGTCCGCATCGATCGACCAGAGCACGATTCCGGGCCCGGGCTTCAGTGAAAGACGTACCGTTCCGCCACGCGCGTGTCTCGCGAACCTGGACACGAAGAATTCCAGCACGGTCACCAAGTGATGGGGGTCGTGAGGCGCGATCAAGGGCGACGGCCACGACGCGATCAACAACGTGGTACCGGCGTGCTTCAGCTCCCTCATCAAGGCACTGCGGCCTTCGAGAAATTCGAAACAGTCGCCGAGGTCGGCATGGACGGGATTGATTTCAAACGTGCCGGCATTAATGCGCAGCAATTCAGACATGTCCTCGATATTCGCCAGCAGCAGGTCGATCTGGCGATCAAGCAGTTTCAGGGTGTCGGCTTGTTCGGCGGGATCCATAGAGCCCATGCGCAGCATCTGCACGGCCATCCGGATGGGCGCGACCGGGCCGCGCAGGTCATGGCCCATTCGAAGCCACCAGGTGGATGGCGGAGCCGCCGGCGCGGGGCGTGTCATGGCGCTGATCCGCCGCCCTTCAGCGACGCGGACACCTGCAGGCAGACCGATTCAATCAGGTCCAGGTCTGCAGGCTTGACCAGGTGGTCATCGAATCCAGCGTCTTCCGACCGACGACGATCTTCGTCTTGTCCCCATCCGGTCAGCGCCACCAGCCGGGGCCTTTTGCCTCCCCGCCATTGCTGGACACGCAACTGGGCGGCAAGCGCGAACCCGTTGAGGACCGGCATGCCCACGTCCAGGAATGCAAGGTCGGGATGGAACTCGAGCGCGGACGACACTACCTGCAGGGGATCGTATAGCGCGCGAACGTCGTGACCCATCATCTGCAGCGACATCGCGAGCATGTCCGCAGAATCCGGATTGTCATCCACCACCAGTATGCGCAGCGGTCTTGCAGCGCCAACGACGTCGTCGATCGATTGGCTGGCTACGGTCGGATCCATCGGAACTCCCGCTCCTGTTTTGGTCACGCTAGCGGCAATTCCAGCGTGAATACCGAGCCACCGCCGTCACGCTGGTCGTACCAGAGGTTTCCACCCATCGCACGCGCCTGCTGCTTCGCCAATGCCAGGCCCAGTCCCGTCGTGCTCTCGCCTTCCGTCGGTTCCGTCGAAAGTCGGACGAAACGCTGGAACAACCTGGCCTGGTCTTCCTCGCTGATACCGGGGCCGCGGTCCATCACCTGCATCCGACCGTGGTTGCCGTGCCTGGTCGCGGTGATGGAGATGGTGCTGTCCCGAGGCGAGTACTTGATCGCGTTGGACACCAGGTTCTGCAGGACATGGGCGACGCCGACCCGCAGGCCGGAGACGATGACGGTTTCGTGCTCGACCAGGTCCAGCGAGATGTTCTTCGCGCACGCAGGCCGGCTGAAGAGATCCACCACCTCGCACAACATCTGTCGCACCGGCAGCGGTTCGATCGCCGCGCCATGCGCCTGGTGCTCCTGCTGTTCCAGGAAGACCTGCAGGAAAAGCATCCCGGAATCCGCGGAAGAGTGGATGGAATCAACCAGACGAGCCTGCGCAGGGCTGATGCCTTCCGAACCCACGAGCAGATCGGCGGCAAACAGGATGTTGGCGAAATAATTGCGCAGGTCATGCGCGACCAGCTCGGCCATTTCCTGTTTTTCCTGGGCAAACCGGCGCAGGGTGTCGCGGGACCTTTTCAGGTCGATGTGCGTGTGTACGCGCGCCAGCAATTCCTCGGCCACGAACGGCTTGGTGATGTAGTCGATGGCGCCGGCCGCAAACGCGCGGATCAGGTTTTCGCGGTCGTTGTCGGCGGTCAGGAATATCACCGGCAGGTCGCGGGTAGTGTCGTCGAGCCGTATTTGCCGCAGGACCTCGAACCCGTCCATGCCGGGCATCTTCATGTCCAGCAGGACGACGTCGGGCGTCTTCGTGCGCGCCAGCTCCAGGCCTTCCGCGCCACTGAGCGCAGGCAAGACCTGATAACCCGCACGCGCCAGCAGTGCGCCGACCATGCGCACGTTGGCTTGCTGGTCGTCCACGACCAGCACCAACGGCTGTCCGCCCGGCGACGCCTGGTCCGCGATCTGGTTGTCGACGGCGGCCTGCATGGGCTTGTCCGGGGCGGATGGGTTCATCCGGGACCTCCGGCTCTAATTCCAATCGTGACGCGCTTCCGTGACCGGGCCGCCAATGGATGCTGGCAATTTCTAGACGCCATAGGCTTTGCGCTTCCGATAGAGGGTGGAGCTGTCGATCCCCAGCGTGCGCGCAGCAGCTTCCAGCGTCTCGCAGGTCGCGAGCACGCTTTCGATGTGCATGCGCTCGAGTTCTTCCAGCGAATAGGGCGCGCCAGGCACCACCGCCGGCGAGACGCCGACCGGCCGGCTGATGGCCAGGTATTCGGGGCCGATCTGCGAATTGGGGCAAAGGATGACCGCCCGTTCGATCACGTTCTGCAACTCGCGGATATTGCCGGGCCATCGATAGTCGCCCATAAGCGAAAGCGCTGCGGCCGACAAGCCCCTCGCCGGCAAGCCATAGCTCGCGGCGAATCCCTCGACGAATCCCTGGGCAAGGCCCTCGATGTCCTCAGGGCGCTCACGCAGCGGCGGCAGCGTCACGCTGACGACATTCAGGCGGTACAGCAGGTCGAGGCGGAACGAACCCTTGTCCACCATGTCCTGCAGGTCGTGGTTGCTGGACGCGATGATCCGGGTGTCGGCCTTGCGGCTGGTGGGATCGCCGACCCGCTCGTAGGACTTTTCCTCGATGAAGCGAAGCAACCGGGGCTGCAAGTCCACTGGAAAGTCGCCGATCTCGTCGAGGAAGAGCGTGCCTGCCTCGGCGTGGCTGACCCGGCCAACGATGCTGGCTTCGGCACCCGTCAACGGATCGCGCGCCTGGCCGAACAATTCGCTCTCCATCTGGTCCGGCGACAGCGACGGGCAGTTCACCGTCGCCATCGTTGCGCCCGAGCGGGGACTCGCGGCATGGATAGCGGCAGCAAGCACGCCTTTGCCTGTTCCACTTTCACCCAGCAGCAGGACATTGGCATCCGTCCTGGCGACCTGGTCGGCAATCTGCAACACCTCGTTCATGCGTGCGTTGTTCGAATGCATCTGGAAGCCGTTTCGCACCGACTCACGCTCCAGGCTGTCGAGCCGGTCGAGCAATCGACGGGTATCGAGTTGTCGCGCCACTGCGATGCGAAGCTGGTCCGGCGAACAGGGCTTCACCAGGTAATCGCAGGCGCCTTCGGCCATTGCCCGCACCGCGTCGGGCACGCCAGCATGCGCGGTAACCATGATGATGCGCATGCCAGGCGCGAGTTCGCGAAATATCGGCAATGCATCCAGGCCCGATTCGCGGCCGATGCTGCGATCAAGCAAGCAGGCATGGAACGGTTGCGTGGCCGCAATTCGAAGTCCATCGGTAAGCGTGTGCGCCGTTACGACGCGGTGGCCTTCGAGTTCGAGGCAGGCTGCGAAATTGGCAAGCAGCTCGCGATCATCATCGATCGCAAGTATGCGTCCCTTCAATGCAGCGCCTTTCGCCACCAGCTTTCTCCCTGCCGTCGCGAATCATAAGCACAAATCCGCACGCTGCACGATCGATCCGCCCTGAACCGCAAAATGCAGTCATTTTTGTTCAGCTTCGAGTCGGTAATTTTGTTTTGCCCTCATTAATTCCAGGTGGGGCAACATCGTGACTCCCAGCACGGGAACGTCGCATTGGATGCGGCGATCATTCTTAAGGAGAGAGACAATGTCCGATATCAGAAAAGACCATTCCATTGGCGCCGGCACGGGCGCAGCCGCGGGTGCAGTCACCGGCGCAACCGTGGGTGCAGTTGGCGGTCCGATCGGCATGGCGGCAGGCGCAGTGGTTGGCGGCATCATCGGCGCAGCTGCCGGTGACAGCATCGCTGAAGCAGTCAATCCGACTGAATACCAGGATCACTGGAAGGCCAACTACGCGTCCACGCCGTACTTTTCGGCCGGCCGCGAGTGGAACGACTACGAGCCCGCCTACAAGCTTGGCTACAACGGTTACGGCGCCAACCGCGGCCGTCAATTCGATGATGTCGAATCCGACCTCGAGCGTACCTGGGAAGCCACCAGGGGCAACTCGCGCCTGGCGTGGAGCGAAGCCAAGGGTGCCGTGCGCGATGGTTGGCATTACGTGGAGCGCGCCCTGCCGGGCGACGCGGATGGCGACGGTCGCTAAGCCAATCGCAACCTGATGCAGTAGGCGCAACGCGACTGCAGGCAACAAAAAAGGGGCCGCGAGAAATCGCGGCCCTTACTGTTTTCGATGCTGCAAGCGACTTCAGCTCGCCGACGTCGCCGGGCGCATCGGCAGGACGAATCGAAAGCACGAACCACAACCTGCTTCGCTGGTCACTGTCACCTCGCCGCCATGCGCCTCGACGAAAGCCTTCACGATGGCAAGTCCCAAGCCCATGCCGGAGCTTCCCTCGCGGCTCTGGTCGCTTTCGAGCTTGTCAAAGACCTGGCCGATGCGGTCGGCAGGAATGCCTTCGCCATCATCGGACACCGTGATCTCGATGACCGGTTCGGTCGGGTGCAATCGGGCGTCGACAACGACGGTGCCGCCGGGGCAGAACGCGATTGCATTCCTGATCAGGTTTTGCACGATGCGCCGCAACATGCTGGCATCGGCAAACGCCAGCAGGTCCCGCGGTACTGTGTTTTCAATGGCAGTGCCGGAGGCATCGGCGATCGGCAGCAGCGCAAGCCGCACCGATTCGACCAACGGCCACAGGTCAAATAGCCGGGGCTGCAGTTTGAAACCCGCTTCCGCTTCGATATTGACGTTTTCAGCGAGCACCTTGCCGACCAGTTCCTCGAGCTGCCTCACGTTGCGGCGGAGTAAATGCCACACCAGTTGGTCGGTGCCTGCCTGGGCGGATTGCGTCGACGCCTTCTCGACGTGGTTCATCGCCAGTGCGATGGCATTCAATGGCGTACGCAGGTCGTGCACGACGAACGCCAGGTATTCCTCGCGCTTCATTTTCACTTCCAGCAGCCGTTGCTCCGAAAACGACGCAACCGCCAGGCCGATCGCACTGTCGAGAACGCGATTGAGCACATGGAAGGGTTTGCCCTGCATCGAGATGCCTTCCCGGTCGGCAAGGTCATGTACGCAGGCACGCATGATGTTGTATTCCGCCGAAACTTCGACGATGTCAAAGCCATCCTGCAGGCGCTGGGTGCCATGCGCGAGTGGCGTTCCTTCGAGGACTGCCTCGACGATGGATTCGCCTGAATCGATCTGCATTGCGTCCGCAATCTCGTCGACCAGATCCGGGATGTGGTCATCCAGCGTCGGCACGTCCAGCCCTTGGGCCGAAGGCAACTGCCGGACCTGGATGCGCCACGCCTGCAGCAGCGCGATCTTGTCGCGACGCAACACCATGGCCAATCGTTTCAGTTCACCGCCGCCCATCTGCCTCTCCCGGAACCAGGGGCCAGAATGGCACAAGCCTGCGAATGTGTGCGCGACTCAGTCGGCGTTATGTGCGTATAGCCGCAGGCAAAGTGAACGACACAGGTTGCGCAGCACCTTCATGGCGACCGTGGGGTGGGTATCGCCCAGCCTGGCGAAGCCCTCGACATCCAGCACCACCAGTTGGCTGTCGGCAATGGCGGTGACATCGGCGGTCCGTGGCGTTTGCATCAGGAACGCAGCTTCGCCAAACATCTGGCCGGCGCCCAGCGTGGTAAGGACCCGGCGCTGGCCGCGCGGTGATTCGGTAACTTCCACTGCGCCTTCGATGATCAGGAACATCTGGGTGCCGCTGTCGCCCTTGTTCAGGATCGATTCGCCGGCCTTGGCATCGCGATGGCCGGCGGACAGGAACAGGTGTTCCTTTTCATCCCCGTCCAGGTCATCCAGGAGCGGAATGCTCGGGTCGTTCAGTCGCGCAGCAAAGCTGAGCAGGAATTGTTCCTTGCCCAGCACGCGCACGCTGGCCGGGCGGCTGTGTTCGGGGAAACGCGTCTCGAACCAATCGCCCAGGGTCACGTTGGGCGCGTGCATCTGCACGTTTTCGAGCAGGGGCGACTTGACCGCCTCGAAGTAGGTCCAGTCGCCGGTGATCATCACCATCGGCACGCGGTAGCCGGCATCACCATCGCTGCTGCCTGGCTTGTATCGGCGGCAGCCAATCACTTCATATAGCGGCACGAGGTTGGCCGCGCAACGCAGGAAGATGAGTTCTCCCCCGTCGCTGCGAAAACCATCGTAGGCCGTGGCGAGCAGCGTCGGCGCCACCAGGCTGGCACGATGGTCGGCGCGCACCACCAATCGCGACAACATTGCCTGTTGCGATTCGGGCACGGGAAACTCCGAACATTCGAACAATGCGCTCCAGCGGCTGCCGTCAGGCAGGCGATCAATACGCGTCATGCGAAGGCAAGCCACCGGCACGTCGCCATCGAAGGCTGCGTACATCGTCGACACGTCGTCCTCGGGTTCGATCTGCATCGCCTGCGCGTCGTCGCAACCCGCGGGCCGCCGGCCCAGTTCGCGTACGTACACTTCGTAACGCAGGCGACCGATCGCGGCCAGTTCTTCGGGGCGTGTGGCGACGCGGATCTCGATGGTCATCGGTGGCCTTTGCGGCTGGGCTTGCCGCATTCTCCACCAACCGAGGGCGAGTCGCCTAGCCGGTAGCCGTGATGTCCTCGACAAGTCTTGGCCCGGCCGAGGGCGGGATGAACAATTCATCCCCGGGGCTGGGCTGGGTGACGGTGCCGCTGTCCGGGTCGAGGGTCTTGGCATACTCCTCACCCATGCGCATAGCTTCATCAGACGCCTGGTGGCAATCAGGGAACAGGCCCTGCGCTGCCTTCATGGCGATGATCCTGCCGTTGTTCACGCCATAGCGGCGCACCAGGCAGTAGCCGCTCCACTGGCCGATCTCGTTGCTGGCATAGACGCTGCCAACGACGAAGTTGCCGACGATCTTCTGGCTCATTGCACGGCCCTTCGTTTGCTGCCGAATTCCATGCGCTGGTTGTCCGACAACGATCCCGCGTCACCGGTGATGGCGGTCACTGCCAAGTACAGGACATTGCCGATGAGGCCGCCCGGGCTGTCCCAGTACTCCGCGCTTTGCATGCGCACCTTCAGCAGGCACAAGTCGGGATCGTCCTCGCCCTTGGGGTAGAAGATGCTCATGGCAGGCGACCACAACTCATGCAGCTTGTTGCGGTCATCGCGCACTTCGGCGATGCCGGCGACGCTGACGAAGGTATTGTCCGATGGTGCGGCGTAGGCGATGTTTACCTGCGGATTCTTCTCGATCTCGTCGGCCTTGTGGCTGTTGCGATCAGTGACGAACCACAGGTGGCCGTCGGCATCCATTTGTTGCGTGCTCAAGGGTCGGCTAACCAGCCTGCCGTCGCGGGCCTGGGTGCTGAGCATCGCTATGTCGATGCCTTCGATCAGCTTGCGCAGTTTTTCCAGTTCTTCATTGCCTTGTTTGCCTGCGCTGGCGACCTTGGTGACCTTGGTCGTCTTCGTTGCTTTTTTTGCCGGGGTCTTGCCCATGATTTCGTGCTCCTGCCTTTGATGGTTGCTTCCTGCCCGTCCATCAAAGCGCATTGCACTTGAACCGGGCCTAAAACCCCGGGCCCGCCGGCAAAGCCTGAACGATGCTTGCCTGTTTCATCCAGTGAGACTGGCAAGTGCTTGAATCGACTGGCCGGAAATTTCCCGGTTGTCTTTTACCTGCCATGGTACCTATATTGTTACCCATGCCCACCGACCTTACCGACCGCCAGCAAGCCATCCTGGATTTCGTCAGCGCCCACATCCAGGCGCAGGGCATGCCGCCCACGCTGGCGGAAATCGCCGCGGCCTTCGGCTTCAGCCAGACCCGCGGCGCGCACAAGCACTTGCTGGCGCTGGAAACCAAGGGCCACCTGCGCCTGTTGCCGGGCAAGGCGCGTGGCATCCGCCTTACCTCCGCCCTGCGTCGGCCACGTACGCAAGGCTTGTCCCTGCCCGTGCTCGGCCGTGTCGCTGCCGGCGCACCCATCGGCGCCGATGCCGAAGCCGGCCAGCACCTGCTGCTCGACCGCGCGATGTTTTTCCCCACGCCCGATTACCTGCTGCGGGTAAAGGGCGATTCGATGATCGATGACGGCATCTTCGATGGCGACCTGATCGCCGTGCATCGCACCAACGTCGCCGAAAACGGCCAGATCGTCGTCGCGCGCGTGGATGGCGAAATCACCGTCAAGCGTTTCAAGCGCGACCACGCGCGCATCACGCTGATTCCGCGCAACCCCGACTACGCACCCATATTGATCGCACCCGATGCCGACTTCGCGATCGAAGGCCTGTATTGCGGCCTGGTCCGGAGCGCCTGAACCATGGCCGCCGTGCAAGCGATCGATTCCCTGCTGCGCGATCCGCGCCTGTGGCGCGGGCAGGACAATCCGCCACCACCACCGTCGCGACATGCCACCGGTTTTACTGCACTCGACGATGCCTTGCCTGCGGGCGGCTGGCCGGAAGCATCCTTGGTTGAAATCTTGTTTTCCGCCGATGGCCTGGGCGAGTTGTCGCTGTTGTTGCCCACGCTGGCGGCCTTGTCCACGGACGATCGACCCGTGCTGGTGGTTGCACCGCCGTACCGCGTGTATGCACCTGCCTGGCAGGCGGCGGGCCTGCAGCTGTCGCAACTGCACATCCTCGATGCCAGTCCGAAAGATGCCCTATGGGCGATGGAACAAGCCTTGCGCGCCGGTTGTTGCGGCGCCGTACTCGGCTGGCCGATGCAGACCGACGACGTGCATGGACGCACTAGTGTCGCGGGAGGCAGGATGCCGGGAGCGACCGACAATTCGCTGCGTCGCCTGCAGGTGGCGGCGGAAACCGGACAGACGCCGGGCTTCGCCTTCCGTCCGATGGGCGCGCTGGCCAATCCTTCACCGGCGGCATTGCGGCTGTCGTTGCGTGACACGGATGGGCATCCGGAATTGCGCATCCTGAAATGCCGCGGTGCCTTGCCACCCTCGCGTCCCATTCCCTTCCACCCTTATCCAC
>JANNWV010000182.1:0-2234 GCA_031408815.1 Gammaproteobacteria bacterium
CCTTTGCGGGACGCGCCGCAAGTACGTCCATGTAGGCTCGTCGGCGGGGTCCGTCCCGCCGACGGTCCCGCAAAGGCAACCCCGCCCACGACCAACGCGGCGAGGGGTAGTCATTCAAGTTTAAAAATCAGGCGGTCGCTGATTGCAGGCCACAAACCAGATTTCGCAGTCCTCAATCCGCAATCGGTGTACCGATCACCGAAGTCGTCGATCCGCAGCCGCAAAAAATCGAAGGCGAAAAATCGCAGCACACGCCTTAGTTCGTCTTCTCAACCACCAGTGAGGTTTGAGAAGTTGCTTCAGTCTTGCGAGATTCGGCCTGCGACGCCTGAAGCAGACAGGATGCCGGGGTGGTTTTTCGTGACCATCGGCGGCACGGACGCCGCCGATGAGCCTACATGGACGTACTTGCGGCGAGTCACGAAAAAGCGCACCGGCAGCCGGTCCTCGCCTCAGCAACGCAAACCGCTCCTAAAAAGCTTCAGGGCGAATCAAACAACTCACGTCCGATCAGCATCCGGCGGATTTCGTTGGTACCGGCTCCGATGGCGTAGAGCTTCGCATCGCGCAGCAACCGCCCGGTCGCGTACTCGTTGATGTAGCCGTTGCCGCCGAGCGACTGGATCGCTTCCAGCGTTACCTGCACCGCCGATTCCGAGGCATGCAGCAGGCAACTGGCGGGGTCGGCGCGCGAGCTGTGGCCGGCGTCGAAGTCGCGGGCGACCTGGTAGGCGAAGGCGCGGGAGGACTGCAGCGCCGTGTACATGTCGGCGATCTTTCCCTGCATCAATCCAAACGTGCCGATGGCGGCGTCGAATTGCCGGCGCTCGCGCACGTAGGGCAGCGTGATGTCGAGTGCGGCCTGCATCAGGCCGATCGGGCCGCCGCTCAGCACCAGGCGTTCGGTGTTCAGGCCCGACATCAGTACCTTGACGCCCTGGTTGACTTCACCCAGCACGTTTTCTTCGGGGATTTCGCAGTCCTCGAACACCAGCTCGCAAGTGTTGGAACCACGCATGCCCAGCTTGTCGAGTTTCTGCGCGGTGGAAAAACCGGTCATGCCGCGCTCGATGATGAAGGCGGTCATGCAGCGCGAGCCGGCATCCTTGCCCGCGGTGCGCATGTAAACGACCAGCACATCGGCCTCGGGGCCGTTGGTGATCCACATTTTGCTGCCGTTGGCGACCCAGGTGTCGCCGCGCTTCTCGGCGCGGCAACTCATCGAGCCCACCACGTCGGAACCGGCGCCGGCTTCGCTCATCGCGAGCGCGCCCTTGTAGGTGCCGTCGCAAAGGCCGGGCAAATACTTCTGGCGCTGCGCTTCGTTGCCGTTGACGTAGAGATTCTGCGTGCACAGGTTGGAGTGCGCGCCGTAGCTCAGGCCGATCGATCCGGAGGCGCGGGAGATTTCTTCCATCGCCACCACGTGCGCCAGGTAACCCATGCCCGAGCCGCCGTATTCGGTCGGGATGGTGATGCCGAGCAGGCCCATCTCGCCGAGCTTGGGCCACAAATCCAGCGGGAACAGATTGTCGTGGTCTATCTGCGCGGCGCGCGGTGCAATTTCGCTGTCGGCAAAGTTGCGCACGGCATCGCGCAGGGCATCGAGTTCTTCGCCAAGCGGAAAGGTGCGCATCCGGTCAGCGTCCGCTACGGCCCTGGAAGCGGGGCGCGGTGGCGCCCAGGTGCGGCAGGCGTAGCTTGCCAATCGCGCTTATGCGCTCTTCGGCCATGCGGTCCGCGGCCTTGTAGGTCGGGATGTTGTCGCGTTTGGCGATTTCGAAGATGCGGCCCAGGTTGAAGTAGATCGTGCGCAGCATGCGCATGGCGCGCTCGCGGTTGTAGCCGTCGATTTCCAGGGACACGTTCATCAGGCCGCCGGCGTTCACCGCGTAATCGGGTGCGTACAGGATGCCGAGGCGTTCCACTTCATCGCCGATCTCGTCATTGGCCAACTGGTTGTTGGCCGCGCCGCAGATGATCTTGCACTTCAGGCGTGGCAGCGTGTTGGCATTGACCGTGCCACCCAGGGCGCAAGGCGAATACACGTCCATGTCCACGTCGTAGATCTGGTCCGGGGCAACGGCTTCGGCACCATGGTCGTCGACGGCACGCTGCACGAGTTCCTTGTTGATGTCGGTCACGAACACTTTCGCGCCGCGCTCGCGCAGCAGCTTCACGAATTCCATGCCGACATGGCCGACGCCTTGCACGGCGTAGGAATAGTTGCCCAC
>JANNWV010000183.1:0-21631 GCA_031408815.1 Gammaproteobacteria bacterium
TTCGACGAATTCATCCGTCGACATTGGTCCGGTCTCGCAGCGGGTCGGGCGATGCCGCTGGAATTCGCGCTGCCTTCGCGCCTGCGCAGCCTGCCCTTCTCGGTGCAGCGCCAGGGCTCGGCCATCATTGCCGGCGAAAAAGCCTGGGTGTTCCGGCTCAAGCTCGACGGGCTGCTCGGACTGATCGCGCCCAGTATCGATGTCAGCTACGGCCAGGGCAGCCAGCGCCTGCTGCGCTTCCAGGGCTTGAGCAACCTGCGCGACGACGGCGGCAAAAGCCAATTGGTCGCGCGCATCGATTTTCCGAAGCCGGCCGCTACCTCCGACGAGGCGCGTTGGCAGGCCGCTGCCGCCACGCCCCTGTCCGCCTGCCGGACCGGACGCTGAAGCGGACGCCACTGACCGGGACCGGACACCCGGCCGGCCAATCAAGCCTTTGATATACAAGGCCTTTTGTGATGGCACGGTTCCTGCTAACTCCCTGTTGAACCGATGCAACAGGAGCCCGCCATGAATCTTTCCACCCAACTCAACCGCGGCGCACTCGCCCTGCCGATGCTGGCCATGTTCGTGCTGCTGGGCTTCGTGGCCGGTGGGCCGGTGCAGGCCGATGCCGATGCCCATGTCGCCCGCCTGGCGCAGGCGCGGCTGATCAAAGGCCTGTGTCAAATCGATGGCGGCAAGAGCCGCGTCATCGTGCTGTCGCAGGCGCCAGCAGACCTGGGCCAACTGGTGGTTCGCTGGAAGGCACCCTGCCGCGCGTAAACTGCGGCATGTTTCGAGTCCTGTTGTGGCAACCGGAAATCCCGCCGAATACCGGCAACATCATCCGCCTGTGCGCCAACACGGGCGCCGAGCTGCACCTTATCGGCCCCCTGGGTTTCGAACTTGATGACGCGCGGCTGCGTCGCGCCGGCCTCGATTACCACGAATTTGCCGACGTGCGCGTGCACGATTCACTGGAAGCCTGTGTCGCAGCGCTCGAATCTCCGCGACTATTCGCATTCTCTACGCGTGCATCGCTTCGCCACGACCAAGTCGAATACCTAGCCGGCGATTCCTTGCTATTCGGCCCAGAGTCACGTGGATTGCCTGAATCCCTGCTCGAAGGCATCCCACCCTCGCAACGCCTGCGCATTCCAATGCGCGCAGGACAGCGTAGCCTCAATCTTTCGAATGCCGTCGCGGTGGCCGTATTCGAGGCCTGGCGCCAGCACGATTTCGCGACGGCCACCTCGCCGAAGACATGACCTTCGGCAGGTTTGTCGCAACGCACGCTGGCGTATCCTCGTCCGCGGCTCGACACAAGTCGGCTGCCACGCCCCATGGACGTGGCATTTCTTTTTTCAGGATCCTAAAAATATGAAGCGTTCCCTTATTGCACTTGCCCTGGCCGCCATCCTCCCGATCTCGGCCCAGGCCGGCGAGCTGAACTACAACTACGTCGAAGCCAACTACATCAACTCCCATTTCGAAGGCGAGAGTGGCGACGGCTTCTCGTTCGCCGGTTCGGCTGCCTTCAATGAGAATTTCTACGGCACGGCTTCCTACCGCCGCGCCAAGAACAGCGACTTCGGCATCACCCTCGACGAAACCACCATCAACCTCGGCTGGCGCCATGCGCTGTCCGACAAGGCTGACTTCATCGCCGAAGTGGGATACGTCGACGTCGGCGCCGACATCGATGGCCTGGGCAGCGACAGCGCCAACGGCTACCGCGTGGCCGCCGGCTTCCGCGGCAAGCTCGCGCCGAAGTTCGAAGGCAACATCAAGGCTTACTACACCGACATCAGCGACGCCGACTGGGGTGGCAGCGAGTTTGGTTTCCGCGTCGGCGCCCAGTACAGCATCAACTCGACCTGGGGCATCGTCGGTTCGTACGACACCACCAAGCTGTTTGACGAGTCGATCAACACCTGGGGCCTGGGCGTGCGCGCCAGCTTCTGATACCTGCAATATTGCTCGAAGAAAAGCCCGGCGAAAGCCGGGCTTTTTTCGTGCGCGCAAAAAATCCGGCGTGCGATTCATGAAGTTGTTAAGGATTTTTTCCTGCACCAGGAATTTAGTTCCCCGTTCAGGATCATGCAGTTAAGTGGAAATTGCAGAAGGGGTCGCGACACTGGCGCCGCTCCCCAAGGAGTACATGTTTTGAAAACAAGGAATACGATCATGAGAAAGTCGCTGTTTGCACTGGCTCTCGCAGCCGCCCTTCCGTTTGCTGCGCAGGCGCAGGAAAAGGATCTCAGCTACAACTGGGTCGAGGGCAACTACGTCAACCTCGACAACAGCACCGATGGCTGGGGCGTGCGTGGCTCCTACGAATTCGGAAAGTCGGGTCTGTATGCGCTGGGCGGCTATAGCTGGCTGGACGCCGACACGCCGCTGGGCGATGTCAGCGTCAAGGCCAATGAACTCGGCCTCGGCTACCACCATTCCATTGCCGACCAGACCGACCTGATCAGCGAAGTGGCCTATCGCAATGCGCGCGGCGGCGGCGTCAACATCGACGGCGGCCGTGCTTCGGTCGGCGTGCGCAGCGCGATGACCAAGAACTTCGAAGGCTTCGTCAAGGCCAACTACTACGACCTGAGTGACTACAGCGGCGATGTCTCCGGCACCGTCGGCGCGCAGTACAAGTTCAACCCCAACTGGGGCGTCACCGCTGAAGCCGAAGTCGGCAACGGCGACCAGGCCTACCTGCTGGGCGTGCGCGCCAGCTTCTGATCGGAGGCGTCACGCATGAAAACAAAAGCCCGGCTTCGGCCGGGCTTTTTTTGCCTGCGCAATGCACGCGCTTCAATGTGCTTCGAACAAGCCTTCCGGGTATTCCGGCTTCTGTTCACGCGCCAGGATGATCTTCAGGCCTTCGATCGGCGTGATCTCTTCGTGCAACACCCGCTGCACCAGTTCCGAAATCGGCAGTTCGATGCCATGGCGATTGGCCAGGCGCATCACTTCATCCACGGTGTCCACCGACTCCACCACCTGGCCGATTTCCTTCACTGCATCGCTGATGGACTGGCCGCGACCCAACGCCAGGCCGAGGCGACGGTTGCGCGACAAGTCGCCGGTACTGGTCAGCACCAGGTCGCCCAAACCGGCAAGACCCATCAGCGTTTCCGCGCGACCGCCCAGCGCGACATTGAGTCGCAGCATTTCATTCAAGCCACGCGTAATCAGGCCGGCGCGCGCATTCAAGCCCAGGTTCATGCCATCGGCGACGCCGGTCGCGACTGCGAGCACGTTCTTCATCGCGCCGCCCAACTCGGCACCCAGCATGTCGCTGCCGGTGTAGGCGCGGAACGCGGGGCCATGCAGCGCTTCGGCCACCAGCAACGCGAAATCCTCGTCGTCGGAATGCACGGTGACGGCGGTCGGCAAGCCGATCGCCACTTCCCGCGCGAACGAGGGACCGGTCACCACGGCCAAGGGCACGTCGGGACCGAGGATCTCGGCCGCCACTTCGTGCAGGAAACGACCCGAGCCTGGCTCAAAGCCTTTCGTGGCCCAGGCCACGCCTGCGCCAGCTTTGCGCAGGGGCGCGATGGCATGCAGGGTCTGGTTGAACGCGTGGCTTGGCGTGACCACCAGCAACAGGTCGGCCGATGCGACGGCGGCTGCAAGGTCGGTGGTCGCGCGCAAGGAATGCGGCAGCGCGATGCCCGGCAGGTAACGCGTGTTCTCGTGCTGCGTGTCGATCGTTTCGATCTGCGCAGCGTTGCGCCCCCACAGCGTGGTGGGGTAATCGTGCCGCGCCAACAGCGCAGCCAACGCCGTGCCCCAGGAACCTGCCCCGAGCACGGTGATGTTGTATTTGCAGTCTTCGCTCATGCAGCCGCCCGGGCTACCGATGCGGGCCGATTCAGGCGTTGCCGCCCTCGGCGACCGTGACCGAACCGCCTTGCTGGCCTTCGGCGCGACGACGCAGGCCTTCGGCATACAGCGCTTCGAAATTGATCGGCTGCATGTAGAAGGGCGGGAAGCCACCGTTGGTGATCAGGTCGCTGATCGACTGGCGCACGTACGGGAACAATACGTTCGGGCAATAGGTGCCGAGCATCATGTCCAGGGTGCGTTCGTCGAATCCGGTCAGGCCGAAGATGCCGGCTTGTTCGACTTCGGCCAGGTACACGGTCTTGTCGTTCAAGGTGCAGGTCAGCGTGACGCCGAGGATCACTTCGAACAGGTCGCCTTCGAGACGACCGACTTTCTGGTTGAGATTCATGTTGAGCTGCGGCTGGCCTTGCTCGTTGAACACGGCCGGCGCGTTCGGCGCTTCAAAAGAAACGTCCTTCACGTAGATCTTTTCGACGGTGAACTGGGCCTGGGCCTGCGCGTTGCCGTCGGCGAGGACGGGGTTGGTCTGGTCGGTCATTGCGAATACTCCGGTGAAATGCGGAAACGGAAGATTATGTCATAGGGCCCGGGACACGGGCCTTGGCGGGTTTTCAGCGGCCTTTTCAGCGGCCCTTGGTCAGCGGCAGGTTGGCCTGCTGCCAGGCGCCGATGCCGCCATCGAGCCAATAGACCTTCTTGAAGCCGGCCTTCACCAGCTTCTTGGCGGCGTCGCTGGAGGCGGTGCCGCTGCGGCAGGTCACCACCACCGGCAGGTCGCGGACCTTGGCCAGCAGCTTGCTTTCCGGGTCGAACTGGCTGGGGGCCACGTTCTTGGCGCCCGGGATATGGCCTTTTTCGAAGTCGGCGCTGGCGCTCAGGTCCACCAGCAGCGCGTCCTCGCGGTTGATCAGCGCGGTCAGGCCGGCCGGATTGACCGACTTGAAGCCGCTGAACAGGCGGGCGACCTCGGTATAGACCAGCGCCAGGGTCAGTCCCAGCAGGGCCAGGGACAGCAGCGCGTGTTCGCCGGCGAAGGCGAGCAGTGAATCGAGGGTCATGGAAGTCTCGGAAGGTCTTGCGGGCGGGCATTATCAGCGGCCCGGACCGCTGAGCCAAGCACCAGCGGTTCAGGCCCCGGCTTTGTCCCCGGCTGCCACGGCCTGGGCGGCCCATTCCAGGGCCGTGTCGAAGCCTTCGGCCATGCCCAGCAGGTTGGGCTCGTCGCCGAGGCCCTGGCTGATCAGCAGCGCGTGCGGCTGGGGCTGCACGCCCGACAGGATGACCTGGGTGCCGTGCCGTGCGCAGCGCGAGAGGAACTGCCGCAGCGCGTAGGCGCCGGAGGCATCGATCATCGGTACCAGCCGCATTCGCAGGATGAACACCTTGGGCGGCACCGGAAACTGGTCGAGCACCTCATCGAGCCGGTTGGCCACCGCGAAGAACAGCGGTCCCGAAATCCGGAAGGCCGCCACGCCCGCCGGCAGCCGGTCGCGCTGGTCGGGTTCCTCGCCCTCATCGGTGTCGCTCAGTTCGCCTTGCGCGTCACTGTCATTGCTCACCGACACCACTTCACTCATGCGATGCATGAACAGGAACGCCGCCAGCACCACGCCCACTTCAATGGCCACCGTCAAGTCGAAGGCGACCGTCAGCGCGAAGGTCACCAGCAACACCAGCCGATCGCCCCAGTGGCCGCGCAACAAGTGCTTGAACTGTTCGATCTCGCTCATGTTCCAGGCCACCACCACCAGCACTGCGGCCAGCGCCGCCAACGGCACGTAGGCCATCAGCGGTGCGGCCACCAGCATGAACAACAGCAGGAACAATGCATGCGCGATGCCGGCGACCGGACTGCGCGCGCCGGCGCGAATGTTGGTCGCGGTGCGCGCGATGGCGCCGGTGGCGGGCAAGCCGCCAAACAATGCCGATGCGCAATTGGCCACGCCCTGCGCCACCAGTTCGCCATTGGACCGGTGCCGGCCACCGGTCATGCCGTCGGCCACCACCGCCGACAACAAGGATTCGACGCCGCCCAGGAAGGCAATCGTCAGCGCCGCCGGCAACATCTCGCCGGTACGCTCGAACGGAATATGCGGAAACTCGAATGTCGGCAAGGCCGCCGGAATGGCGCCAAATACGGATCCGATCGTCGGCGCCGAATGTGCGAACGAAAAATCGGACAGCAACACGCTCGCCAACGACCCAAGCACCACCGCAATCAGGAAGCCCGGCCACAAGGGCCGCCAGCGACGCACGCCGATGATCACCGCCAGGCAACCCAGCGCCATCGCCACGCTGGCCGGGTTGATGCTGTCCATGTGCGCGGCATACGCCTGCCACTTCGGCACGAACGCGCCGGGCAGTTTCTCGATCGACAAACCAAACAGGTCCTTCACCTGGCTGGT
Source organism: Gammaproteobacteria bacterium (assembly GCA_031408815.1). Classification (GTDB taxonomy): domain Bacteria; phylum Pseudomonadota; class Gammaproteobacteria; order Xanthomonadales; family Xanthomonadaceae; genus Arenimonas. The sequence continues at coordinate 6,243 of JANNWV010000183.1, forward strand.
GAAGATGCTCACCGCGATGCCCGCAGTGAAGCCGGTGATCACCGGCTGCGGCATGTAGCGCATCAGCACGCCCAGGCGCAGCAGCCCGGCGGCAATCAGGATCAGTCCGGCCAGCAGCGTGCACAGGATCATGCCGCCGTAGCCGAAGCGCTCGATGATCACGAATACGACAGGGATAAAGGCCGCGGTCGGCCCGCCGACCTGCACGCGCGAGCCACCCAGGAAAGAAATCAGGAAGCCGGCCACGATGGCCGTGTGCAAACCCTTTTCGGGCGCCGCGCCGCTGGCGATCGCCAGCGCCATGGCCAACGGTAGCGCAACGACCGCCACCGTCAATCCGGCGATCAGGTCCTGGCGCAAATCGCGCAGGCCGTAGCCGTCGCGAAGCACCGTGAACAATTTGGGGACGTATTGCAGCCACGGTGCCGGCGCCGTATTTCGCCGGGCAATCGCCATCATTAGCGGGCGCTGAAGTCGGGAAGGCCGCTTACCAGCCAGTAACGCTTGCCGGTGGCGTCGCGGCGCCAGGTTTGTCGGTCGGTGACGATGCGTTCGATCTGCGTGTTGCGATTGACCACGCGAATCTCGACGGTCTGTTCGATGCTGCCATCGGCGGCGACCTCGCGCGTCTTCACTTCATAGCCGGTGACTTGAATCTGCTTCAGGCGCTCCGTCTCGAGCTCCGACATCGGCTGCTGCTGGCGAATGGCGGGATCGATGTAGTCCTGCGCCTTGTCGAATTCATTCCAGCGGATGGCCGCGCCGTAATCGGTAAGCATGTTGTCGCGCGCGGCGCCGGTGGTCGGCATTCCGCCGCAGGCCACGAGCACCAGCAGGCAGACACAAAGCAGGCAACGCTTGATGATGTCCATGCCCCACTTTAGGCGCTGGCGGCCTCGGCTGGCTAGGGGGTCGTCTCGACCCGCTTCAACGCGAAGCGCGCTTCCAGCGTCGCCGCCACGACCCCGGCACTGTTGCGCACCTCGGCCTGCATGGTCGCGCTGGCGCGCCTGCGCTCGCCCAGCGTGCGGATAATGGCCGCCCATTCCTGTCCCGGGCGCAGCCAGGCACGGGCCTGCAGGTCCTCGTACAAGGGCGCCAGGTAGCCGATCTTGCTGTCGGCGACGTACACCTCGGACGTCAGCCCGGCGCGATCGGCGGCCAGCATCAGCCAACCCCAGCCCGCCAATGTCATCACGCTGGCCAGGCTGCCGCCGAAGGCGCACTGCTTGTCGTTGACGTTCGCACTCAGCGGCGCGTGCAGCACCAGGCCATTGCCGTCGAAGGCGAGGGCGCGGATGTGCATCGCGGCTACCGGCGGCATGCCGTCGAAATGCCGGTCGAGCGTTGCCAGTTCAATCATTGCGTGGCCTTGTCCTTGGTCTTTGTGCGAAGCTCGCGACATGCCGCGCGCAAGCAACAATGAAATTCGATTGGCGGGATGGTACGTCATCTCCCTGCGGCCCTTGAATCAGCACGCTGGCGTACGGCGCGCCGCCATGCGTGCGGGCGCACGCACCTTCGCGTTTTCTACGCTGCGCCTGCGCCCCCTGGATGCAAAACCGGCTTTGCGCGCCGCGCTCGCCTGTCCGCGGGTCATCGTGTCCAGTCCCGCGGCCGTTCGACTGGCCGATGCGCAACTCCCGCTGTCGAAGCGACGCGGGCAACGCTGGTTCGCACTTGGCGCTGGATCGGCAGCGGCATTGCAACGGCGCGGCATCGACGGCGTGCGCATTCCCGCGGCAGGATCGGATTCGGAAGCTCTGCTCGCGCATCCGGACTTGCAGGACGTGCGCGGCCAGGCCATCGGCTTGCTGACTGCGCCCGGCGGACGCGGCCTGCTTTCCGATCGGCTTCGGGCGCGCGGCGCGCAATTGCGCATCGCCGAGGTCTACCAACGCGAGGCCCTGGCCATTGCTCCGTCCCGGCTGCGCGCGCTGGCTGCGTTGCGCGGCAACGTCGCCCTGTTCCTGACCAGCCGCGAGGCCTTCGATCCCCTGTGGCAGTCGCTGACGCCCGGGCAGCGCAAGCGTCTCGCGGGCCTTCCCTGCGTCGTGGCGAGTGACCGACTGGCGACACTGGCCCGGTCGCTGGCCTTCAAAAAGGTGCTGCGCGCCAGTGACGCCCTGCCGGCCAGCCTCGTCGCTACACTCGCCAGTCATGTGGGAGCGGGTCGCATCCGGTAGCATTTACCGTGTTTCTGCGTTTACCCGTCACATGAGCCAGCCCGTGCCCGATCCTTCCCCCCCGATTCCGCCCCGCCGGCTTCCCGCTGCCCTGTGGGTCCTGCTCGCCATCGCCGCGCTGATTGCGGCCTTGCTCGGCTGGCGTACCTGGAATTCAAAGATTGCCGTCGGCGACGACGTCGTAGACTTGCGTCCGGAAGCGTTGGACGCGCGACTGCTGCAGGTCGAGGCAGAAATCACCAGCCTGCGTCGCAGCCAGGAATCACTCAACCAGAAACTCACCGACACCCGCGCCCGCACCGGTCTGCTTCGCGATGAAGTACTGGCCAGCACGCAGCGGTCTTCGTTGCTGGAAGACAGCGTGCGCGACCTGTCCAGCGTGCGTCGCGACGGCGTGGCGGTTTTGCGCCTGGATGAAGTGGAATTGCTGCTGACCCTGGCACAGCAACGGCTCGGACTGGCCGGTGACCTGCCCGGCGCGATCCGCGCGACCGAACTTGCCCAGGGCGTGCTGACCTCGCAAAGCGATCCGGCCCTGCTCGATCTGCGCCAGACCATCGCCCAGGAACTCAGTGCATTGCGCGCGCTTCCCGCCAATCCCGCCGCGCAGGCCGCGGGTGAACTTGATGCACTCGAAGCCGTGTTGCCCAAGCTCGACGCCGGCGCCGTGGTCAATGCCGAAACGCCCGGCGACGAGGGCAACATCAAGCGACTGATCGATTCACTGGTGCAGGTGCGCCGCAGCGGCGACCAGGACCTGATCTCGCCGGCCGACCGCGAAACCGGAAAGGCGGCGATGGGCCTGGAGCTTGCACTCGCGCGCAGCGCCTTGGCGCAAACGGATGAAACCGCCTTTCGTCGCAGCCTTTTGCATATCGACAGCTGGCTGCAACGCCTGTATCCCGACAGCGCGCTGCTGCGCGAACGCCGCGCACGCCTCAAGCGCCTCGGCACGCTGGCGCTCAGCTACGACCTGCCGATCGCCGGCTCCACCCTGCAGCAACTCCAGGACCTGCAGCGCAGTCGCCGGGCCAGCCGATGAGTTTTTTCCGCACGCTGTTGTGGTGGTTGGCGCTAGCCGCCCTGGGCGCGCTGGCCTGGGAACAATTTTCGATCGACCCCGGGCAAGTGGTGATCCGCTGGCACGGTTCGACCCTGGTCTTCCAATCGCTGGCCGTTTTCCTGGCCTGCTGGGGTTTGCTCTGGTTCGGCCTGTGGGCCTTGTGGACCTTGTTGCGCCTGCCGTTCACCGCCTGGCATCGGCTCGCGCAAACGCAGGCCCGTAAACGCCTGGTGAATGGCTTGCTGGCCTTGAACGAAGGTCGCTACACGCGTGCGGAAGCCCTGCTTGCCAAAGCGGCGGAAGACGACGAGTCCGCCACCGTGTCGCGACTGGCCGCGCGTCAGGCCGCCTCGCGCCGCGGCGACCTGCTGGGCGCCGCCATGCAACAGGCGGCCCTCGCGAAACTCGACCCGCTTGCCGCCGCGCTCGAATCGGCGCACGCCCTGCTCAAGCAATCCAGGCCCGAAGCCGTCATTGAAGTCCTGACTCCCTGGCAAGAGAAAAAGCAGCTTCCGCCCCGCGGGCAAATCCTTCGTGGCGAAGCCCTGGTTTCGTTGGGCCGCGCGTCGGAAGCACTCGCACTGCTGTCGCAGCCCGGCAGCGACCTCGACCTGGCTCCGGAGTCTTTGGCCGCGCTGGAATTGCGTTGGCACGCTGCCGCACTGCGCCAGTCCGCACACGCCGACGACCTGCACCAACGCTGGCTCGGCTTGCCTGCACGCCTGCGTGACAATGAAGAATCGTTGCTCGCTTATGCGCAACGCTCGAGTCAGCTGGGACTGGAAGCCGAAGCCGCCGATACGCTCGCATCCGCCATTGACCGGGAATGGAATGACGCATTGGTTCGCCAGTTCGGCCTGCTTCCCGCCGCGCGCAACGACCTGCGCCTCGATCGCGCGCAAGCCTGGTTGGCCGCGCATCCGGCCAGCCCGTCACTCGCGCTCGCGCTCGGTCGCCTGCTGCGCGCCCGCCAGCAATTCGGCAACGCCGCCGAGGTGATCAACCGCGCCATTGCGCAAGGCGCCGGCGCGGAAGCCTGGGAAGAACTCGGCCATGTGTACACGGCCGACAACGATTCGCCACGCGCGCAATCGAGCTATGCCAATGCGCTACGCCTGCAACGCGGTGAACCTGCGCGCGCGATGGGCGACCGCAGCCTGCGCGAAATCATCGCCGACGAAGCGGTGGCCGAACAACGCGACGAGCACGGCCTGCCGCGACTGCGACACTGATTTGGCGACGCGAATCCATCGGCCGCGCGTTGCGGCGATCAGCGTTCGATGATGGCGACCACGCCCATGCCGCCTGCGGTGCAGATCGAAATCAGCACGCGACCGGACCCGCGTTCTTCCAGCAGCTTCGCCGCCGTCGCCACGATGCGCGCGCCGGTCGCGGCGAACGGATGGCCCACGGCCAGCGACGAGCCGACCACGTTCAACTTGCTGCGGTCGATCGCGCCGAGCGCGCCATCCAGACCGAGTCGGTTCTTGCAGTAATCCTCCGATTCCCAGGCCTTCAGCGTGCACAGCACCTGCGCCGCGAACGCTTCGTGGATTTCATAGAGGTCGAAATCTTGCAGGGTCAAATTGTTGCGCTTGAGTATCTGCGCCACCGCCACGGTCGGCGCCATCAGCAGGCCCTCGCCGTGTTCGAAATCCACCGCAGCCACCTGCGCGTCCACCAGGTACGCCTGGATGTCCTTGCCGTGCGCGCGCGCCCAGTCTTCCGATGCCAGCAAGGCCGCCGATGCGCCGTCGGAAAGATTGGTCGAATTGCCGGCCGTCAACGTGCCCTGCCCGGAATGCTTGTCGAAGGCAGGCTTGAGCGTGGCGAGTTTTTCCAGCGAGGTGTCGGCGCGCAGGATGTTGTCGCGCTCCAGGCCGCGGAACGGCACCACCAGGTCCTTGAAGAAGCCGCGCTCGTAGGCCGCGGCGGCATTCTTGTGCGACTGATAGGCGAGTTGGTCCTGGTCCTCGCGCGCAATCTTCCATTCCTTGGCCATCATTTCGCAATGGTCGCCCATGCTTTTGCCAGTGCGCGGTTCGCTAACGCCCGGGAACTCGGGCTTGAATTCAGAAAACGAAAAACCCTTCACGGCCGCACTCAATCGCTGGCCGAAGCTGCGCGCCATGTTGAGGTTCAACAGGCGACGGCGCAGCTTCTTGTTCACCGCGATCGGCACATCGGAGGTCGTGTCCGATCCACCACCGATGCCCACTTCGATTTGCCCGAGCGCAATCTTGTTGGCGACGGTGATCACCGTGTCCAGGCCCGTGCCGCAGGCACGCTGCAGTGTGATGCCCGGCGTCAGCGGCGACAGGCCCGATGACAGCGCGGCTTCGCGACCGAGGTTCCAGTCGGACGAATGCTTCAGCACCGCGCCCATCGCCACTTCACCCAGTACCTCGCCCTGCAGGCCGAATTTTTCGACCAGCGCGCCCAGCGTCTTGATCGACATGCCCAGGTTGCCGACGTCGAAATAGGCGGTGTTGTTCTTGCAGAAGGGGATGCGAACGCCGCCAAGAATGGCGACACGACGTGCGGTGCTCATGGAAGGTCCTTGGAAAGATCGCTGCGGGGCGCTGGCATAATGGCGCTGCCATAGCTTAGTGGCCTTGGCCCGGGATTCCAAACCCGGGCGTATGGAGACCATGACCCCGACCCTTTCCTGCCATGGCGCGCTCGCCCTGGAACTCTCGCCCGGCACCGGCGTCGCCCGCGACTTGCTGGCTGCCGACGCGGCCGGCGCGCTTGCCAGCCTGGTGTCCCGCGACCTGGCCAAGCTGGTCCCAGAGGCCGCCGGGCTGGATCTCGCGCTGCTGGCCGGCCTGTTCGACCCGGTCGAGCTGCTGCGCCCGGGTTGGCCCCTGCATCGCGAGCTCGAGCGATTGATCGCGCAGGCGCCGGGCGCCGGCAATGCCCGGGTGATCGCCTTCGGCGCCGGCAACGCCGCGGTCGATGGCGCGGCCGCCGTCGCCGGCGCGGATGCCGATGCGCCCGCCAACCTGCGCCCCGATCCCGCCTTCGCCGGCGGTTCGTTGCGGCTGTTGCCGTTCGTCCTGCGCGGCGACGCGATGCTCGCCACGCAAGTCGCCGAACAACTCGAAGCCGTGCTGATCGAAACCGGCATGGCCGGCGCCGACACCGCGCTTCTTGCGCAAGAAGCCTTCGGCGCCACCATCGAACACGCGCGTTACCTCACCCTGCACGACTTGGCGGCGATGACCGCGATGCAATATGAAAACGTCGGCCTGGGCGCGTTGTGGCCCGTGCTCGAAACCGCGCTGCTATCCCCCGGCCAGGAATGCTGGCTGGACCAGCCGCCAGAACCGATGGTGCATCTGGTGGATGGCCAGGCCCGCATCGCAATGCTCGACGACGACGCATGGCTGGCACTGCAGCCAGAAGAAATGCGAAACGCAGAATCAGCGCGAATCGAACGCGGCTTCGTCCGCTTCCAGATGCGCCAACGCCAGATCGCGGCACTGCTGGAGGCGCACGGCATTCCAGTCACGTTCGATCATTGCCCTTCCGGACTCGACCCGCGGTCCATGCTGTCGAGTTAAGGCGAGGCGGTTTCCGACCCGAAGCAGCCGCTCGCGAAGCGCTGCTTTCGGGTGGGCCTGTAACGGCCCGTTTACAAAAAATCTTGGAGACCCTCCGCAGGGTGACGTCTAGGTAACTTGCACCTGGCCGAATTATTAAAGCATGCTTTAATAACGGTCGAGCATTCTAAAATTACCTTTGATGGCCCTTTCAAGACCCACTTGGAGCACGCCTATGCCACGCACCACCGGCATCTACATGACCACGGCGACGGGCGGCGAGGCCGTCAATGCCTTCGTGCCCCTTCCCCTGCCGCCGGCGGAACCTGCGCTGGACCCGGCCTGCTACGCAGGCAACGCGGCCGCAGAACAGGCTCTGGGACGCCTCTCAGCGATGTCGGGCCTGGTCGCGTCCGCCGAGTGGCTGATCTACAGCTCCATCCGCAAGGAAGCCTTGTTGACCTCTCAGATGGAGGGCACGCAAGCGACGCTGACGGATCTACTCGACGAAGAATCCGGCATGGACGCGGCCAGCACCACCGACGTCAGCGACGTGACGAATTACCTTCAGGCGTTCCAGTACGCGCGACGCCAACTCAATGCCGAAAGAGGCCTGCCGATCTCGACGCGACTGCTGTGCGAGGCGCACGCGATCCTCTTGAACAGCGTGCGCGGCGAGCAGAAGCTACCCGGCGAAATCCGCCGCTCCCAGAACTGGATAGGCGGCACCCGGCCGGGCAACGCCGTCCACGTTCCGCCGCCGCACACTGAAGTCGGCCGCTTGCTTGGGGAGATGGAGCACTACATTCACGAACACGCGCCTGCGTTGCCACCGCTGGTTCGCATCGCGTTGATCCACGCGCAGTTTGAAACGATCCACCCCTTCCTCGATGGCAACGGGCGTATCGGACGTTTGCTGATCGCCGCACTGCTGGAAAACTGGAAACTGTTGCCGGAACCCTTGCTCTACGTCTCCGGCCAGCTCAAGAAGCACCAAGCCGAGTATTACCGCCTCCTGTCGGCCATCCGCACCGAAGGCGACTGGGAGAGCTGGGTGAACTTCTTCCTCGACTGCACGACCGAGGCGGCCGAGGCCGCGCAGCGCAGCATCATCGACATCGCGTCGCTGGTCGCGGCCGACCGCAAGAAAGTCATGGCCGCGAAGAATGGCACCGTGCAAGCCATTCGCCTCTTCGAGATGCTGCCGACGATGCCGCGCCTAACCACCACATTCGCTGCAGAAAAGCTGGACGTGACCTTTCCCACAGCCAGCACGGCCATCAAGGTGCTGCAGAGCGTCGATGTCCTAGCCAGCAGCACCGAACAGAAGCGGAGCCAGCAGTTCAGTTACAAGGGATACATTGAACTTCTCCAGCGTTAGGAAGCACTGAGGAAAGACGCCTCGATCGTCCGCTTTACGGCGTGGATTTGAAGCGGTCGACCGGCCATTCCTGGCCCGAAGGCCTGGGCTCGGCGATGCCTGCAAGCACAGCAGGAGCAATGATTCTGTGAGCGGGAGCGACCGGAAGCATGTACAGGCGACCAAGCAGGTTCTTTACGTGGACCACTGTTGTAAGGGTGACCTCGACAGCCAAGCCTTCTGGCAGGAGCTTCCTGTGAACACTGAGGACGACGTTCAGGTGTTTGTCTCGATCGCCAAGTAGAACCTCGTCGAACGAGTTCTCGAAGAGAGTGAAGATTCCGACACGGTCACCCGGCACGTAGTCCGTTGGCTCTCGCGTTCCATCAAGGCTGTCCATCGCACCAAGATTCTTCAGGCCGAAGAACTGAACGAGCCGATTTCTGGCGCTCATGGCCGCATTGACCCAACGAGGTGTCTTCTCAGCCGCTGCGAGAAAGTGCTCAAGCGCAGAGCGCTCGATCCTGGCCGAGGTTATGCTCCAAGAGTCATAAAAGTTGGCGCCGTGAACCAGTTCAGAGACTCGGCTGTTCAACGGCACTTCGGATTCGCGAGGAGTCGGTTTCATGCGGTCTAACGCTCAGTAAGCGGAATTTAAGGGGCCAGGCTCGATATTTCCAGTGATGGCGGGAGAAAAATTGAGCAGGTTTCATGATTCAGCGAGTTTTAGTTCGTAGTTGGGCGATCAGCGGGAAGATCCGCTATTGGCCGCTTAGGCCAATTCCATTGCCAGGCTGAGCGCTCACAAGGCGCTCATCGGCGCGGCAGCGCGGCGGAAAACAACCTCGTATTGCGCCCCGGTCGGTCGCTTGAAGGTCATCTTTTTGGGGACGCCTGGAACAAATGTCATGTGCTCCTTTAGTGTTGATCCGTGGTTTCCCGGCACGATAATCTCTTGAATCTTGACCAGCTCGTCACCAACCGCAACCCCTGCTGACTGCGCCTGGGAATCTGGACTGACTTGGGTCACGGAAATTTTGGCGACGGTAGCGCTAAGGAACCCCTCGGTGTGGACTTGTACCGAAAAGCCGATCTTCCTTTCAGACGTCTCCGCATGAACGCCAGCTGCAAATAGCAGCCCGAGGAGAGAAATTGCGATGGCGGCAAATCGACGCGATGTGGAAATGAAACTACGTGTAAGGCTTGAATTCATTGAAAGCTCCGATGGTTAATGAAGTAACCAATTTGGTACGCTGCGATCCAGACTTACAGGGTCACAACAACTTTTCCGCGGGCGTGCCCTGCTTCGATATATTTGAGGGCTGCCGGTGTCTCGCCCAACGGATATGTGGCATCGATGACGGGCCTGATCTTTCCCTCTTCCGCGAACCGCATGAGCACGACGAGGTCGTCTTGATTCGGTACCGAGAGATACCGGCGCAGCCTTTGGGGCACGAAGGCTGTCACCACCAGCGGCCTAATGAGACGCAGCAGCATTTTGACGCCCTGCGCGCCAGTGCCACTGTTCAGAATGAGCATGCCCGTCGGCGTCAACGCGCGCCTGCAGTCTGACAAAGAGTGGTTTTCGAGGTTGTCGAGAATTACGTCGTAGCGCTTCGCACTGCTGGTGAAATCTTCCTTGGTGTAATCAATTACGTGGTCAGCACCGATTGATAGAAGAAGTTCCTTGTTTTTGCTACTGCACACGCCCGTTACCTCAGCGCCAAACGCTTTGGCAATCTGCACTGCGAAGCTGCCCACGCCCCCTGAAGCGGCGTTGATCAATACTCGCTGGCCGGGCTGAACCTTGCCAACATCGCGCACCGCATGAAGGGCTGCGAGGGCTGAGGTCGGCAGCGACGCTGCCTCAATAAAACTGAACGAAGTGGGCTTCAGCGCAAGCTTGTCTTCGGCGGCTGTCACATACTCCACGCAAGTGCCGTGGTGCGCACCGAATACCTCATCGCCGCGCTTAAACCGCGTGACGCGGGCACCTACCGCTTCAACCGTTCCTGCCAAGTCGAATCCAGGAATACCGCGTTTGGGCTTCAGCACCCCTGAAACAAGCCGCATGGCAAACGGCGCGCCCCGCACGCCAAAGCAGTCACCGATATGCAGGCCCGCCGCTTGCACGCGGACAAGTACCTCATGATCACCGGGTACGGGTTTCTGGATCTCGCCAAGTGCCAGCTCATCGAGCGATCCGTAGCGTTGATGAACCATCGCTTTCATGGTTCGTCTGTCAACCACAGTTGCTGGCGATGCAGCCACGTTAGATGCCCGCAGCGCGGTAGAAGTTACATGTGTATTCATTGTGTTTTTTTGCATCAGAGCGGCCATTGAAAATGACTTACAGTGTAAGCTTACATCATAAGCTATACTTCTGCAACGCTTAAGTAACCGCCGCAATTACAAAAACAGTAGGAGCCAGACTTTGAGCAAGAAAGATACCCCACGGCAGCCAATTTCTCGCCCCGGCCTCAGCAAGGAGCGCGTGCTGCATGCTGCCGTCACGCTTGCAGATGAGGATGGCATTGCGTCGCTGTCGATGCGAAGGCTGGGTGAGGCTCTTGGGGTCGAGGCAATGTCGCTATACCGACATGTCTCGAATAAAGACGACATCCTTGATGGCATTGTCGACATCGTCGCCGCTGAGTTCGAGGTACCTGCGATCGGCGGAAACTGGAAGGCAGAAATGCGCCGACGGTCAATTTCCACGCATCAGGCGCTAGTCCGCCACCCTTGGGCAACCATGCTCGTCGTCTCGCGCCCCAACGTTGGCCCAGCGATGCTGCGTTATGTCGACGCAACGATAGGTTGCCTGCATGAAGCAGGTTTTTCGTACGTAATGGCGGACCACGCATGGAATGCGTTAGACAGCTATGTCTACGGCTTCACATTGCAGAAGCTGAACTTCCCATTCGAGCCGGATGAGTATGCAAAGATGGCCAAGATGTTTCTTCCCATGATTCCGGCAGTGCAGTTTCCTTATCTCAACGGAATGTCTCAACAAGTCATCAACGGCAAACACGATGGACTGCACGACCTTGAATTTGGACTGGACCTTATTCTTGCGGGCCTAGACAAACTGCGGCGCAAAGCGTGAATCAAGTTCGAGTGCAAAGCACCTGAGGGCAGCGACTCAAGGAGCGGTTTACCTCACTCTGGAAGCGGAGTACATCGGAATCACAAGAACTTATCCCCGGACAGAATGAATCAGGAGTCGGCGGGGAAGGTCCGCTTCTGGCCGCTAGTTGACCTTCAATCCGTTTGGTCGGCAACCGACCCACAAGAGACAGACAAATGAGCCGCTAAACCCGAAAATGCGGCCATTAAGGTCTACCGAAAATTCGGGACAACTGAGCTTCGATTGCCGTCGACATGTGCGATACCGTCGCAAGTCGCTAACCAAAGTGCGGCCCCAGTAGCAACTGGTGCGATGACGGCCAAGGCGTCGTTAACGCGAGGTCCGAATTTCCCGGTTCCAACCTGTGGCCTGCTGTGTGCTAACGCACAGACCACAGAGACGCTTGTCGCCCAAGCTGAGTGGCTATGGAACTCCCGTTCACAATCGAAGAGTTTTACGGTGTCTTCCGTGACTACAACATGGCCGTGTGGCCGGTGCAGTGGCTCCTCGTCGCCATGGCTTTGGCCGCAGTGGTGGCGGCGCTGAGGCCTGGACCCTGGTCTGGCGTAGCGGTGTCCGCCATCCTCGGGGGGCTGTGGGCCTGGACCGCCGTGGCGTACCACTTGGCGTTCTTCGCTCGCATCAGTCCCCCGGCCTATGGATTCGCTGCCCTCTCCGCCGTCGGCGCGGCCGTCTTCATCTGGCAGGGTGTGATTCGACACCGACTTTCGTTCCGGTGGCTCCCGGGATTGAAGGCAACTACCGGTGTCGTGCTGATCATCTTCGCGCTGGTGGTGTATCCGGTCTGGTCGGCCTACGTCGGCCACCCATATCCGGCGACACCGACCTTTGGCCTGCCGTGTCCGACAACGATCTTCACCATCGGCCTTCTTTGCTTCGCAGTGCCGCCAACGCCGCGCAGCGCAATGATCGTTCCTTTGCTGTGGAGCCTGGTCGGCGCCCAGGCTGCTTTTCTTCTCGGCGTGCTGCCTGACCTTGGCCTCATTGCCGCTGGCGTGGTGAGCGTCGCTTTGCTGGCGACTGCAGGCCAACAACCTCGGGCATTGAAATCATGATCACACGCAGACAGTTCGTCGCTTCGGTTCCATGGCTGGTGGCCAGCCCTCTTGCGCTTTCCGGCTGTTCCCAAGAGCCCGCAGCGGACGGCTACGAGGCGGTCGCTGCGCGCACTTGGCAAACGGGTGCCGTGACGGGTCTCAGTGGCGACGCGCTCGGTCGGGAACTGGTTCGCTACGCCACGCTGGCGCCGTCAAGCCACAACACCCAGTGCTGGAAGTTTGCACTCGAAGACAGTGGCCGATCCATCACCATCCTGCCCGACCTCGCTCGTCGCTGCCCTGCGGTCGACCCGGACGATCATCACCTCTTTGTCTCGCTGGGCTGCGCCACCGAGAACCTGCTCCAGGCCGCACTCGCCCACGGTCTCAAGGGCGAGGCGCAGTTCGACCCCGCCAGCGGCGCGGTGCATGTGACGCTTGAACCCACTCGAGCCAAGGCCACACCACTGTTCACGGCCATCCCCCTTCGCCAATGCACGCGAGGTGACTACGACGGCAAGCCGCTGTCGGCTGAAGAACTGACGCTGCTGCAGCGTGCCGGCAGTTCGGACACCGTGCGCCTGCTGCTGCTGACGGAACGCCAGGCCATGGAGCAGACGCTGGACTACGTCATTCGAGGCAATACGGCGCAAATGGACGACCCCGCCTTTGTCAAGGAGCTGAAAGCCTGGATCCGGTTCAACGGCGCCGATGCGGTTCGCACGCGCGACGGGCTGTACAGCGCGAGCTCGGGCAATCCCAACATCCCGTCATGGATTGGCGATCTGGCGTTTCGCTGGGTCTTCACGCCGAAAGGCGAGAACGACAAGTACGCGCGGCAGGTACGCAGTTCCGCCGGCATTGCGGTGTTCGTGGGCAAGACCGACGCAAAGGCGCACTGGGTGGAGGTGGGGCGCTGCTACGAGCGCTTCGCACTGCAGGCCACGGCGCTGGGCATTCGCAATGCCTTCTTGAACCAGCCGATTGAAGTGGCGGCACTTCGTCCGCCCTTCGCCGCCGCACTGGGCTTGACGGGCCAACGGCCGGACCTCGTCGTGCGATTCGGTCGCGGCCCATTGCTGCCACGCTCACTGCGGCGGCCGGTCGAGGCCGTTCTGGTGTGAGCGACAGGCATCGAACCAAAGGAAATGCAATGACAGTGCTGATGTGGCTAGGTATCGCGCTTGGGGTGCTGGTAGTCGTTGCCATGGGATTGCGCGTGGTCGGCAATGCCCGTTGGGTCGAACTGGTTCGCGCGCACACCAGCCTGCTCGAGTCAGGAAACGTTGGGGCGCAGGGTCGGTTCCCGTCACCCACGCGCTTTGACGCGCATGAACTCGAAGGGCTTCCTGCGCCGGTGCAACGCTACTTCCGCACGGTCCTGACGGACGGACAGCCGATTATTGCTGGGGCTGCTATCGAGATGACTGGCACCATCAACATGTCGGCCGCCGCCGAGCAATGGAAGCCGTTCACCTCGCGTCAGCGGGTTGTCACCCGAAGACCAGGTTTCTTGTGGGATGCCCAGGTGGCCATGTTTCCCGGCGTGCCCGCGCGCGTGGAAGACAGTTACATCGCCGGCAACGGCAGTCTGTATGCGAAGCTGTTCGGGCTCTTCACTGTGGCCAACTCACACGGCGACGGCGAAATCGCGCGCGGCGAGTTCATGCGCTACTTTGCCGAAAGCCCGTGGTATCCCACTGCGCTGCTGCCCAGCCAGGGCGTGCGATGGGAAGCGGTGGACAACGCCTCAGCCAACGCCACCATCGTCGATGGCCCGATCACATTGACCTTGCTGTTCCGCTTCAACGATGCCGGCTTGATTGCCTCGGTGCGTGCAGAGGCGCGGGGTGCCGGAGTGGGCAAGGACGGGGACATGCTGATGCTGCCCTGGGACTGCGGCTTTTCCGACTACCAGCCGCAGGATGGCATGCTGATTCCGATGGCCGGTGAAGCGGCCTGGGTGCGGCCTGAAGGCCGCAAGGCCTACTTTCACGGCGCCGTAAAGAAATTGAGCTATCAGTGGGCACCTAGGGGGCCTGCATGAGCGCGACCATGAGCGCATGCACTCCGAGAATCGGCATCTGGGCAGCGCTGATGTCCGCGCTTTTTCGCTACTTGTTTCAGCATCGTGGCGCTGGTCGCGAATTTAACGTTGTTGATACCTGCCATCTGGGTCAACCCCTTGAGCTTTGCGCCGTCGCTGCGGTTGGCCTGGAGCTGCCTGGTGTTGATGGCCTGCGTTCTGGACGCCGCACCGCCGGAGCACCGGGTCTGGGCGCTTCTTGGTCTGTGTTTTGCGGTGCTCTACGCAACGATGAACAGCATCGTGTATGTCATGCAACTGGTCGTGGTCACGCCGCTGGTCTTTCCAGATCGCCGGGTCGAAGTTCGTCGGCTTCGATGAAGGCGGTCACACCTGGGTCGGGCATGACGACGAGGTCATGGCGCAAATCGTGATGCTTCTCGATCCGAAGGTCTGGCCATGAAGTTCGAACCATGGCTGCGGCGCTACCCCGTGTGCAGCTTCTTCGCCCTGGCTTTCGGTATCAGCTGGGGTGGCATCCTGATCGTCATGGGTGCGACGGACTTCGATCTGGTTGACCTGAAGCCGCTGGACACGGGTCTCATCTTCGCGCTCATGCTCCTGGGGCCGAGCGTGTCCGGGCTGGCGTTGACGGCGCTGCTCGAGGGTCGGGCCGGGCTTCGGCGGCTCGGGGCGGGCGCAGCACATTGGCGGGTCGGTCTTCGCTGGTACATGGTCGCATTGATGACTATGCCTGTGCTGTTGCTAGCGACCTTGTGGCCGTTAAGCGTCTTTTTGGATCCGGCGTTCTCGCCGCGATTCCAGTGGCCCCTCTTCGTCATCGGCCTCGCTGCGGGCAGCTTCGAGGAGGTTGGCTGGACAGGCTTCGCAGCGCCGCGGTTGCTGCATCGGCAGCGGCTGTTTTTTGCCGGCTTGTGGCTCGGAGTCGTGTGGGCACTCTGGCATGGCCTGGTCGACTTTCGCCAGCAATCTACCGCTATGGGTGCCCTGTGGTGGCTGGAGT